>JBIOTX010000172.1:0-39836 GCA_044866315.1 Thermoanaerobaculia bacterium | reverse complement strand
CCATGACCGGCAGCGGCTTCGACCCGCTCGTCCTCCTCGGCTGGAGCCGCGGCGGCCAGATCGGCTACGCGTATCTGAACCAGGAGAGCCAGCTGCCCGCCGGCCAGCGTCATGTCCGGGGCTTCATTCCGGTCGACATCTACCTCAAGACGAACGTGCCGGAGCTCAAGGCGGCCGCGTGCCAGCGGCAGCAGAACACCGAGGCCCTCCTCGCCGGCGGGCAGTACGCGAATCCGGTCGGCGGCCTCGTCTCGCTCCTCGGAACCCTCGCCATCGTCGATCCGAACGGAACGTCCATCCTCGATCCGAACCTCACCAACCGCCAGGCCGGCCTGCTCGTCGGCGAGGCCACGTTCGTGCTGCTGGGCGGCCTCGAGCCGGCGCCGTTCTACCACTTCACCGGCGGCGTCTTCGACCAGTTCGGCGCGCCGGCGGGCCTCACCTATTCGAACGAAGCCGACCTCTTCGCCTTCGAGCAGATGTCCGCGCCGTACCAGCCGAACCGCGAGCTGGCCGACGCCGATGCGGCGGTGTGCGAGGCCACCAACGTCCTCTTCGACGATCACCTCGGCGACATCACCGTCCCCGTGCTCTACGTCGGCGCCGCTGGCGGCTTCGGTGACTACGGCCTCTACACGACCACCCTCCTCGGCAGCACCGACGTCACCAGCCTGATCGTGCAGAAACTCCCCGCCCCCCAGCGGCTGTTCGATTACGGACACGCCGACCTGTTCCTCGCCAACGACGCGGAGGAAGAGGTGTGGCAGCCGATGCTGGAGTGGCTCACCTCCCACTGACACCCTGTCGATCCTCTCCCCGCTTGCGGGGAGAGGATCCAACGTTTGCCGGTCGGGGACGTACTCATGGCTGTGCGCCCCATCGTCCTCGCCCTCCTCTGCTTCGTCGCACTGACGCGTCCTGCCGCTGCTGCCGACGTTCTCCTCCGCACGCTCGAGCTCGAGAGCGGAATCCGGGTCGTGCTCGCGCCGGCGGTTCCGAGCGACGCGATCGCGGTTCACGTCACCGTTCGCGCCGGCTCGAACCGAGACCCGCAACCTCGCGCCGGCGCGGCTCTGCTGGCCAGTCGCGTCATCGGGAGCCGGCTTCCCCGATTCACGGCCGACCTGAATCAAGAGCGGTCGCTCTTCACGGCCAGCGCGACCCTGGCCACGCTTCCGGAGATCCTCGGTCAGCTCCGGGACGCCCTCGCTCATCGCCCAATCGACGGTGTGGCGCCGCCGGCCCCGGCGGCGGTCGCCGCCGAGGATGCACTCCTCCGGCTCGTCTACGGCACCCGGCCTCACGGTCACTCCGCGAACATCGTCTCCCCCGAGGTCAGCGCAGGGGACGTCCAGCGATTCATCGAGGCGCACTACGTTCCGTCCTCCACCGTCATTGCCCTGGCGGGCACGTTTGCCGATGCCGAGGTCACTCGCATCGCCGTGGAGAGCCTCGGCGGACTGCGTTCCGGCCGGCGCGTGCACGCGTGCGCTTCCTATGCGACCCGGCTCCGACGCCAGCGGAATGCCGCCCTCACCCTGCCGGTGAAACAGACCGAGATTCACTGGGGCTATCCCACGGCGGCATCCACGACGCGCGACTGGTACGCGCTGAACATCCTCGCGGACGTCATCGGCCAGGGACCAGGGTCTCGGTTGCAGCGCCGCCTCGTCGAAGGGGGCCTGGTCCGGGACTTCGGAGAGGGCGAGACCGAATGGCCGTGCGCCAGCAGCATCTTCCGCATGCGCGCGAGGCTTCTCCCCCACGTGTCCCCCGACGCGGTGATGGCGGCGGTCGATGAGGAGCTCGCACGACTGCGACGAGAGCTCGTCTCCGACGGCGAATTGCAGGTTGCGCGAGAGCAGGAACGCGCCTGGGCAAACGAGCAACTCTCCACGGCCGCAGGCGTCGCCAGTGCCGCAGCCCGCGCGGTCCTGTTCTATGGCGACGCCCGGCGCGTCAACACCGAAGCCGCCCGGATGTCGCTCGTGACCGCCGAGGACGTGCTCCGGGTGGCGCGCCGGTACCTCGCGTCGGCGAATCGCGCGGTGGTGCTCGTCAGACCCTGATGGGCCGACGATCGCCGATGGATGTTCGCGCACGCGCGGCGGTGGCGGGCGCATTAGGGAGGAGGCGTGCGCGGGCCCTCAGCACGCGTGGGCTACGGAGCTTGGCGAGACACTGACGCTCGCGTATGCTTCGGATACCTGCAGGGTGTCACAGGTGCGAACGCGTGGCTACGTATCAGAGTCTAAAGGACTTGGCGCTCCTACGGCTCAGGGAAGCCGAGGCGCTGTTCGACGCCGGACTGTACGACGGCTGCGTGTATCTTGCAGGTTATGTCGTCGAACTGGCGCTGAAGGCGCGGATCTGTAAGCTCCTCGACGTCGACGAGTATCCTGACACGGGAAAGTTGTCAAAGGTGTATGCGGTTCACGATCTTGATCAGCTGCTTCTCTTGGCTGGACTTCGAAAAACGCTCGACCCGGGCAACCAGCCGCTGTTCGACAACTGGTCGACAGCAGCACCGTGGAAACCGAACGTCGTTATGACGCGCCAGGATCAGTGCAGCGTCAAGATGCGGAAGATATTCTGAACGCGATTCGCGAGGACACACACGGAGTTCTCACATGGATCACGACGCACTGGTAGAGCAGATCAGGAAACTTGCCGGCGAGGTCGAGGCAAAAGCCGGCCCGGTCGCGTTGTTCATGCTGTTGGCGCCTGACGCTGACACCGACGACGCCTGGAATGTCGTAGTTAGCGCGCAGGGATTCGACGAGAAGTCACGTGGTAAAGCTGTCCGTGAGTTCTCGGAATGGCTTCGGACGTTTGTGGATGAATCGCAATGGTCGAAGATCATACGAGCAACCGTGCTCCGTACGGACGACCCGTTTGTCCGGGCGATGAACTCTGAATTCAAAGCCGAACATTCCGCTATGGACCTGAGGTCGCTCAACGTGGTTGGGATCGAGATCCCTAAAGCAATCCTCGTCGAATCCAAACGGGTGGCCGCCTAGCAACAGACTTCCGCAGCGATTGCGGAGGATTCCTACCTGACGCCCGAGGCGGCGGTCCCCTCGCGCGCATTAGGGAGGCGGTTGGGTGGGGCATGCCACGTGTTGTCGACACACCATTCCACGACTGCCTGAAACGATTCGCCGATTTCCGGCACTACTCAGAAGCACGACGTAGGGTTCCCGCCAACGCAGATTTAAGGAGGGCGGTCCCCCAACGTGTCTCCGCGCATTGCTGAGGTGACCAAATGCCACACTACCAACTGCTGGAAGAGGAGCTCGATAGAGCCATAGAACGGCTGTATCGAGATTCCGAGAAACACAAGCGATTTCATCACCTGTTGCGCTACGGGATGTTCGGGCTGACTGCACTGTCGACCGTGTTGGCGAGCGCCGGGGCATTCAGCGTAGCCTACCGTGAATACATGCTGCTGGCTGTGGTCATCACGACGGCTGTCGCGGGGGTAGTGACCTCGATCGAGGGGATTCGGAAACCAGGAGACCTGTGGCTGCACGAGCGTCGAACGCATTACGAGCTCGTCGATCTAAGACGTGAGCTCCTCTTCACTGCGAAGGAAGCCACGGAGACTCAACTCTGGCAGATGTTCTATCGCATGCAGACAGTCCTCAGCGCGTCGGCGTCCAGCTGGGCAAAGCTGCAGCCAGGGAAGAAAAGCGATGCCGACATTTCTCATGACGCGAAGGCGGCGCTCCGCCTGACTGTAAAAGGGGGAGCGCCGCCGCCTCGCGTCATCGGGCCTAATGGCATGAGCGGAGGCGCAGCATCGGATGCCGATTCGACATTGGTTCGCATGACCCCAGTTTCCAACAAGCTGAGCGCCTAGGGGGTGAAACCAGCCTTCGGGCAGGTCGTCGAGTGGGTGACCGGCGAACAGGTGTATATTCCTGCCTTCCGTACAACGCCGCATGACCACGCTGCCGAGAGGCTGCGAGAGGAGACCACATGCCTGATGCAGCTTCGACTGGAGGGGGCTCTCCGCAGACGGACCGATCGCGCAAGTGGAACTTACGCTACGAACACCTCCAGGCGCACTTTGGCGAATACGCCGCCACGGTCCTGACGTCCTCTGTGTTCTTGTTCATCCTTCTGTGCGGTCTGCTGACTCTGGCGTGGTGGGTGGGCGCAGATGATCGCGGTGTTCCCGTGGCTCGCAATCATCTTCTGATCATTCTCGGAATTCTCTGTGGTTGGGTGGCCGGCTTGTTTGCATCGCCATTCTCCAGGGAGGAGAAGGGCGAGTTCGCCGAGCTCAAGAAGGCGATTTACGCGTTCGTCAGCGGTTACCTGCTGTCCAAGCTCGATCGTTTCCTGGAGGCAAAGCTGTTTCGCGACGACACACCGCTCGCGATGGAATGGGAACAGGCAGGTCTCTTCGGTGCTGCATTTCTGACGGTGGCGCTGTGGACCTTCATCTGGCGCAAGTACGGGTTCCGAGAGAAGGACGACGAAGCGCCCAAAGCCAACGTTCCGTCGGGCCCTGCCACGCCCGATGTGCCGACGGTCGCGGCGCCGTTGCCTTCCCCATGAAGAAGGCCGTCGTGCTCAGGCCTGTCGTTTCTTCGGAGCCGGCGGTGCAGCGGCCTTGCCCTCGCCGGCCCGGATTTCTGCCAGTCGTGCGCGATCCTTGGCGCGGCGTGCGGTCCTGCTCCGTTTTGCGATCGCGGCCCGAGCTTTCTCTCCGTTGATTCGTGACATGGTGCCTCCGTGTCGGCACGGTATCACGCCCGCCTGCATTCCAAATAAAACGAGAGGCCTGCCCGATCCGCGGTAGCATGCTTCGGTGACTGACCTTCAGGCCGGCTTCGCCGTGGCCGACATTGGATTGACCCATGGCCAATGCGATCACCTGGCCTCCTCCCTGCCGGTCATCGGCGCCAGCCGTGGTGGAACCCGAGGCCTCATCGCCCATCCAACCGTTCTGCAACTGATTCGCCATCAGCAGTTTGCTCAATGCCTCTGGTCGGTGGTGGGCCGCGACCTCGTCGCCATCAAGGCCACTCTGTTCGACAAAATGAGCGAGTCGGATGGGCGTGCCCGGTGGCATCAGGACCGGCTGATCGCCGTCCGGGAACGCATGAATGTCGCCGGCTATGGACCGTGGTCCACGAAGGTAGGGGTGGTGCATGTGGAGCCGCCGACTTCCGTGCTCAAGCAGATGCTCGGGGCCTGGATTTCTCTCGACGACGGTGGGCCGGATTACGGGCCGCTCCGCGTCCTTCCCGGCAGTCACGAATGGGGCAAGCTCACCGACGAGGACCTCCAGCACCGGGTCGCCACGGAAGCGCCGGTGCACCCGCACCTGGCCAAGGGCGCACTCCTGTTCACGCGTCCTTTACTGGTCCATTCGTCGCTACCGTCGGGCGTGACGGGTCATCGTCGCGTGCTGCACATCGAGTTCGCTCCTGCCGACGCCATTTCGCCGCTGCACTGGCAAACAGCAATCCCCTTGCGGCGGGCGGCATGACGTTTACGGCAGACTGAGAGACATGCGCCGCCTCTGCTGCCTCCTCGCCTCTCTCGCGCTCGCGCTCGTGTCCTTCGCCGACGACCCGCCGTGCGATCCCATGGAGCGAGTGCCCTCCGTGGGCCTTCGTGCGTTCGGCCGCGGGGTCGGCGACCCGGCCTCGCCCTTCACCATCGAGGCGGGCAAGCCCATCATCTTCGACGTGCACCCGGAGATCTTCGTCTACCCGATGCCGCCCACGGCGGTGCGTTACAAGCCGCGCCCATGCGATGTGGCGACGTGGGACTTCGGCGATGGCTCACCGGTACTGGAGGTCAGCGCAACGGCGCGGGTCGAGCATGTGTTCTCTCCCGGGGCCTGGCGCGTCGAAATGTACACGTCGAACAACGTCGGCCGTTCCGAGAGCGTGTGGGCAACGGTCTATGCCAGCGCCACGGGCAGTTCCTGGGGCGGCGCTCGGGTTCCGCTGCGCGGTGTGGGGTTCAGCGGCGACTGCCACGTGTGGTTCGGACATCTCCCGGCGGCTCGCGTGGAGGACGCCGAGGGTGGTCTCATTGCCATTGCCCCCTCGCACGCGGAGGGGACGGTCGACATCCACGTGGAGTGCCGCGGGACGAGAGTGACTCTGACCCGCGCGTTCACCTATTCACGGCCTGCCAAGTAAGAGTCGACCTCTTCCCAACCAGGGTCGAGCCCTCTCCGGTGAGGGGTGCCCTCATGCACGGGAGGGGTCCGACCCTTCACGGCATGGGTCCGACCCTCTCGCGTGAGGGGTCGACCCTCTCACGTATGGGGTGCACTGTGCCCCAGCCAGGGTCGGACCCTCACCGGCGAGAGGTCGGGCCTCTTTTGAGAGGCCCCGACCCTCACTTGTCGAAGGTCACGAGCTCCACGCCGTCCAGGGGATTCAACTCCCCGCGGGTGGGCGGGCGCTTGGCGCGTCTGCGCACGGGTACCTCGGCAGCCGCTCCCGGCTGCGTCTGCGCGCGGGCGCGCTGGACATGTTCGGCGTGCTGGGAAGCGACGTCCAGGGCCTCGGTGAGCTTGTCGACGATCTCCACGGCCCCGTAGTAGAGCTGGTCCGGCTCGGGGATCGGTCTCACCGAGAGCTGCACCGTGTCCACCAGAGTCAGGCTGTCGATCGGCAGCTGGACGACCAGCTTGCGCAGGGTGTCGAGGGTGACGTTGGCGCCTTTCTCGGCGCGAACCACTTGGTTGCGGGGGATGCCGGCGCGCGACGCCAGCTCGGCCTGGCTGAGTCCCGCCGCCTCACGGGCCTTTCGCAGTTCATCGTGCAGCATTGTGCCAATAACGTAGCACACAAAAAGGGGCTTGACAATCGAATGTGTCGGAAATACACTTGTGTCATTGATCGATCAATGTTGCAGTTAACTTGAAAATATTGAAAGGCAAAGAAAGGAGAAAGTCATATGTCAGTCATCGAAACACCCATGTCCCACGCCGAGGCGGCGCTGAAGCTGGTCGAGGAGCTCCGCAAACTGCAGGGCTCCATCACCGGATTCGGCATCCCGCCGAAGCCCCTCGATTCCAAGACCCGGCCGCGCGGCCAACGCTCGCTGCCGAACCAGTTCTTCGACTCCCTCGCCATCGCGCTCGAGTCCTCCCAGACGTTCGCGGCCACGGTCACCCTGACCCCGGCCGAGATCCGCGACATGCTGCGGTTCTGCGAGGCCTACGTGCCGATCGCCGAGGAGCTGGAGCGCTTCGCCCGGGGCGTCCGCTACATGGTCGCCGTCCGCCGAGCGGAGATCGGCCGCCGGGCCGTGTCGGCCTACCGCATCGCCCAGGGCATCAACCTGCAGGTCGACATCTCGGCCCCGGTGCCCGAGGTGGACGCGATGGCCCGCGCGGTCACCCGCCGGCGGAAGGAGGTGGTGCCGAAGGCGCAGACCAAGACGAGCTAACCCATCCGTGGAGGGAGACGCCGCCGGCACAGCGGCGTCTCCCCATTCGTTCCATACATCGGCCGCGAATGATGTAAGTCTCTGATTCGGCGGGATCTACGGTAGACTGCCGGGCGGTCCCCAACCCAGACAACCGAGGAGAGCCGCGGCGATGAATTTCGACTGGGCCACGATCCACTACCCCGACGGGCGTGTGGCGAAGGTGCCTCCCCCCGACTTCTACGCCATTCCCCTCGGCCAGCGGATCGAGCTGCTCACCTCCAGCCGGATCAAGTTCGAGAAGAACAACCAGCCCATCTCCCCCCTGGACGCACTACGAAAGAAATGAAACGCCCCGTCATCACCATCGCCCTGCTCCTCGCCGCCTGCCTCTGGGCGGGCACCATCGGCGCGGCCTACCGGGCCATCCGCCGCTTCGAGACCACCCCCGGCCGGGCCGCCCTGGCCCCGCCGTCCTGGCCGTCCGGGAGCGGCATCGCCCGCGAGAGCGGCGCGTGGGACCTGGTGATGCTCGTTCACCCGCACTGCTCGTGCAGTCGGGCCAGCGTGCAGGAGCTGCAGGCCGTGCTCGAGAAGTCGCCGCGGGTGCGCACGCACGTACTCGTGTATCGCCCCGCCGGCGCGGACGCGGACTGGCTGGACACCGAGGTCGTCCGGGCGGCGCGGCGTCTGCGGCGGGCGGAGGTCCTCATCGATGACGAGGGCCGCCGGGCGGAGGCCTTCGGCGGGTTCACCTCCGGCCAGAGCTACCTGTACGACCCCTCGGGCACGCTACGCTTCGCCGGAGGCATCACCTCGCTGCGCGGCCACTCCGGGATCAACCGCGGCCGGCAGGACATCATCCGCATCGTGAGCTCGGGCAGCGGCAGCGGCGCACATCCGGTCTTCGGATGCGGCATCAACCCCAAACACCCAGCGGAGGAACGATGAGCGCAACCACTCCCGAAGTCGCCACGCGGGCGAAGGAGCTGTACGACACGCAGCTGCACGACCGGCGGGTGAAGATCGACCGCCTCTTCGCCGGTCTGCTCGTCCTGCAGTACGTCGCCGGCATCGTCGCGGCGCTGATCGTCTCGCCCTACGCCTGGGAGGGAAAGACGCGCGTTCTGCACATGCACGTCTGGGTGGCCGTCCTCGGCGGCGCGGGCATCGCCCTGCTGCCGATTCTGCTGGCCATCTTCCGTCCCGGCACGGCTCTCACCCGCCACGTCATCGCCGCCTCGCAAATGCTCTCCTCGGCGCTGCTCATTCATCTCACCGGCGGCCGCATCGAGACCCACTTCCACGTCTTCGGCTCGCTGGCCTTCCTGGCCTTCTATCTGGACTGGAAGGTGATCCTCACCGCGACCACGGTCGTCGCGGCGGATCACTTCCTCAGGGGCATCTTCTGGCCCGAGTCGGTGTACGGCGTCGCCAATCCGGAGTGGTGGCGCTTCCTCGAGCACGCCGGATGGGTGGCCTTCGAGGACGTGTTCCTGATCTGGGCATGCCTGTTCAGCCTGCGCGAGCTCGCCGACGGGTCGCTGCGCCAGGCGGAGGTGGAGCGCCTGACCGAGCAGGAACAGCTCAAGACCGCGGCCCTGGAGATGGCCTTGGCGGAGATGAAAACGGCGTAGACTGCCTGTCATCCCGAGCGTGAGCGAGGGATCTGGGCGGGTGGGAGGCACGAGACGCGCGCCACCGCCCACCCAGTTCCCTCGCTTCCGCTCGGGATTGC
The DNA here is from genome assembly GCA_044866315.1 of Thermoanaerobaculia bacterium. GTDB lineage: Bacteria > Acidobacteriota > Thermoanaerobaculia > Gp7-AA8 > Gp7-AA8 > QHVT01. Next base: position 30,691 of record JBIOTX010000172.1, on the reverse strand, counting down.
ATGATCGTCCATCTCGTCGACGGTACTTACGAGCTGTTCCGCTATTTCTACGGCCTGCGCCGGCTGGAGAACGGCGATCCGCCGTTCGGGGCCGTGCGCGGCGTCCTGCACCTGATGCTGGAGATGATCGAGACCGGGGCCACGCACATCGGCGTGGCCACCGATCACATCATCGAGTCCTTCCGCAACCGCCTCTGGCCGGGCTACAAGACCGGCGCGGGGATCGATCCGGCGCTGTGGGCGCAGTTTCATCCGCTGGAGGAAGCCCTGACGGCGATGGGCGTCACCGTGTGGCCGATGGTGGAGCTGGAGGCGGACGACGCCCTGGCCTCCGCGGCCGTGCTGTCGGCAAGCGACCCGGGCGTGGAGAAGGTCTGCATCTGGACGCCGGACAAGGACCTCGCGCAGTGCGTCATCGGCGAGCGGGTGGTGCAGGTGGACCGCAAGAGCGGCAAGATCCGGGATGCCGAGGGAGTGCGGCAGAAGTTCGGGGTCGCGCCGGCGTCGATTCCGGACTACCTGGCCCTGGTCGGCGATGCGGCGGACGGCTACCCGGGCCTCCCCGGCTTCGGCGCCATGTCCGCCGCGGCCGTGCTGGCGCGCTACGGACACATCGAGGACATCCCGGCCGACGGCGCGCAGTGGCTCGGCGTGGCCCGGGCCGGACGGCTGGCGCTCGTGCTGGACGAGCATCGCGAGCACGCCATGCTCTTCCGCACCCTGGCCACGCTGCGCGACGACGCGGAGCTGTTCGACTCCGTCGAACAGCTGCGCTGGCGGGGGCCGACGGAATGGTTCGCGGACTACGCCAAGCACATCGGTGCGCCGGAGCTGATCACGCGGGCCGCGCGCCTGGCGTGATCTGCTAGAGTGCGCGCCCATGAATCGAAAAGCATCTGCACGCTGGACCGGCTCTCTCAAGGAAGGCAAAGGCACGATCTCGACCGACACGGGCGTGCTCCGCGACACGCCGTACTCGTTCTCCACCCGCTTCGAGAACGAGCCGGGGACGAACCCGGAGGAGCTGATCGCCGCGGCGCACGCGGGCTGCTTCTCCATGGCCCTGTCCGGGCAGCTGACCAACGCCGGCACGCCGCCGGAGAGCGTCGACACCACGGCCACGGTGACGCTGGAGAAGACCGACGCCGGCTTCACGGTGACGAAGGTGCACCTGGACGTGAGGGCGAAGGTGCCCGGCGCCGATCAGGCCGCGTTCGAGACCGCCGCGAACAACGCCAAGACCGGCTGCCCGATCTCGCGCCTGCTGAAGGCGGAGATCACGATGGACGCGAAGCTGGCGTAAACGCGTTCACCGCGTCGAAGGCCTGCCCGAAGTACAGCTCGTAGCTGTCCTTCTCCACGTACCCGAGGTGCGGGGTGCACACGACGTTGGGCATCGACAGGAGGGGGTGCGTGAGCGTGGGCTCGTCTTCGTAGACGTCCACGGCGGCGAAGCCGGGGCGGCCGGCGCGGAGGGCGGCTTCCAGGGCGCCGGGGGCGATCAGCTCGGCGCGGGCGGTGTTGACGAGAAGGGCGTCCGGCTTCATGCGATCGAGGTGGTCCGCGGTGACGATGCCGCGGGTCTCCTTCGTCAGCTTGAGGTGGAGGGACAGGACGTCGGACGCCGCGAAGAGGTCGTCGGCAACGGCGAAGCCGTCGGCATTGGCCCGCGACACCACCACGTTCATGCCGAAGGCGCGGCCGTAGCTGGCGACGAGGGAGCCGATGCGGCCGTAGCCGTAGATGCCGAGGGTGCGGCCGCGAAGGGCGGTGCCGAGGGTGGTCTGCCAGCGGCCGCTCTTCAGGGCGGCGACTTCCTGGGGGATGCGGCGCATGGCGGCGAGGATGAGGGCCCAGGTCAGCTCGGCGGGTGCGTAGGGCGATCCCGTGCCGACGGCGACGGTGATGCCGCGCCGCTCGCAGGCCGCGGTGTCGATGTGGGCGGTGCCGCGGCCGGTCTGGCTGATCAGTTTCAGATGCGGCAGGCGCGCGAGCAGGGCATTGGTGATCTGGGTCCGCTCACGGATCAGAACCAGCGCGTCGGCGTCGCGGAAGCGCTCGGCGAGTGCATCTTCATCCGTTACGGTGTCGTTGTAGATCGTGACATCGTGGCCGGCGAGCTTGGCGAAGCACTCCAGACCGCGCACGGCATCCTGGTAGTCGTCCGGGATGACGACCCGCATCAGCGGATGGCCTCCAGGGTGCGCTGGAGCTGCTGCTCGTGCTCCTTGGTGTGCACGCGGAAGGCCTGGAGGAAGGCCTTCCAGTCGAGATCCTCGTACCAGTGCACGGGTTGGCCGTCGATTTTCACCACCATCTCCAGCGGCGCCTTCGCGTCGAGGGGAAGTTCGTCCGTCGCGCCGCCCGCCAGGCGCTCGAACTCGCGATGAATGCGCTCGAGCTCGCGGCGCAGCTCGTCCCAGGGACGAAGCGCATCCGGCTCACTGTGCAGGCCGGCGGGAATGGCCTCGCCGTCCGGACGCACGCCTTCGAGGAGGCTCGCGAACTGGGCGATGGCCGGACCGTGGCTGAGGACGAGGTGGTCGAGGATCTGGTGCGCGCTCCACTTGCCCGGCGCGGGCGCGGTGTCGCGCTCGGACGCGGCGACGCTGTCGAAGAGAGCCTCGACGGCATGCGTGGCCTCGTGCCACTGCTCGCGCAGGCGCTCGATGGGCGCGTGAGTGCCTTTGCGGGTGAGGTAGTCGATGGCTCTTTGCTGTTCGGCGTGCATCATGTCAAACCCTCTGCAGATCGTTGCTGAGGCGCGCGACCGTGTCCTCGAGGACGGGCAGGAGCGCTGCGGCGCGGTCGACGTCGCCGGCGCGGGCGGCGGACTCCAGCTCCCGCGCCAGCGTCGCTCCGCGCTCGGGCGGGAAGTTGCTGAGCGATCCCTTGAGCGTGTGGGCGTGCCGGGCCAGGGCGTCGGCGTCGCGCCGCTCGATGGCCCCGCGGATGCCGGCGAAGAGCTCCGGGGTCTGGCGGGCGAAGGCGTCGCGCACCCGCGCCAGGAGCTCGGCGTTGCCGCCGACGACTTCGAGCAGCGACTCCGCGGTCTCCGCCGCCGACACCTCCGAGGCCGCGCCGATGGCCTCGGCGAGTTGCGCGCGCGTGACCGGCTTGACCAGCACGCTGTTCATCCCCGCGGTCAGGCAGCGGTCGCGGTCGGAGCGCGAGGAGTGCGCGGTGAGGGCGATGATGGGCGTCCTCCGCCCCATGGCCCGCACGCGCCGCGTGGCCTCGAGGCCGTCCACGCGCGGGAGCTGCACGTCCATGAATACGACGTCGAAGGCGCCGCGCTCGATCCTGTTCACGGCTTCCTCGCCGTCGGCGGCGAAGGTGACGATATGGCCGAGGCGGCGGAGCAGCTCGCCGACGACCTCGCGATTGACCTCGTTGTCCTCGACCAGGAGCACGCGCTTGGGCTCGATCACGCGCACTTCCGGCACCAGCGAGTACTCGACGGTCTCCGTGGTCAGGCCGAGGGCGACGCCGATGGCTTCGATGAGCTCGCGCTCGCCGACGGGACGGGTGACCTGCAGCGGGGCCGGCGGCTCGTTCGGCGAGGCGATGATGACCTGCGGCCGAATGGTCACCGCGGGATCGGCCGTTATGGCGCAGGCGAACCGCCCGGCCGGCACCTGCGCGGCATTGACGAACGCGCTGGCGAAGACGCCGCGGCTGCGCAGGATGTCGGCGATGGCGGTGCGGGCCATCTCCGCCGGCTCGACGATGACGATCGATCGCCCGGCGAGGGAGCTCTCCCACGGCTGCCGCTGCGGCGCGGCGCCGATGGCGTCCGCCTCCAGCGGGATGAGGAAGGAGAACACGCTGCCGGTGCCCTGCTCGCTCTCCACGTCGACGGTCCCGCCCATGACCTCGATCAGCCGGGCCACGATGGAAAGGCCAAGGCCCGCGCCGCCATAGCGCCGGGAGTGGGAGGAGTCGGCCTGGGTGAATGGATCGAAGATGCGCTTGCGCAGCGCGGGGGCGATGCCGATGCCGGTGTCGCGGACGTCGAAGCGCACCTTCTCGCCGCCGCGGGAGACGTGCACGGCGATCTCGCCCTGGTGAGTGAACTTGATGGCGTTGCCGACGAGGTTCACCAGCACCTGCCTCAGGCGCAGCGGGTCGCCCCACACGGTCTCGGGCAGGTCGGGCTGCACGAAGTAGGAGAGGGTGAGGCGCTTGGAGGCCGCGATCACGCCGAGGGACTTCATGGTGTCGGACATGGCCTGGCGGAGCGGGAAGTAGACCGGCTCGAGCTCGAGCCGGCGGGCCTCGATCCGGGCGAAGTCGAGGATGTCGTCGATCATGGAGAGCAGCGTCTCCGCCGAGCGCCGGGCGGTCTCCAGCCGCCGGATGCGCTGGGCGTCCCCCTCGTCCTCGATGGCGATCGACAGCGTGCCGATCACGCCCTGCAGCGGGGTGCGCATCTCGTGGGACATGTTGGCCACGAAGTCGCTCTTGGCGGCGTTGGCCTCCTCGGCGTGCCGCTGGGCCTCGCGCAGCTCGATGGACTGCTCCTCGAGCCGGTGGATGAGGTCGCGGGACATGCGGATGGCACTGGTGAGCTGGGCGCGCCGCGACTGGGCGGTGATCGCCGCCAGGGAGACGTAGATGCCGGACAGGAGGATGAACGCGAACTTGGTCAGCGCGGCAGGGGTGTCGATCGGGCGGTGGTCGACGAAGACCACCCAGCCGAGCATGCCCGCGTAGCAGGCCGTAGCCACGATCGCGAACGAGAGCGCGCGGCGGAACGTGGTCTGGGTCTGATCGGCGACGCGCAGGAGGAGGATAAAGAAGAGCCAGCTCGCCTCGGCGCCGGAGTAATAGATGGCCATGGTCCACACGACCAGGTCGCCGAAGAGGACGTGCGGCGTGAGATCGCGGCGGCGCGGGCGGCGGATGAAGTAGACGACGAGAGCCCACGCCACCGCGGCCCAGACGCCGAGGACGATCGCGGTGCGGATCCAGCCGTCCGCGGGAGCGGAGGGAACCAAAAAGCGATTGTTGAGATAGACGCCTAGGGCGAGGAGAGCCGAGCCGACGACGCGCAAGAGAGGCAGCTCGACAGCAGCAAGGCGGTCGGCGCGCTGGCGACGGCGCGTTTCGATCTCCGTCGGGTCGACGGCGGTTTCGGCCATGGCGTCCTGCTATTCGCCGCGGGAGGCGAGGCCGCCTTCGCGGTTCCGACCGCCTTCGCGGTTCCGCTGAAGGATGCCACGGATCTTCGGGAGCAGGACTTCCCTGCGGATGGGCTTGCGCAGGAATCCGGCCGCACCCATCTCCAAACTCTGGGTCTCCACCTCGGTGCCGGCCATGCCGGTGACGAAGAGGGCCGGGGTGTCGATGTGCTTCTGGACCATGATCTCGAAGAGCTTGAGGCCGGAGAGGCGCGGGAGGTTGATGTCGATGATGAGCAGGTCGTAGCGGCGGCGGCCGAGCTCGTACAGCGCGTCGGCGCCGTCGGTCACGTGGACGACTTCGTAGCCCGCGCTGGTGAGGAAGCCGTCGATGAGAGCGGAGGAGACCAGATCGTCCTCGACGACGAGGACGAGCACGGGGCGGTCGAGGCGGTCGCGCATGACCTCGCGCGGCGCGGGGGTGCGCTCGAGGGCGTTGAGGATCTCCTTGTGCAGGCGCTCGGTCTCGAGGCTCGGCTCACGGTTGTACTCGCGGCGGAGGACGTCCGCGCACTCCTCGTAGCGGCGGAGGGCGGCGTCGGGGCGGCCCTGCTCGAGCTGGAGGCGGATCAGGGTGCGATGGACGACCTCCTGGGAAGGATCGAGGGCGAGCAGGCGTCCGGCGGTGTCGACCGCCTCCTCCCACCAGCCCGCGCGGATCTGGGTGGTCAGGAGCGTGCCGAAGATCGCCAGCGCGCCGCGCCAGAAGCTCAGGCGCTTCTGGGCCAGCCACTCGTCGAAGGCGCGCACGCCGATCGTGAAGCCCTCGAGCAGGTTCCCGCGGTAGATCTCCGCGGCCTTGCGGATGGTGTTGATCGAGGGCGAGGAGATCAGCTCGTTGAAGCGCTGGGAGTCGACTTCCACGGTCTCGCGGTTGAAGCGCACGGAGTCGTCGTCGGCGATGAGAATGTCCTGGGAGAGAAAGCGCAGGGCGTGATGCAGGTCCTGGATCAGCGCCCGGACCTGGCCCACGGCGCGCGGGTCCTCGAACAGCAGCTCCGCGATCTCGGCGAGGGTGGGCTTGCGCTCGATGCGCAGGGCGAGGATCACCACCAGCGCCTGCGTTCGGCGGTTGCCGATCGACAGCGCGTTTCCGCGGAGATCGACCGCGGAGAACTCGCCCAGAAGGCGGATGGAAAGAAGGACCATCGGACCGCAAAAGAGGTTACCACCTTTGCGGACGGCGGTCTGTACTTTAGTTGCTGAACGCTCCTGCGGGCGGCGCCGAGGCGACGGTAATGTCATCCAGACGGATGAACTGGTTCCGTCCCTTGAACTCGCGGCGGGTCGAGATCAGGAGGCCGCCGAAGCGCCGGTAGTCGTGGAAGAGCACCACGCCCGGCTCGTCCTCGGGCTTGGAGCCTTCGAGCTTCATGTGCCACTCGTCGACCAGGCCGGTGTCGCGGTTCACCCACATCCAGTACACGTCGCCGGGCGTGAGGCCGACCTTGTCGAAGGAGAATTTCACCACTTCGTATCGGCCGTCGCCCTTCTGGCCCTCGTACGCGCGGGTCACGCCGGGGTCGAAGGACTTGAAGCCCATGAGCAGCCAGTAGGTGTCGTTGATGAAGCGGCGGTAGCCGAGGGTGAGCAGGTCCTTGGGGTCGGCGACCGGCTGGCCGTCGAGCCAGGCCTTCCCCTCCTTCGTGTTCACGTTCATGACCACGATGTAGTCTTTCCCCTCGCGATTCTTGCCGCTGACGCGGTAGTCTCCGGTGAAGCGGTCCCAGCGCTGCGGGAACGATGCGACAATTTTTCCATCGCGCTCGACGTTGAACGAGAACGCAAAATACCGCGCATGATCCCAAGCCTCCCCCGCCATCATGTCGATCGCACGCCGGGCAACGCTGTCGGCGTCGGCGGGGGGCTGTCCGTTTGCAGCAACCACTACCAGAGAAAGGACGAGGGCGCTGAGAATGGTCCGGACCTTCACCTGTCACCTCCGTTGCGCCGACAACTCTAACGGAAGATGAACCGCGACCGCATCGTCATCACTGGAGTCGGCGCCCTCAGTCCCAACGGAATCGGCCGGGAGACGTACTTTGCCGCGGCAGCCGCGGGACAGAGCGGCATCCGCACGATTACCCAGTTCGACGCCTCGGGCCTCCCCTGCCGCATCGCCGGCGAGGTGGACTTCGATCCGACCCGGTGGGTGGACCCGAAGAACATCCGCCACGTCTCGCGGGTGGTGCCGATGGCCATCGCCGCCGCGGACGAGGCCCTGCGCGACGCGAGGCTCGACCCGTCCGCGGTGGATCTGGAGACCCGCCGTCAGATCGGGGTGATGCTGGGCTCGGGCGGAGGGGCGGTGGAGTTCAGCGAGCGGATGTACGAGCTCTGGTACCGGGACGCGGAGAAGCAGGCCTCGATCTACTCCATCCCCTCCGGCACGATCGGCACGATCGCCTCGGAGATCTCGATGGCCTACGACCTCCACGGCTTCTCGCACCTGATCTCGACGGGCTGCACGTCGTCGACCGACGCCATCGGCTATGCCTACCGCAATCTCAAGCTGGGGGTGTGCGACTACATCCTCACCGGCGGCGCGGACGCCACGATCACCGAGGCGGTGATGACCGGCTTCTGCATGATGCGCATCGTCACGAACACGCACAACGACCGGCCCGAGGAGGGCTCGCGCCCGTTCACCCGCAACCGCGATGGCTTCGTGCTCAGCGAAGGGTCGTGGATGTTCGTGATGGAGCGGGAGTCGACGGCGCGGGCGCGGGGGGCGCGCATCTATGCCGAGGTGGCGGGGTACGGGTCGACGTGCGACGCGTATCACCGCGTGCGCATGGACGACTCGGGAGAGGAGCCGGCCCGGGCGATGACCCTGGCCATGAAGGACGCGGACGTCTCGCCGTCGGACGTCGGGTACGTGAACTACCACGGCACGTCGACGGATCTCAATGACCGCATCGAGACCCGGGCGGTGAAGCTGGCCTTCGGCAAGCACGCCACCCGGCTCGCCGGCTCGGCAACCAAGTCGATGATCGGCCACCCCCAGGGCGCGTGCGGCGCGGCCGGCGTCGCCGCGACGCTCATGGCCTTCCGCGACGAGCGCCTCCCGCCGACGATCAACCTCGATACCCCCGATCCGGAGTGCGATCTCGACTACGTCCCGGAGGTGGGCCGCCGCGCCCGGCTGGACGTGGCGGTGTGCAACACGATCGCGTTCGGGTCGAAGAACTCGGCGTTAGTGTTGAAACGCTACGCGTAGTGGCCAGTAGCCAGTTGCCAGTGAGGTGCCGGTAACGACCACCGGCTACTGGCTACTGGCTACCGGCCACCGACCTTGTAGACTCCGATCTCATGTTCCGCCCTCGCCGCACCCCCTCGCACGAGCTGCTCGACGAGCACGATGTGCCGCGGGAGGACATGGAGCGCTCGCTGCGCGATCTGCGGCGCATCAACCGCTGGCTCGGCGGGATCGCGGTCTACCGGCGGCTGGTGCGGCGGTTCGGGCCGCGGTCGATCCTCGACATCGGCGCGGGCACGTGCGACGGCCTCGACGCTCTCCCGGACGTGCCGCGGCGGATCGGCCTGGACTTCAAGATCGACCACCTCCTCTACCTGCGCGACGGCTCGCGGGTGCAGCGCGTGGTCGGCGACGCGCTGTTTCTCCCCTTTCGCGACGGCGCCGTGGACCTCGTCACCTCGGCGCACTTTTTCCACCACTTCTCCCCCGAGGACAACGCCGGCATCCTGAGCGAGTCGGTGCGCGTGGCCCGGCGCGGGGTGGCGGTGAACGACACGCGCCGCAACTGGGTTCCGCTGCTGTTCGTGCACCTCCTCGGCGCGCTGCGGCTGATCGGGAGGATCACGCGTCTGGACGCCCCGGCCTCGGTGCGCCAGGCCTACACGATCGCCGAGGCGCGGGCGATCGCGGCGCGGGCTCCGGCGCGCAGCGAAGTGGTGCGTCTCTGGCCGTTCCGGCTGGGCATCCTGCTGTGGAAAGAGTAGACGTCGCCATCATCGGCGCCGGTCCGGCGGGATCGACGCTGGCCGCGCTGCTCGCCGCGAAGGGCGTGCGGGTGGCGCTGTTCGACCGGGACGCGTTCCCGCGCGACAAGCTCTGCGGGGAGTTTCTCTCCTATGACGCGCTTCCCGTCCTGGAGCCCCTCGGCGTGATCGAGGCGATCGACCGCGCCGGCGCGCCGCGCATCCACCACTGCCGCGTGGTCGGCGCGCGGCGGACGTACGCGTTCGACTTTCCGCACGAGGCGCGCGGCGTGTCGCGGTTCTTCTTCGACGACTTGCTGCTGCGCACCGCGGTGGAGCGCGGGGCGATGCGGATGGACGCGGTGACCGTGAGCAGCCTGGCCGAGGTGAACGCCGCCGTGGTCGTCGGCGCGTGGGGGCGCTGGGGGCGCTTCGACCAGCAGCTGAAGCGCGGCTTCGTCCAGGATCGCTCGCACCGCAACTTCGGGTTCAAGCGGCACTATCGCGGCGAGCATGGCGAGGGGGCCATCGATCTGTACGCGTTCTCACGCGGCTACCTCGGCGTCAACGCCGTGGAGGGCGGAATCACGAACATCTGCGGGCTGGTGCACGCGAGCCGACTGGCCGGGCACAAGGGGCGGTGGGATGCGTTCATCGAGACCATTCGCGCCGAGGAGCCGGCGCTGGAGGCGCTGTACGCGCGGCATCCGCCCGCGCAGGAGGGCTACCTCTCCTCGGAGCCGGTGATCTTCCGGGCTCGCTCGGCGGTGGAGGGCGGCGTGTTCATGATCGGCGACGCGTCCGGCATCATCGATCCGCTCACGGGCAACGGGATGGCCATGGCCATCCAGTCCGCGCTGCTCGCGGCGCCGATGCTGCTGCGTCTCGTTCAACATCCGGAGGAGCGGCCGTCGATCGAGGACGAATACCGCCGTGCCCACCGGCGCTTCTTCGCGCCGCGCATCGCCTGGAGCCGGCGCGTGGCCTGGCTGCTGTCGCGCCCGCGACTGCTGGATGCCGCGTTGAGCACGGTCCGCGGATCTGCCGCGGGCGCGTTCCTGCTGCGGAAAACGCGCGTATCGCGCGAGGAAGTGGCCCGGCTCGCTGAACGCTGGTTCTGTTAGAGTTTCCCCTTCATGGCGCCCGTGCCGGAAGGCGAGTTTCTGCTGCCGCTCTTTCCGCTGCCGAACCTCGTCTTCTTCCCCCACACCCGCCTCCCGCTGCACGTCTTCGAGCCGCGCTACCGGCAGATGGTCCGGGACGTGCTCGACACCGATCAGCGCTTCGGGATCGTGCTCCTGCGGCCGGGATGGGAGCCGGAGTACTTCGGCGCGCCGCCCATCTTCGAGTGGGGCACGGTGGGCACGATCGAGCAGGCCGTGCCGCTCGAGGACGGCCGCTTCAACATCGTCGTCCGCGGCGACATCCGCTTCCGCGTCCTCGACGAGGTCTCCCGCGTGCCCTACCGCACCGCGCGCGTCATCGCCGAGCCGGAGGTCGAGCGCGACCCCGCCCAGTCCTACGCGCAGCGGGAGTGGCTGGCCGACCTCTCCCGGCAGTACCTCAAGTACCTTCCCGACCAGACCGCCGTCCCGGAGATCGAGACCGTCGACCTGGACGCGCTCACGAACGCGCTGATCATGTCCCTCAATCTCGATGTCGAGGAGAAGCAGAAGCTGCTCGAGAACAGCGACGTCATTACGCGCGCCGAGGAGATCGGGAACGAGCTGTCGAGCCGGATCGAGAGCCTGCGGTTTCTGGCGCCGTACCGGCGGACGGGGGATCCGACGCATAACTAGGTGTAGGGCCGGCGAAGACGCTCGCCCTACTTCCGCACCGTGATGTCGTGCTCGCAGACGGAGTTGCCGCCCCAGAAGCTCTCGAGGTGGTACTTGCCCGGCTTGAGGGTCTCGTTCACGCGCATGGTCACCATCTTCTTGCCGGCGGCGGGGACCTGGACGTGGGCGATGTTCTGCTCCTTCTCATCGGTCACGAGGAGTCGGACTCTCAGGCCGGCGGGGGCCTCGTTGAGCCAGAGCGAGACGTAGATCGGCTCCTTGGTGGTGAAGGTCGTCTTCTGCTCGCTCACCGCGCCGTCGGCGGACCGCGCCGAGCCGAGGACGCACTTCGAGACCACCGGCGGGCGGAGCGGAACTTTCGTGTCGATCCTGGCGTTCTTCATGTCCCTCGGCGGGCCCGCCACCGTGGTGGTCTGCCCCGAGGCCGTGGCCGTGCCGGCGGGCGCGGCGGTCTCGTTGCGACAGGCGACGAAGGTGGACGCCACTGCGTACAACAGAACGAACATGCGTCTCCTCACGCGACTCCTCCTACTCCTGATCGTACTCTCCTGGTGCCAGTCCGGTGCCGCGAAGGTGCGCGCCGCGGGCAGCCGGATCGACCGGGCCATGCGCATCCTGGTCATCATCGCTCATCCGGACGACGAGATCCTGGCCGCGCCGCTCCTGGGGGCGCGCTGCGTCCGCGGCGGCGCGAGCTGCGCCTTCCTGGTCCTGACCGCCGGGGAGAACGGCGGCACCGCCCCCGATCTGGGCACGATCCGCATGGGGGAGATGGCCCGGGCCGCGGCGCTCTTCAACGCCCGGCTCACGCAGTGGACGCTCCCGGACGCGATGGGCGACTTCGGCACGGCCTGGGGCGACCGCGCGGAGCTGGTGCGCCGCATCGGCGACGTGATTGCCCTCGAGCACCCGGACATGATCCTCACCTTCAATCCGGTCCACGGCTCGACCGGCCACCCGGCCCACCGCGAGCTCGGGCAACTCGTCCTCGACACCGGCGCGAAGAACATCTTCTTCCTGGAAACCGTGGCCAACGGCTTCACGCTCTCGAACGGCGCGCCCGATCGCGCCTGGGTCTACTTCGCGCGCGACGACTGGCAGTGGGTGGTCCGCGACGCGGAGACGCACGCCAGCCAGTTCACGCCGGAGCAGGTGGAGACGCTGCGCACGCTCCCGGAGGAGCAGCGGCGGGTATGGCTCCGGCCGGCTCCGTAAGATAATGAGTCATGCGCGCATTTGCCCTCGCGCTCCTTCTGCTATGCGCGTTGCCGTTGCTCGCCCAGGACGAAGAGGAGTACGACGATCCCTCGCCCGAGCCGGTGACGGCGACGGTCACGCGCGACGTGAATCTGCATCGCTCGCCGGGCGGCACCAAGAGCGGCACGCTGCGGGAACAGACCTCGGTGGAGATCCTGGGCATGAGCCGCACCGGCTGGGTGCGCGTCGGCACGGGCGAGCGCCGCGGGTGGGTCGACCGGCGCTTCCTCCAGCTGGACGATCCGACGTCCGCCACGCCGCTGCACCCGCAGACGTTCGCTCGCGCGAAGGCAAAGAAAGAAGAGCCGTGCGAATTCGCGAGCCTCGATGACTGTCCGGAGCACGGCTGCTCTTCGAAAGACTCCCATCACGGACAGCTGAACATCGCCAAGCATGGCATCCCCGTCGGCGACGTCCGCCGCCTCACCTTTCAGACCTTCGAGGCGCTGCAGCGCGCGGCCGGCGACGAAGTCGGCGAAGGGGCGAAGATCGAGGATCGGGCCACGATCCGCGACCTGAAAGTCGGCGACCGCCGCCTCGGCGAGGGGCAGCACGTCGCCATCGCCGGATACATCGTCGGGCACGCCCACGCGAACTCCAGCGGCGAGGGCGTGAACTGCAAGCTGAAGACGCAGGCGAACAACGACTTCCACCTGAATGTGGCGTCCGGCCCGGACCGCTCCCAGTTCGAGTCGATCGTGGTAGAGATGGTCCCGCAGAACCGCCATCCGGAGTGGACCGTCCCGAAGCTCAACCGCGTCGCCGAGGCCAGGCGCCGCGTCCTCATCGTCGGCCACCTGTTCTACGACAACATGCACCGGGTCAACAAGAACGCCCGGAAGAACATCGGCGGGCAGCCGAAGCGCTTCAGCCTCTGGGAGATCCACCCGGTCACGGAGTTCTACGTCTGCGAAAAGGCGCGCTGCGATGCGGACGACACGGACGACTGGACGCGGCTGGAAGACTTTCAGCCCGAGTGAGGCTCCCTGAAGATCGTGTCGTGCGCCCCCGACCACTCCTCGGCCGGCCGGCCTGCCGTGTAGTAGTAGAGCGAGACCGACTTGCGGGTGACGCCCGGCGGTGACGCCAGCGGGTGCGGGTGTCCGTGGAAGGACGCGTCGGTAGTCGAGAAGATCACCGTGCGGTTGAAGAGCGGGGCGATGCGCTGGCGGCACTCGGTCATCGACCCGTTCCAGAGCTCGAGATGCCCGCCCCACTCCTCGCGCCAGTCCTTGTTCAGATAGGTGAGCATGTTCAGGCGGCGGTCGAGCTTCAACTTCGGATGGACGTTGAAGTCGGAGTGGATCTTCAGGTAGCCGCCGGGCTCGATCTGATGCAGGCCGCCGCCGCCGAAGTAAGGATCGGGGATCAGTCCCTCGATCCCGGTCAGGGCCTCGAGGAAGAGCAGCATCTCGAAGCCGTTCACGGCGTCGAGGAAGGCGCGGATGGTCGGAGAGAGGGTGCTGTGCTCGTGGTAGAAGCCGAGCTTCTTCTCCAGCGGCGACTCGAAGCGCATCCAGCGCATCTCGTCCGGGCGCGGGAACTCGGCCAGCACGCGCTCGAGGTCGGCGTCGTCGAAGAGGCCGTCGAGGACGATGTGCGGGAAGGGATCGGCGGCGCGGTACTGCTCGCGCAACGCGTGAGGGTCGTATCTGAGCTTCACCGGTGCCATGTGCGGTCGGGCTGCCGCGCGAAGTCTAGATGGATTTCGGGCGAGTACGTGACCCATCCCTCGGGGGACTGATAGCGGATGCGCAGGGCGATCTCGGTGAACTGCCCGAGGCGGAAGGCGGACTGGCGCGGGACGACGAAGGCGTGCTCGCCGTCGTAGAGCACGATGCCGTAAGTGCCTTTGTCGTAGGGACCGAGGCGCCAGAAGAGGGTCTCGCCGCGATGGGAGAACTCGGCGCGCAGGGGAACATCGGCGCGCAGGGACGAGCAGTAGCGGCTAGCGATCGCGGGCACGCGCGCGGTGATGTCGCGGACCTCGCGGCGCGGCGTGTCGTACTCGAAGACCTGCTTGCCGCCATACGGCTTGGCGCAGAGGAAGAAGTCGTCGTAGAACCAGAGCGCGCCCTTCTCGCGCTTCAGATGGGTCTCCTTCAGCCAGCGCAGCTCGGGCATGGTGCCGGGCGGGATGAGCGGGTTGCGGAAGAGGGCGTTGCCGCCGACGGCGACGTAGACCCGGGCCTCGTCGCTCATGCGCCGGTTGCGGGAGAACTCGGTGGCCCACTCCTGCCGGTTCGCGATCACGGCCGCGGCGAGGGTGGCCAGGATGAGCGCGTCGCGCAGGCGTGGCCTCAGGGTGGCGATGCCGAGGGCGAAGCCGGCGCAGATCCAGAGCCAGGGCAGGAGGACGTAGCGGTCCTGCATGTCCTTCGAGACCGGGACGATCGGCGCGATGAGGACGGCGAGACCGGCGAGGCCGATGAGGATCGCGCGCCTCGTGCGTACGGCACGGCTGACTCCGGCCGCGGTGAGCGCGAGCATCGCCAGGCCGGCGGCGAGCGCGGTTCCGGTGGAGGCGGTGACCAGCTTCCACGGGAGCGTGACGATCAGCCGCGGCCACTCCTCCGCCCCCACCCACCACCCGTAGCCGCCGCGCAGCGGGACGACCGCGAGACGCCAGGCGGTATAGGCGGCGAGGGCGATGGCGTGGGGGATGACACGCCGTGTCGTGCCGCCCACCCGCCCAGGTCCCTCGCTCACGCTCGGGATGACACACAGCACCGCGGGCAGCGGAACGGCGATCTCCTTCGCCAGCATGGCCACGAGGTACAGCAGCGCGGAAGCCACGCTCCAGCCTCGGGCGAACGCGATGGTCGCCAGCACGCACAGGAGGATGGCCTCGAGGTAGTGGATCACGCCGAGGGCGGCGCTGACGCTGGCCAAGGGCGGGGCGGCGAGGAAGAGCAGCGCGCCGGCGGCGGCGGGGATGTCATCGACCCAGAGGCGGAGCAACGCGAAGACTGCAATCGCGAGCAGGGCCAGGAGCACGAGTTGCGCGGCGTACCAGCGCTCGGCCTCGATGCCGAAGAGGGTGAAGAGCGCGTCGTAGGTCGCGGTCAGCAGTGGGGTGAAGAGCCCCTGGCGCCAGATGTCGCTGTAGGTGAACCCTTCCGTCCAGCGCCGCTCGGCGGCCACGTGGAGGAACCACGGGTCGTCATACGTCCACCACAGGCGCAGCGACTTCCGGTACAGCAGGAAGACCGTGAGCGGCAGCAGAAGAAGGATCGCGGCGGACCGTCGCAAGCAGACGACCATCATAGAATGCGCGGCCGTGTCCGCGGACCTCCCCTATCGCGACTTTTATTACCCGCTGAACGTGTTCATGCACATCCTCGCCCACGAGGAGGGCGGCGCGCGGTCCCTGCACTACGGGATCTTCGAGCGCGAGGGGGAGTCGCTGCTCGAGGCCCAGGATCGGTCGACGGAGCTGGTGCTCTCGCGGCTCCCGCCCCCGCCCTGCCGCATCCTGGAAGTCGGGATCGGCCTTGCCACCACCCTCCACCGCCTCCTCGGCCTCGGCTACGACGTGGTCGGCATCACCCCGGACCAGCAGCAGATCGCCATGGCCCGGGCGCGCTACGGCGACGCGCTGCCGGTGGAGTGCGTGGCGTTCGAGCACTATCCGGAGGGGGCGTTCGACCTCCTCCTCTTCCAGGAGTCGTCGCAGTACATCGACTCGGAGGCCCTCTTCGCGCGCGCAGCGGCGCTCGCGCCGCGCGTGCTCGTCCTCGACGAGTTCTCGATGCGCCCGCTCGACCTGCCCGGCGCGCTGCACCGCTTCGACGAGTTCCTCGCGGCTGCGGCCCGGCACGGGTTCGAGGTCGAGGAGAACGTCGACCTCTCCAGGCAGGCCGCGCCGACGATCCAGTACTTCATCGACCGCCTGCCGCGCTACCGCGCGCGCCTGATCGAAGACCTCGCGTTGACGGACGAGCAGGTCGACCACCTGATCGCCAACGGCGTGCGGTATGTGGAGCGCTATGCCGACGGGACGTACGGCTACCGGCTGGTCTCGCTGCGCCGGGCGAACACGCAGTCGCGGCACATGAAGTCGTCCGGCGCCGCTTCCAAGCCGTAGATCCAGCGCCGCAGCTTCGCCAGCTCATCCCCCGCCAACACCTCGGTGACGCTGCTCTTGGTCAGGTCGCCCACGACGTACTTTTCGTCGTAGTCCTCGCAGCAGAGGACGCACGTGCCCTTCGGGGTGATGTGCAGGTGCTGCAGGGGGCGGGAGCCGACGTTGTCGCAGCCGGCTAAGGGTCGCATGCGGTCCTGGGCCTTCATGCCGATGTCCAGCCAGCCGGCGCGGTCCATGACCACGTGCGGCTCGACCACGAAACGCGTGCCGGCGAAGCGCTGGCGGATGGCCTCGCATTCGCGAACGTGCTGGTCGTCGCCGGGACCGAGGACGACGATCTTCATCTGATCAGCGACGGGGCGGTCCTGCATGTACTCGAGGTGGCGCATCACCACCGGCAGGTGGTCCTCGCCGCGGGTCTCCTTGTAGCGCTCGCGGTCGAGCGTCGAGAGGTTGATGCAGAGGTAGCGCAGGCCGCCCATCTCGATCAGTGCGTCGGTCTTGGCCGGCGTGAAGCCGGAGCCGTTGCTGAGCACGGCCACGGGGAGATCGGCGGCGAAAAGCGTGCGGCACTGGTCGACGAAGCGCTTGTCGATGGTCGGCTCGTTATAGCTCTGGAGGAAAACCGCCTCGAGCGTCGGGCGGAAGTCGGTCAGCTCCTCGACGATGCGCTCGAAGAGCGCGTCGGGCATGGCCATGTCCTCGCGCGGCGCAATCGAGACCGGGCAGAAGTAGCACCTCTGGTTGCAGGTGGTCATCGTCTCCAGGGAGACGATCTTGAGGTGATAGCGGCGGGAGAGGTCGGCGTCGCCGTTCACGATCCAGCCGCCCTGCCTGAGCTCCGCGTCGGTCTCGCCCGTGGCCTGGAAGCGCCGGAACCGCTCGTACGCGCCGTCGCCCGGGATCAGGGCGCGGTCGCTCAGCGGATCGTAGACGCGGTCCGCGTCGATGTGCAGAAACGGGCTGGGCCGGAGCATGGGTGAGGTGTGTACGGGCACGGTTGGCCGCGCGTCTAAACGCCGGGAAGGGTCCGCCATGTTCCGGCTATGATGCGCCCCTCATGTCGATCGCGGTGCTCTATCCGAGATTCGGCCATCCCGCGATCGAAGAACGCTATGCGAGCTGGCAGACGCAAATGCGCCTGCGGCGGACGCGGGAGCAGAGCGAATTCGACTTCTACGATGAGCATGAGACCGCCGCGGACGTCGTCGCCGGCGTCGACGCGCCGCACGTGCTGGTGGTGACGGACCCGCTCGTCCTCACCTCGCCCGAGATCGGAGTCCGCCTGCGCGAGGTGGTCGAGAGCACCGGCGCCGCGGCGGCCGTGCCGGTGACGAACGAAGGCCGCCATCCCCGCCAGCAGCGGCCGGCGCCGGCGCCGTATCTCACCCTGCGCGAGCTGGAGGGCGTCTTCGCCCAGTTCGAGAGCGCGCCGCCGCAGTCGAGCGACCTCCTGCTCTGGGACGGCTCCGATCCGACGATCTACCTCTGCCGCACGCCGTTCCTGGCCACGGTGCACGAGCCGCTGCGCCATGCCCTGCGCGGCCGCGACGTGGCCATCGACGGCGCGACGTACGTGCACGTCTGGTCCGCGCTGCGCGCGCAGACGCGGGACGATCTCCTGCCGTTCATCCCCGAGACCGCCCGCTCCCTGCTCGAGCTCGGCTGCGGCGAGGCCTCCCTCGGCGCCCTGGTCAAGAAGCGCCAGCGTTGCCGGGTGGTGGGCATCGAGCTCGATCCGGACGCGGCGGCCGTCGCCCGGAAGCGCATCGACGACGTCTACTGCGGCGACGTGCGGCACATCATCGAGCTGCTCGACGAGCAGTTCGAGTGCATCGTCACCAGCGAGATCCTCGAGCACGTCGACGACCCGTGGTCCCTGCTCGCCGAGCTGCGGCGGATCACGACCAAGGGCGGCCGGCTGGTGGTGAGCATCCCCAACATCGCCAATGCATCGATCGCCGGCGACCTGCTGGGCGGGCGCTTCGACTACACCTACATCGGCCTCACCTGCGCCGGACACCTCCGCTTCTTCACCCGCTCCACGCTGGCCGAGCTGCTGGAGATCGCCGGCTGGACGGTCGAGCAGATCGTCCCCCAGCGCGCGCTCGTCTCCGCGGCCGGCGAGGAGCTGCTGGCGAAGCTGCGCGGGTGCGGCATCGACTTCGATGAAGAGGAGCTGCTCGCCACCGGCTACTCCGTCGTGGCCCGCAACGAATGACCCCCCTCAAGATCGCCTATCTCATGGAAGACACCGAGCCGTCGGGCGGCCAGCGCGTGCAGATGGCCCAGGCCGACGCGCTCATCGAGCGCGGTCACCGCGTGCGCATCGTGACCAAGGGCGCGCCGGTGAGCTGGCGACCGTCCACCGCGGACTGGGTCTACGTCGACTCGTTCTCCGAATACGACGCCGGCGACGACGACTTCGTCATCGGCACCTGGTTTCCCACCCTCGAGTCGGCCTGGTCCCTCGCCCGCGAGCGCGCCGTCCACCTCTGCCAGGGCTACGAGGGATTGATCTCGTACTACGCGCCGCGGCTCGCGGAGATCGAGGCCCTGTACTCGCTGCCGATGCCGAAGCTGGTCGTGTCCAAGTCGCTCGTCCCGATCTGCAAGCGCTTCACCGACGACGTGACCTACATCGGCCAGATCGTCGAGGACGAGTTCTATCGGCCGGTGACCCCGCGCGAGCACGAGCCGCCTCGCGTCCTCCTCTGCGGCCAGGCCCAGGCCGAGCTCCGTGGCATCCAGGAGGGCTACGGCGCGGTCACCCACGCGCGCTGGTTCCACCAGAAGCTCGACCTCATCCGCGTCTCGTCCTGGGCCCCCGCGCGCGAAGAGCCGCTCGAGCTCGTGCAGGAGTTTCACGTCGGCCTGAACACCACCGAGATGACCCGCCTCATGCACTCCTGCGACGTGCTCATCGCCCCCAACCACAGCGAGGAAGGCTTCGGCCTCCCCGCCGCCGAGGCCCTGGCCTCGGGGATCCCGACCGTGATGACCTCCATCCCGTCGTACCTGTCCTTCGACGAGCGCCACGACTACGCGCTCTTCGCTCCCGAAGGCAACGCCGTGGAGCTCGGCGAGCGCCTCATCGAGCTGCTGTCCGACCCCGACCTCCGCGAGCGCCTGCGGGCGCGCGGGCGGGAGGTGGCGGAGCAGTGGCGGGCGGGGCGGGTGGTGGAGAGGATGGAGCAGTTTTTCTACGGGCGGCGCGTACAATCGAGGGCATGACGTCGATCTTCGGCACGAAGGACGAGATCCTCGCTCAGCTCGAGCGCTACCGGAAGTTCAATGAGTGGGAAGAGGCGAATCCGATCCATCTGTCGCCGGAGGAGTCGCTCGCGGACGCCGACGAGCTGTACGACATGATGACTCCGGAAGCGCAGATACTGAATGAAGACCCGGAGTACCACGGGTTCCGCTACCTGCTCGAATGCCTCAGTCGGTTGAAGTAAAGCTTCTCCGCGCCACGCTCATCGATCTCGTAACGCGGCTCGAGGCGGCCGGTGTCGACTATATGGTCATCGGCGGCATGGCTGTCATTGCCTGGGGATATACGCGGTCGACGAACGATGTCGATCTTGCCATCGCGATCGATCGGCACGACGCGCAGAAAGTGATTGACGTGCTCGGCGACGCGATCGCGAGCCATCCTTCGAACGCCGTCGAATTCGCCGCCGAAACAGGCATTCTCCCGTTCAAGCACCGGAATGGAAAGCGGGTGGATCTGGGCCTGAGCGAACATCCTTATGTTCGAACGGCGATGGCGCGCGCCGTCGCGATCAAGGTTCAGGGAAAACCGGTGAAGTTCTGCACGGTCGAGGATCTGATCCTGCACAAGATCGTCTCGGATCGCGATCGAGATCGGAACGACGTCAAACAGCTCCTTCTTCGCCATCGAAAGAACCTGGATCGCGATTATCTCGATCCGCTCGTCCAAGAGCTGGCGGCGACGCTTGCTCGCCCCGAGATCGAGCAGCGCTACCACTCCTTTCTCGCTTCGTGAGTAGCCCCGGCCTGCATCTCGCATCCCGACCGGTCGTCGCCACGCGCCATCGCTTGTGAAAAGTTTCTCAAATCGCATAGAATCCAGTCCCGCCCTTCCGGGGCCGCCCGGAGTCACGGTAACCCGCTGCGTCGAGAGTACTTAATGCCAGTCGAGAAGGCCGAAAATCCGAACACGATCATCCCGCGCAAGAGCGGCGTCGCGCCCGGCCTCGAGCCCGAAAAAGGGCTGATTACCCTCCCCGGGGAGTCCGAGCGCGAGGTCGAGGACCTCGGCGGCGGAACCTATCTCACCACCAAGCTCGACCAGGTCATCGGCTGGGCCCGCGGCAACTCCCTCTGGCCGCTCCCCTTCGGCACCGCCTGCTGCGCGATCGAGTTCATGTCCATGGTCTCGTCGCACTACGACATCTCCCGCTTCGGCGCGGAGGTGGTCCGCTTCTCCCCCCGGCAGGCCGACCTGCTCATCGTCGCCGGCACGATCGTGGACAAGCTCGCCCCAGTGCTCAAGAAGATCTACGACCAGATGCCGGAGCCGAAGTACGTGATCGCCATGGGCGCCTGCGCCACCTCGGGCGGCTTCTATCGCGCCTACCACGTGGTGCAGGGCATCGACGAGATCATCCCCGTCGACATCTGGGTGCCCGGCTGCCCGCCCACGCCGGACGGGCTGATCTACGCCATCCTGAAACTGAAAGAGAAAATCGAGCGCGGGGAGATCCGTCGAGCCGTTTAGGCTCGCATCTGCATCGATGAGCACTCTCACCAAGTTCTCCGCCATCCCCTACACCGGCCCCGCGCCCACGAATCGCGAGCCGTACGTGCCGGCCGAGGCGCCGCGCATGGATGCCCTTGGCCAGGAGATCGCCGCGCGCGTTCCCGGCCTGGAGCAGGAGACGGGACAGGACCTCCCCACGTTCGTCGTCGACAAGGATCGCATCGTGGAAGTGCTCAGCGCACTGGTCGCCGACGGATTCACCCTGCCGCTCGACCTCTTCGGCTGCGATTACCCGAATCGCGAGAAGCGCTTCGACGTGGTCTATCAGCTGTACTCGCTGCAGAAGAACGAGCGCGTGCGGATCAAAGTGCGTGTGGCCGAGGGGGAGAACGTCCCGACCAGCACCGGCGTGTTCCAGGGCTACGACTGGTACGAGCGCGAGGCCTTCGACATGTACGGGATCCGTTTCGACGGCCACCCGAACCTCCGCCGCATCCTCACCCACGACAACTTCCAGGGCCACGCCCTGCGCAAGGACTATGACCCGGCCCAGCGCTGGCTGCTCACCGACGCCGGCATCACCCGCATCCAGCCGAAGATCGCCCCGGAGTTCGTGCAGGAGGAAGAGGAGTCCGACTTCGAGCGCGTGACGCTGAACCTCGGTCCCTCCCACCCGGCCATGCACGGCACGCTGCGCGTGGTGGTCACCCTCGACGGCGAGAAGATCGTCGGCGCGGAGCAGGAGATCGGATACCTGCACCGCTGCTTCGAGAAGATGTCCGAGACCCACACCTACCAGCAGGTCATCCCCTTCACCGACCGGCTGAACTACTGCTCGGCGGTGATCAACAACGTCGGCTACTGCATGGCCGTGGAGAAGATGCTCGGCATCCAAGCGCCCGAGCGCGCCGACCACGTGCGCCTGATGCTGTCCGAGTTCTATCGGATCTCCGATCACATCATCTGCATCGGCACGAACCTGGTCGACCTCGGCGCGCTGACGAATTTCTGGTACCTCTTCCAGCCGCGCGAGGAGATCATCGCCCTGGCCGAGTCATGCAGCGGGGCGCGCCTCCTGCCGAGCTACCTGCGCATCGGCGGCCTGGCCGTCGACGTCCCGCCCGACTTTTTAGCTAACTCGCAGAAGATCGTGAACATGCTCCCGCGCTACATCGACGAGGTCGAGGCGCTGGTGATGCGGAACCGCATCTTCCGCGAGCGCGCCGAGGGCGTGGGCGTGATCTCGCGCGAGGATGCCATCAACTTCGGCTTCACCGGTCCGTGCCTCCGGGCCACGGGCGTCCCTTTCGACGTGCGCAAGACGAACCCGTACCTCGGCTACGAGACCTATGACTGGGACGTGCCCATCGCCGAGGGCGGCGACACGTACGCGCGTTTCCTGGTCCGCTTCGAGGAGATGCGCCAGTCGCTGCGCATCCTCCAGCAGGCCATCGACCGCGGCCTGCCGCCGGGACCGGTCATGGTCGACAATCCGTACGTGGCTCTTCCCCCCAAGGAGAAGGTCTACAACGAGATGGAGTCGCTGATCTATCACTTCAAGCTGATCATGCACGGCATCCAGCCGCCGGTCGGCGAGACCTACTTCCCGGTCGAGGGCGGCAACGGCGAGGTCGGCTTCTACGTCGTCTCCGACGGCACGAAGAACCCCTACCGCGTCCGCGCCCGGCCGCCGTGCTTCCCGATCTTCGAGGCCTACGCCAAGATGATCACCGGACAGACCATTCCCGACGCGATCGCCACGCTGGGGTCGCTGAACATCATCGCCGGGGAGCTGGATCACTAGATGAACGCGGAACGCGGAACGACGACCGAGGAACCCCACCCGGTCACCGGCGGGGTGCGGCGTTCATCGTTCATCCTTCATCGTTCATCGTTCGTTAGGTAAACGAAACTATGGCCATCACCCGAGTCTCTCCCGGAGTCGTCAAGGTCGAGCGCGAGCCGATGACCGCGCTCGAGCGCACGTACCTGCCGCAGATCCTCGGCGGCATGTTCCGGACGCTCAAGCACCTGACCAGGAACCTGTTCAACATCAAGAAGCTGCCGACCATCCAGTACCCCGAGGTCAAGCGCGTCTACTCCGAGCGCTTCCGCGGGCGGCACATCCTCACCGCCCGCGAGGACGGCACCACGCGCTGCGTGGCCTGCTACATGTGCTCGACCGCCTGCCCCGCGGAGTGCATCACCATCGAGGCCGGCGAGGACCAGCGCACCCGCGAGAAGTTCCCGGTGCGCTACGACATCGACCTGCTGCGCTGCATCTTCTGCGGCTACTGCGTCGATGCCTGCCCCGAGGACGCGATCTACATGACCCGCGACTACGAGATGGCCATCGACACCCGCGCGCGGTCGGTGGTCGGACTGCGCGACCTGGTCGTGCCGCCGAACTTCCCGGTCGAGCCGATGGGCTGGCGTCCGTACTACGGCAGCGTCGACAAGCACAACGTCGCCGGCGGAACCGGCCGCGGCCAGGAACTGCGCCAGGCACCATACGACGACACCGCGCCGCCCAATCCGGACGTCTATCGCGGCGCTTGAGACACGCGCGCGCGATATGATCGCGCCGCTCCCATGAAGCCGCTCGAGACCACCGTGGAGGAAGTCCTCCGCAAGGCCATCCAGGACGAGGTCGAGACCCGCGCCTACCTGCAGGCCCTGGCCACGCGCACCTCGTCGACGGCCGTCCGCCAGCGGCTCCTCAACCTCGCCGACGGCGAGCTCGTGCACCGGGCCAAGCTCGAGCGGCGCTACCGGGAGCTGGTCGGCAAAGAGCCGCCCAACCCGGAACCGGCGAAGGTGGAGGTGCCAACGGACATCACCGACCTCGACCTGCCCGGGGCCCTCAAGCTGGTCCTGGAGCGGGAGCGGGACGCGGAGAGCCACTTCCGGTTCATGTCCGAGCGCGTGCCCTCGACCACGGAGCTGGGACGGCTGTTCCTCGAGCTCGCCGACCTGGAGTGGAAGCACAAGACCGAGATCCAGGCCGAGTACAACGCCACGGCCGATCCCGATCGGTTCCTTCTCGATATGTAGCGCCCAAATACAGCAGGGGGACGGCGCCACGCGCGCCGTCCCCCTGTCTGCTCTCTCTCATACAACACGCTGCCGGTTCTCGATTCGGAGCGCTGTACGAGCAACAATTGTCTCTATCGGCAGTGAGGGCCCCGCGCCCGGAGCATCAAAATTCAGTGAGACGTCTACGGCCCGGACGATGTCCGTCAGCGGGACGTCGATCCGGCGTCAGAGGAACGTGAAATGATCTATCTCGACAACAACGCCACCACGCGCGTCGCCGACGAGGTGATCGCCGCGATGACTCCCTTCTACCGGGAGCACTACGGCAATCCCCACGCGATCCACTCCCTCGGCCGCCGCTCCCACGACGCCATCGAGGACGCCCGCGCCGACGTGGCCCGCCTCCTCGGCTGCGACCCGTCCGAGGTCATCTTCACCAGCTGCGGCACCGAGGGGAACGCGCTGATCATTCGGGGTCTGGTCGACCGCCACCCCGACCGCCGCAAGGTCGTGACCACCGCCGTCGAGCATCCTTCCGTCCTCACCCTGCTCCGCGCCCTCGAAACGGCCGGCGTGATCGAGCTGGCCGTCGTGCCGGTGGACTCCGACGGCGCGATCGACCTCGACCGCATGCGCGAGGCCATCGACGACCGCACCCTCCTCGTCTCGGTGATGCTCGCCCAGAACGAGACCGGCGTCTTGCACCCGGTCGCGCGCATCGCCGAGATGGCCCACGCGCGCGGCGCGCTCGTGCACGTCGACGCCGTGCAGGCCACCGGGAAGGTTCCCCTCTCCCAGCCCGACCTCGGCGCCGACTTCCTCACCATCTCCGGACACAAGTTCCACGCCCCGAAAGGCATCGGCGCGCTGACCATCCGCCGTGGCCTCGCCCTCCAGCCGCTCTGGTACGGCGGCGGCCAGGAGCTCGGCCTGCGCTCCGGGACGGAGGCCGTGCCGTCGATCGTCGGCCTCGGCGCCGCGTCGAGACTCGCCCTGGACTCGCTGGCGCATTACGACCGCGTGCGCGCCCTGCGCCATCGCCTCGAGACGGAGATCCTCGCCCGCATCGAGGAGACCTCCGTCAACGGCGCCACCCAACCCCGCCTCGGCAACACCGCCAGCATCTCCTTCCACGACGCCTACGGCGACGAGATCGTCCGCGCCCTCGACACCCGCGGCATCTGCGCCTCCGCCGGCGCCGCCTGTCACTCCGGCAAGGTCGAGCCCACCGGCACGATGAAGGCCATGGGCAAGCCGCTGCGCGTGGCCATGGGCGCCGTGCGCTTCTCGCTCTCGCGCTACACGACCAGCGAGGAGATCGAGCAGGCGATCGAGGTCATCGCCGAGGAAGTCGGTCAGCGCACCGAGCGCCGGCGCGTGGCCTTGTAGACGAACGCGCCCTTCGCGCGGGCCACCCTGCCGGGGCAGTCCACGACGACGTCAGCCGCCCCCGACGGATGCGGAGGCGTCACCGCCCGGATCGTGTTCGCGTCGACGAAGCGTCCCACGGCCACAGCGCGGTCGAATCCGACCGTGCACTGCTCGCTGAACCCGTGGCCCTTGATGGTCACGTCCGTCCCGCCGACCGTCGGCCCGCTCGAGGGCTCGATGATGGTGATGACGACGACCGGCACTTCCTCCTCCACCACCGTCAGCGGCTCGCTGAAGCTCTCGCCGCCGGGGAACGTCGCTGTCACCAGCGCCTCCCCTCTCCCTTCGGCCACGGCCTCGAAGGACGCGCCGGTCTCTCCTGCCGGGATGGTGACCACCGGCGGCACGCGGACGATGTTCGCGTCCGTCGAGGAGACCACCACGTCGAGCCGCTGCGCGGCCGGACGCGCGGAGACGACGCCCATCGGCACCTTGCTGCCCTTCGTCACGACGGGGGACGGGCTGTGGAGGCCGTACTGGTCGTCATCGACGATCGTGACGGTGATGGGGTTCTCGGTGAACGTGATCGGCGGCCCGAGGAGGCTGCCGTAGAGGCGGATGGTGAACGTCTCCTCGTCCTCGACGGCGGTGTCGCCGAGGATCGTCACCTCGAGCGCGCCGGACCTTTTGCCGGCGGGGATGATGCAGGTCTCGGTGACGACCTCGCCGGACTCGGAGAGATAGTCGCTGCCGTGCGTGGCTGTGCCGTCGGTGACGAACCAGAAGATCGGCAGATCGGCGGGCAGCGGCGACGAGAGCTCGATCGGAATCTTCACCTTGACCGCATCGCCTTCCTTCACGCGCACGCTGGCGATCTTTGCGGTCGGACCGGGATCGTCGTCGAGGATCCGGACGAACGAGCAGGCGGAGAACAGGTATTGGGGCATCACCGCGTCGCCGTTCAGGCAGAACACGCAGATGATGTGCTGCGTCTCCCCGTCGTAGACGTCGTTGTTGCGGAGCTGCACCGGAATCGTCAGCGATGACTCTCCCGCGGGGATGGTGATCATCGTGTCAAGGCGCTCCAGCCTTCCGTCCCAGCCGCTCCCTCCGCCGCCGGTCTGGAGCTTCAGCGTGACCGGCCGAGTCGTATCGCCGTCGCGCTCGAGGACGACGTCGACTTTGCCGGCGGTCTCCTGCGCCGGATAGGGATCGGCCGACCAATGGACGAACGACGGCGGCTTGCGCGCAATGGGGTGCCACAAGCCGGTCCTCTGCTCCCCGCCGGGGTTGCGCACCGTCGCGTAGACGTCGTACACGCCGGCCGTCGCGAATGTGTGGGTCACGATGTTCGAGCCCTGCACGACCTCGGTTTTGCCGTCGCCGAAGTCCCACTCGACGATGTCGCACGCGCTGAAGGTGTACGGCGCACACGGCACGCCGCCGTAGCAGTCCGTGTCCGCGACGACGGTGAACCGAATCGGCTCGCCCTCCAGACAGGGTGTGTCGTAGCCGCACAGATGAGTGATGATGAAGTGCGAGTCCTCGATTTTTCCGCACGGGAACGCAGGCAAGGCGGCGAAGACAACGACGAAAGCGAGGACGGCGGCGCGCTGTCTCATCACCGGTGGATACGGCTCCGCCCGGAGGCGCGTCTAGCGATGAGCAACAACTCCTGTTCGCGATCCGCCGTGATCCCCGCGCGCAAGGACCGGCCCTGCTCCTCTTCCCGATACCAGGTCAAGACGTCGCGGATCGTGTCGTGGAGAGGACGAAAGCGCAGACCGGCAGCCACCGCTTTCCGAGGGTTGATGGACGGCACCGCTCCTTCCGGAAGCCACAAAGGCATCTCCGTCCATGGCCTCACGCGTTCGGCATGAAGGAACGCCTCGCTGACCCAATGGAACTTCGCATCGCTGCCGCTGACCGCACGGCAGGCTTCCAGCAGCGTCTCCATCGTGATCGTGTCGGGCTGGCCGGTCGCGTTGAATGTGCCGGCGCGCCGGGCTTCGATCATTTCCATGATCCACTCGGCCAGATCGCGGGCATCGAGGAACTGCACATGCCGTCCCGGACGACCGGGCGCGAGAACGTCGCCCCCTCGCGCCGCTCGTGCCACCCAATAGGTGAACCGGTCGGTGTAGTCATGTCGACCGACGACGAGTCCAGCCCGGATGCTCAGCACGCGGCCGGGCAGAACCCTTTCCGCTGCATCTTCACAGAGCGCCTTGAGGCCGCCGTACAACGGGCCGAACGTGGTCGCCGACACCTGTCCCGAGACGTCGATGGCATTCGCTCGCTGCAATTCCTCGCTGGTCAGCTCGAGCAGCGGAGCTGTTTCATCGACGCATCCGCCGGAATCACCGGCGTACACGGAGACGCTCGAAATGAAGACGTACCGATCGACCGCCGAGGCCAGAGCCTCTGCCGACGCTCTCACACTGTCAGGGAGATATCCGCTCGTATCGATCACGGCATCCCACCTGCGGCCGCCGAGCTTCGCCAGATCGCGGTGGCGATCTCCATGAATCCTTTCCACATCCGGATTCGCCGGGCCTGGCTGCGTGCCACGCTGGAACAGGGTGAGCTCATGCCCGCGAGCGCGAGCGGCCGCGACGAGGTGGCGGCCGAGAAAGCGCGTGCCACCGAGAACGAGGAGTTTCATCGCGAGACGGCTACCGCCTCTCCCAGCACCACTCCTCGGCCGCTTCCTTCCCGTTCATCGGCCCCTCCACCCGCGCGCAGAGACGCGCTCCGCGCTTCTCGTAGATGATCCGCTGCGGGAAGTCGTGCTCCGGGTTGGTGAACACCGCCCGCTCCCCCTTCACCTCGGCCAGCTTGAACGGCGTCGGTGGGCGGCCGCCGGGCTGGGCGAAATAGACGATGCCGTCCCGGGTCACGGCGATGCGGATGAACTCGAAGCTCACCTTGCCGTTCGGCATCACGTCGCGGTGCATGCCGAGCATGACGTTGCCGCGCGGGGCGAGCCACAGCTCCTCCATTTCCGCGCCGTCGACGGTGGCTGTCCAGTGGCCGGCGATCCAGGCCAAGTCGTCGAGCTTCGGCTCGGCGGCGGCGAGGGGCAGCGCGAGGAGGAAAAGGGCGAGCAGCGTTTTCATGCGGTGAGGTTAATCGCGCGCGCCGGAGCGCCGCCATCCTGGCGGCCGCCCCGCCGGCATCCTGCCGGCCGACTGGAAGTCGGCGGACCGGCCGGCTTGAAGCCGGCGCTCCAGGTATCCATCAGAGGACGATCGTGTAGCCCAGCGTCTTCAGATCGGGCATGCGATCGAGATACACGTGCCCGTCGGTGTGATCGATCTCGTGCTGGAAGATCCGGGCGGTGAAGTCCTCGAGCTCGAGGTCGAGCGGGTCGCCGTCGTGGTCGATGCCGCGCACGCGGATGCGCCTGAAGCGCGGGGTCTCTCCGCCGAGGAAGGGGACGCTGAGGCACCCTTCCCAGTCGGTGAGCTTGTCGGTGCCGATCGGCTCGTAGGTGGCGTTGAAGACCGCGCCCGCGCCGACCTGCTTCACGCCGCGGCGCTTGGCCACGCGCTCCTGCACTTCGAAGACGAAGACGCGCAGCGGGAGATGCACCTGCGGTCCGGCCAGACCGACTCCTTCATACGCGTGCATCGTCTCGACCATGTCGTCGATGAGGGCCCGGAACTTGCCGGCCTTGATGTCCTTCACTTCGACGTCGGAGGCTTTCTCGCGGAGCACGGGATGCCCGAGGCGGGAGACTTTCAAAATCATGCGGCGCTAGTGTACTTCGGCGACCGCGAGCCTCCACATGGAGACGGCGATGGCCAGCGCCGCGGCCATGAGCACCGCGCCGCCGTAGAACGCGCCCGCCGCGCCGGCGAGGTCGTAGAGGAATCCGGCCAGGATCGGCCCGAGGAAACGCGCCAGCGAGCCGACCGACGTCGCCAGGCCGAGCATGCTCCCCCGCTCGCTCTCCGGCGCGACCTTCGACACGAGCGACGTCAGCGCCGGGTAACAGAGTCCCTGGCCGATGGCGATGAAGAAGGCCACGCCGTAGAGCAGCGGCACGCGCCAGATCGACGGCACGAGCACGAAACCGAGCGTGAACGAGGCCGCGCCCACGATGATCACGCCTTTCTCCCCGATGGCGCGGACGAAGCGGCCGATCAAACCGCCCTGGATGCCGGCCACGATGATGCCCATGAAGAGGAAGAGGTAGGCCATGTCGAGCTGGCGGAAGCCGAAGCGCTCGCGCCCGTGCAGGGTGACGCTGATCTCCATCCCCGCGACCGCGAGGAGCGTGAGGAAGAGACCGGCGATCAGCGACGCCAGGAGGCGGTTGGTGAGCATCGCCCGCCAGAGCCGCGGATCGAACTGCGGCGGCAGGCCCGAGCGCGGCATCACATGCGCCGGCTTGGACTCGGCGAGCACGTTGAGGGCGATCAGGAACGCGGTGAACGACAGCCCTCCGGCGACGAGGCCCGGCAGCAGATTCCCCGGCAGACCGCGCCCGGTGCCGAAGTGGGAGAGGAATCCGCTCAGCGGCGGCCCGAGGATGAAGCCGAGACCGAAGGCGGCGCCAATGAGGCCCATCCCCTTGGCCCGGTTCTCGTGCGAGGTGGAGTCAGCGATGTAGGCCTGGGCCGTGCCGATGTTCGCCCCGCCGACGCCGGCGATCACGCGCGAGGCGAAGAGCAGGCCCAGACTGTGAGAGAAGGCGAAGAGCAGATACCCGGCGCAGCTCGCGGTAAGACTGATCAGCAGCACCGGCCGCCGCCCGATGCGGTCGGAGAGCCTCCCCCACACCGGCGCGAAGAAGAACTGCATGATCGAGTAGATCCCCACCACCGCCCCCACCGCGATCCCGCTCGCCCCGTACTCGCGCGCGTAGTACGAGAGGAAGGGAATGACCATCCCGAAGCCGATCAGATCGATGAAGACGGTGAGGAAGAGGACGAGGAGGGACGCCTTGCGCACGCGGGGGACATTGTAGGGGCAGGGCAGCGCGGGGATGGAGGATGAAGGCAGAAGGCAGAAGGCAGAAGGCAGAAGGATGAAGGATGAAGGATGAAGGATGAAGGATGAAGGATGAGGGAAGAGGTTCGAGGGAAGAGGGAAGAGGGAAGAATTCAGAAGCCCACCCCGAGTGGTTCACACCGGGTGGGGGACTCTTCCCTCTTCATTCTGCTGCCAAACAGTATTCAGGGCAGAAGCTACACGTAGGGCGGGCGGGCACTGAGCTGGTCCGCGAACGGAGATGCGCGCGGGCGAGGCGCGCCGATGTTCAACGCGTGCGACTACGGTTCGA
>JBIOTX010000171.1:0-7470 GCA_044866315.1 Thermoanaerobaculia bacterium | reverse complement strand
GGCGCCGCCGAGGCGGCGGCGCCACGTCTGGCAAGAATGGGGTGAAACGTTTTCCCCTTTCGCGTCACTACGTCTATCGAACAGGAACTTGCGTCTTCCGAGATCGGCGCGGCTGTCCTTGCGGCGAGAGAGAGCCGGATTCCGCGGGTGCGGGCTGGGAGAGCGATGTCGTTGCGTGCCGTGGTGTTCACCAGGCGTGGAGACCTCGACTCGGTCGGCAGCGTATTACGGACGGTTGTATCCCGCGCTCGGCCCGATGATGACCAGATCGGCCGCCCGCCGCTCCACTCGATCGAGGACTTCCCCTTCAGCCCTGGCTTCGGTCGCCTCCCACCCATACCGCCGCACAGGCCGTCCTGCGGCTTGAAACACGAACCGGTGACCGACACCGTGTGCCCGCCCGTGCGCAGGCAGTCGGTGGGGATCCGGAAGGTGTTCGAGCAGCTTGCCGTCGGGCAGGTATGCGACGCGCGCGGCACGCCGTCGATGGAGACCGTCATCCCGACGAAACCGGACACGTGGCGCGAAGCTCCGTCGCGAGGCAAACGAGGGCGAAGAAGACGAGGATGCGTCTCGAGGACATACGCTCTCCTTCCGACGACACTGCGGGTGGTTGCCTGGACCTGCGTTCTCTAAGAAGGAGTGACGGGAACGGGAGAAACCTTACCTGACAATCCAGCGACATCTCAGCGACGCGGTGATGCACGGCTGCGGGAGGGCGATGACACGCGTGCGGAAAGGTGATGCACGGGTGCGGGAAGGCGATGCACGCGTGCGGGAAGGTGATGCACGGGTGCGGGGAAGGCGATGCACGGGTGCGGGAAGGCGATGCACGCGTCCGGGAAGACGATGCACGGGTGCGGGAAGGTGATGCACGCGTGCGGGAAGGCGATGCACGCGTGCGGGAAGGCGATGCACGGGTGCGGGAAGGCGATGCACGCGTGCGGGAAGGCGATTCGCACGTGCGGACACTGGTGTTCACAGCCGTGCAAGGGGCTTCTGTGCGCGTGCACATAGGTGTTTGCGCCCACGCACGGGTCTGCGGCGCGCGTACATATGCGTGTTCACGCCCGTACACGGGTCTGTTGCGCGCGTGCACATGGGTGTTTGGGCCCGTGCATGGGTCTGCGGCGCCCGTGCACAGGAGTGCCCGGCGCCGTGCACGCCGGCTGGCAGCCGGCGGAACGGCCGGCGAGCCGCCGGCGCTCCTAGCGGTAGCCGGTGGGCGGGCGCTCGTCGTGGCCGCCCGCGAGATGCCGGGTGAAACGTTTTCCCCTTTTGCGTCACTACGTCTATCGACAGGAGCTTGCGTCTTTCCGAGATCGGGCGCAGTTTTCCTTTGCGGCGAGAGAGAGCCGGATTCCGCGGGTGCGGGCTGGGAGAGCGATGTCGTTGCGTGCCGTGGTATTCACCAGGCGTGGAGACCTCGACTCGGTCGGCAGCGTATTACGGCGGTATGGGTGGGAGGCGACCGAAGCCAGAGCCGAAGGGGAAGTCCTCGATCGCGTGGAGCGGCGGGCGGCCGATCTGGTCATCATCGGGCCGAGCGCGGGATACAACCGTCCGGGGATCGCCCTCACCCAGGCCGTCCGCGACCGCGATCCGCGCTGCCCGGTCCTCTTGTTCACCGAGGAGTCGTCGGAGGCGTTCGCCATCGACGCGCTGCGGGCGGGAGCGAGCGACCTGCTCGTCGACACGGCCTCGCAGTCCGAGATCGCCGACGCGCTGGGGCGGGTGGCGGGGCGGCAGGAGCCTGAGGAAGATGCCGAGCCGCTCGTGGCCGGCGGAAAGCTGATCGGCACGAGCGTCCCGGCCAAGAGCGTGCGGATGTCGATCGCCCGGACCGCCCGCAGCGACAGCAACGTCCTCATCACCGGCGAGACGGGCACGGGCAAGGAGCTGGTGGCGGAGCTGATCCACCGCAACAGCGCCCGGGCCAGGCGGCCGATGGTCTGCATCAACTGCGCGGCCATTCCCGACACGCTGCTGGAGAGTGAGCTCTTCGGCTACGAGCGCGGCGCGTTCACCGGCGCGCAGACGTCCACGCCGGGAAAGCTCGAGCAGGCCGAGGGCGGGACCATCTTCTTCGACGAGATCGGCGACATGAGCGCGTATGCCCAGGCCAAGATCCTCCGGGCCATCGAGTCGCGCGAGATTCATCGCCTGGGAGGGCGCCGCCCGATCCGCCTCGACGTGCGGGTCATCGCCGCGACGCACCGCGATCTCGACGAGCTGGCCATGGACGACCGCTTCCGCAAGGACCTCTACTTCCGCATCAACGTGGCCCGGGTGGACGTGGCCCCGCTGCGCGAGCGCAGGAGCGACATTCCGACGCTCCTCGAGCACTACGTGCGGGAGTTCAACCGCACCTTCAAGACCGACGTGCGCGGCCTCGAGCCGGAGACCATCGAGCGCCTGGTGGCCTACGACTGGCCGGGCAACGTGCGCGAGCTGCGCAACGTCGTCGAGAGCGTGTTCGTCTCCCGTCCCTCCGCGCGCATCGCCGTGGTCGATCTCCCGGAGTGGCTGCGCCGCCGCCTCGGCGAGCACGACACCTCGCCCGACGAGCAGGAGCGGATCATCTCCGCGCTGGCGGCCACGAACTGGAACAAGAGCAAGGCGGCCGAGAAACTGCAATGGTCGCGGATGACGCTCTACCGGAAGCTCGCCAAGTACGGCATCCAGGCTTCCGACGACGCGGTGTAACGCGCCCACGCCGCGATGTGACACCCCCTGTGACAGCGCCCGTGAGGGAGAGGTGTCACTTTCCCAGTGACAACACGCGCATAGCCCTGGTGCGCTGAATTCCACACAACCCATTGAGCGCTCGCGCGTTGTCCGCGCTCCGCCGCTTTGGTGCGCGAGCTTGCACTACCGGCCCGGATGCAGGAACGCACAGAGGGGACCCGGCGTGCTGCGGATGAGCAGGAAGGCAGATACAGCAACTACTTCAAAGTCGGGTTCAACTCCTTCGAGTTCCTCCTCGACTTCGGGCAGGCCTACGACGGCTCGCCGGTGGCGCTGCAGCACACGCGCATCGTCACCGGGCCGGCCTATGCCAAGGCCCTCGCGCACATCCTGCTCGACTCCCTGGCTGTCTACGAACAGACCTACGGAGCGATCCCGGAGATCGCCACGAGCGATCCGGCGGACGCATGAAGGATGGTGACTCATGACCGTTGATCTCCGTTCGATTCCGTCTTACGAAACGTACGCCGCGGCGGCCGGCCCGGTGCGGATCACGCCCAACCGCGACCGACTCGACGACCGCTTCCCGGTCCTGTGCTTCACGGTCGACACGGGCGGGCGGCCGTTCTTCGAGGTTCTGCTGACCTCGGACCGCAGCCTGTTCGACGGCGCGAACGCCGGCCGGCGCACGCGCGCGAGCTTCTTCGCCAGCCGCGAGCACGGCCTAATGCGAGGAGGCAGCGAGCCGGCGGTGTATCACGTGCCGACGGCCGTGCTGCAGGGCTTCGTCGGGGCGCGGGAGATCTTCTACACCGCCGTGGCCTACGACTCCGAGCAGGCCACCAATCCCGCCTTCGCCCACGCTCCGGCGTCGCTGACGACCGGCGCGCCGTCGGTGACCCTGTCCGCCGACTTCCGCGGTCAGACCATGGCGGCGATGCTCAGCGTTCCGGTCGAGAAGCTGCTGCGCGTGCGCGACGACTCGGTCGCCGCGCCCGCGTCGAGCTCCCCCGCCGTCGGCGCAGACGCGTACTCCGACGCGCCGGCGACGTGGTCGCTCGAGGCCGAGGCCGACGCCGACCGGGTGGATGGCGAGGATGGGTATGGCGAGTCGGCGTCGCTCGAAGAAGAGGACGAAGAGGGCTACGCCGAGCCGGCGCCGCAGCCGATGCAGGCCGTCGCCTATGACGACGGCTACGACGACGGCTTCGAGGGAGCGATCGCCGAGCCCGCGCCGGCGATGGCCGCGGCCGCGCCGTACGCGTCGGCGTATGGCGACGAGTCCGAGTGGGATGAGCCGCAGCCCGAGGCGATGGGAAGCTCCTACCCCACCGGCGCTGCGCCGCCGGAGATGCTCGAGGACGAAGATGAGCGGACGCGCTACGGCGAGGACGAGACCGCGCAGGCCTACGGCGAGTCGTACGACGACGTCCCGCAGTACCAGCCGCTCGACGCGCCGGCGCCGGTGCCGCAGGAGCTCACGCCGCAGGAGCAGGTGCGCATCCTCCAGCTGATCGGCCGGCAGTTCGAGTCGGGTCCGGACGGGTACTCCGCGACGCGCGCGGACGCCAGCACCGGCCTCTCCTTCGGCCTGCTCGGCTTCAAACAGGACTCCGGCGCCCTCGGCGCCGTGCTGGCGGCGATGCAGCAGCGCGACCCGGCGAAGTTCGCCGACGTCTTCGGCGCGCAGGCCGCGGAGCTGCTCCGCGTCACCACTGCAACCGATCGCGCCCAACGCCTGCAGCCGGTAGGCGGGAAGAACCTGGGGGACGAGGCCTGGCTGCCGCGCTTCCGCGCCGCGGGCGCGCACCCGGCGTTCCAGGCCGCGCAGAACGAGGTCGCGGCGCGCGCGTACATCGGGCCGATCCGCGCCTTCGCCCGCGCGGCCGGTCTCGACTCCCAGCGCGCTCTGGCCATGCTCGTCGACCGCTC
Organism: Thermoanaerobaculia bacterium; assembly: GCA_044866315.1. Classification (GTDB taxonomy): domain Bacteria; phylum Acidobacteriota; class Thermoanaerobaculia; order Gp7-AA8; family Gp7-AA8; genus QHVT01. The sequence continues at coordinate 2,850 of JBIOTX010000171.1, read as the reverse complement.
CATCCACATGGGGCCGACCGCGGCGAGGAACTGGATCCTCGACACCATCACCCCCGTTCCGACCGAAGCCCTTCGCAATACCGCTTTGCGCGCCGTGGGCATGAGCGCGGACGGATGGGGACCGGAGGCGCACGTGGCGCTCATCGCTGCGTTGCGCGCGCTCCCCGCCGGGCGCTCGCCGGTGCCGATCCCGACTCGGAGCCAGATGCTCGACGCCATCGTCCGCCGCGCGCAGACGGAGGGGCAGTCGTGGGCACGACGGCCGGCCGCGCTGCGCACCTCGAACGAGCTGTCCGACGACATGGTGTTCGCGCTCTAGCGGAGGGATGACGATGCACGCCGAGAATCCCGTCGTTCGCCAGCAGGTCGAGGAGCTGCTCGCGCGCACCGCGTCCTTCCGCGAGCTCGACCCGCCGACGCGCCAGGCCCTCCGCGACTCCATGACCCGAGTGGCCGAGTTCCTGGCCACCTCGCCGGACGCACCTTACGCCACCCAGCTTGCGCCGCTCGACCTGCAGCAGCGCCTTCGTCCCCAGGAGCCATCGACACCGGCTCCCGCGCCCTCCCCCACCCCGCAACCCGCCGGCGGCACGCCGGCGCCCACCGGCGGCCCTACCGCGCGCGTCGGCGAAGTGGCCCGGGCCACCCTCAGCGCCATCGACTTCCCGTCCTTCGTGGCCTCGCTGATCCAGGGCACGTTCCAGGCGATCATCGACTCGTCCATCCAGCAGATGCAGGCCTACGCCGAGCTGCTCAAGAACGTGGCCACCACCGTCGACCGGTTCATGGACGACAACATCACCGAGGGGGCGGCGCAGGACTATCTGGTCGATCAGCACCCGAACTTTCTCACCCGCGATGCCTCCGGCGGCACGCCGCAGATCCAGGTCATCAAGAATCCGAAGGGCGACACCCCGGTGCCGTCGTTCTTCAAGGACCTCGGCTTCGACTCGCCCGATCAGATCGACGCCCAGGCCCTGCAGGAGACCATCGTCCCCGCGGCCCGGCGCAGCCTCGCCGAGCGGCGCCAGCAGACCCTGGCCACGATGGTCCTGATGGGCATCAACCGCGTGCTCGTCGACAGCGGCGAGATCAGCGCGAAGCTCATGTTCCACATCGACGCCTTCGAGTCGATGGCCATGCGCTTCGACCAGCAGAAGACCACCACGGCCACGATGGCCGGCCGCGCGGGCAGCAATCCCTTCTCGGCGCAGGCGCTGATGGTCAACACCGCCAGCATCAACGCCCAGAACGACATGAACGTGCGCGCGGATCTCACCGGCCAGGTGAAGGTGCTCTTCCGCAGCGAGGCCTTCCCCCTGGAGCGCTTCGCCGACTCCGCCGCCATTCAGCTCATCAACTCGAACGCGCGCGTACCCGCGCCGGCGCCCGTGCCAACGACGGCCGCTCCCGCGCCAACGACGGCCGCTCCCGCGCCGGCGCCGGCAACGGCTCCCGCACCGGCGGCACCGAAGCCGGCTCCGGCCGCAGCCGCGCCGCCGCCGCCCACCGGGCAGGAGCTCGCGTTCGACCCGTGGAGCGCGGAGGTCTGATGCATTACGAGCTCGCCGACACGCTGACGCATCTCATCGAGTCCGTGGCCGTCACGCCGCCGCCGGGGATCGTCGTCACCCGCGCGGAGATCGACTTCCCGCTCGAGGTGTCCGCCTACACCACCCAACGCGGACGGCTGGTCTTCTTCGGCTCGCCGCCGCACAGCCGCTGGAAGACGGGCGTGCTCCCCGAGGTGCACATGGCCCGGCTGCGGGTCGAGATCGAGGAGGCGTGATGTGGCCGTGGAGACGAGCTTCCTGGTCGAGGACTTCATCGATGCCATCACCTCGCAGCTCGACCGCGTGCAGGACGCATTGAGGATCAAGGCCGTGAACCGACCGCTCACCTACGCACTCAAAGACCTGGCCCTCGAGCTCAAGGTGTTTGTCGAGCTCGACGGACAGGGACGGGTGCGCTTCCGCACCAGCTCCCCCAGCGAGAGCGGCGCGAGCGTGGTCCATCTGGCCTTCACCACCATCACCAAGCCGATGATCGAAGAGAACACCGTCTCCCTGGCCGTGTCGCGCAGCCCGTCGCTGCGCGAGGCGGGCATGGACGAGCCCGAGGCGAGGCGGCTGGAGCGCCTGGGCATCCGCAATGTCGCCGAGCTGCAGAACCTCAACAAATCCACCGGCACGGCCGCGGTTTCGCGCCTGGCGGAGATCTCCGCCGACCGCCTGCGCGTCGCCCTCGGCGCGGGCAGGCCGCGCATCGACGTCGTCGCGCCGGTGAAGCCGCCGGCGCCGCCGATCCAGCCACCGGTCAAGCCACCGGTCAAGCCGCCTGCTCCGCTGCCATCGCCGAAGCCAGTGATCCCGCGTCCGGTGGTCCCGCGGCCGAAAGTCGCCGTCGGTCCGGCGACGAAGCTGGAGATCAAGGGAAAGAACCTCCTCTTCGGCGACGCGGAGCCGAGCGTGAAGCTGAATGACCGCCCGCTCTCGATCGCCGAGGCGGACGACGAGGCGCTGGTGGTCGATATCCCGGGCGACGCCGAGAGCGGTGCGCTCGAGGTCACCCTCCCCGACGGCCAGGTCCTGGCCTGGGAGCTCGCCGTCGAGGGCGGTGCCGCCGACGAATGGGAGCCGCAATGAACCGCGATGTCCCTGGCTACGTCGTCTTCACGCTCCGCCCCGGGGTCGCGGGCCAGAGCGTGCCCGCGCATCTCGATCTGCTCGCGGGCGCGGCGCGCGCGGCGAATCGCATGGACGTGCCCTCGGTCGACCGCGTGCTCGCGCGCTACGGCGGCGGCTCGCGCATCGCCGCCGCGTATCACGCCCGCCGCGCCCTCGGCCGCTA
>JBIOTX010000170.1:0-4370 GCA_044866315.1 Thermoanaerobaculia bacterium | reverse complement strand
GGCTTGACGGTGACCAGCACCGTGTCGGTGGAGGTGGCGATGGAGTCGCTGCCCGTCAGTTTGAGCTCGTAGACCCCGGTCTGGCTGAAGGCGGCCCGGGTCACGGGCGCCTCGGGATCGAAGATGTTCACCGTGCCCGGGCCGCTGACGACGCTCCAGGTGCTGGTGAGACGGCTGTTGGCGGGCAGGCCGTCGTCGTGGATCTCGCCGGCGAGGGTGGCGTCGTTCGGCAGCGTGACTTCGAAGTCGGCGCCGGCGCGCACCAACGGGGGACGATTGCGGCAGACCGAGCCGGCGATGACTCCGTAGAGCCAGGCCAGATCGTCGCTGGACGGGGTGATGTAGAGGTCATTGAGAGACGAGGCGATCAGCCGCATCTCCTGGGTGATGATGGTGTGCAGGGCGATGGCGATGATCCGCGTGCCGGCCGCCTTCGCCAGATCCGAGGCCAGCTTGCTGTTGCCGGCGTTGCTCTCCCCGTCGGACAAAACGAGCATGACCGGGATCGCGTCCGGATTGCGGCGCAGGCTGGTCAGCTCCGCCTGCGCCGTATTGATGCCGACGGAAATGTCGGTGCCGCTGTCGACCACGATCGAGTCGACCGCCGCCTTCGCGGCCGCGGCGTTGTGCGTCAGCGCCTGATGGAGGATGGGCGTGAAGGCGAAGCTGACCACGGCCACCTGATCGACGGTGAGATCGAGGTTGTCGATGAAGCTCTTGGCGGCGATCTTCTCGTCGGCGAGCGGCTTGCCCTCCATCGAGAAGGAGCGGTCGATCACCAGGACCACGTCCAGCTTGTTCGAGCGGTCGGCGCAGCCGACGGTGATCTCGACCTCGTCGCTGACCGTGAACTGCGAGTCCGACGCGGTCAGGCGCAGGACATAGGTGCCCTGCGCGGTGAACGTCGCCGTGGTCACGGCCGAGGTCCGGTCGTTGATCAGCGCGTCCACCGGGCCGCTGATCTGCGTCCAGGTGACGCTCAGCGGCACACCGGCCGGCATCCCGTCATCCTCGGCGGATCCGTTGAGGCGGATCGTGTTCATCGGCGGGGTGATGATCTGATCGGGTCCGGCGCTGACTTCCGGCGGCCGGTTGCTCGGGTGAACGGTGACGGTCAACGTGTCGGAGGCCGCGAATTCCCCGTCGTTCGCGGTCAGTCGCAGGACATACACGCCCGCCGCGCTGAACGAGGCCGTCGTGGCCGCGGCCTGTGCGTTCTGGAAGGTGACCGTGCCAGGACCGCTGGCGACGCTCCAGAGAACGCTCAGGGTCTTGCCCAGAGGCAGCCCGTCGTCCACGACCGTTCCGGCCAGGGCGGCGCTGTTGGGAAGCGTCACCTCCTGGTCCGGGCCGGCGTTCACGACCGGCGGCTTATTGTTGGAGAGGACGGTGACCGTCGTCTCGTCGCTGCTCGTCAGCGCGGAGTCCGATGCCGAAAGGCGTAAGACGTAGACCCCGGGCTGGGTGAACGTGGCCGTCGTGACGGCGCTGTTCGGACTCGAGAAACTGACCGAGCCGGGCCCGCTCTGCACGGTCCAGGAGATGGTGAGGTTCGGGCTCGGCCAGCAGCACCAGCCGGTGACGGCACACGGGCAGGACGGCAGGCCGTCGTCGGTGACCACTCCCTCGAGGGTCACCGTGTTGGTGGGCAGGGTGATGGTCTGGTCCGGGCCGGCGTCCACGACCGGCGGGCGGTTGACCAGCGGCGGCGCGACGTCGTTCTCGGTGATCTGCACCACGCCGTTTCCGGAGACGGTGAGCTGGTCGCACGCCACGGTGCCCCGGAGGCGCGCCGTTCCCTCCACGATGACGTGTCCCTGAGGCGCGCGGACCAGCGCATAGGCGACGCTGTTTCCGCTCATCTTCAAGCCGCCGCTCGAAATGCGCAGGGCGAGATTGCGGACCTGATCCGAGGCGCCGGCCGTCGTTGCTCCACCGAGGGTGACCCCGTCGCGGACCGTCAGCACCACCGGACCGACCACGCGCAGCTCGCTCGATCCGGAGAGCTCCAGCTCTTCCAGGTTGTAGACCGCCGGCGTGGTCGCACCCGCCTCGCCGAACACGAACGCAGCCCGTCCGGTGGCGAAGAACCGGCCGTAGGTGCCCGGCGGCACGACGATCGCGCCGTCGTTTCCGTTCAGCCGCACGTTCCGGATCTGCGACCACTTGGTGATCGCTCCGACGGCGATGTGGTCGGGCACGTCCTTCGTGCCGGTGGACGTGGGCGGCGGCGCGACGGTCGGAAGCGCGACCGGATCGGTGCGCGTGATGAGGCGCCGCAGCGTGGCCCTGCCGGAGATGGTGATCGGATAGCCGGAGGGATCCGTGCTGCCGCTGCCCGGCACCACGCCGCCGAAGAACGGCGCTTCCCGGGCGCTCACCGCGGGAGTGCCGGGGACGAACAGGTCCAGGGTGATCGTGTCCGTCCCGTTGAGCGCCAGCGGCTCGCCCAGCAATTGCCACAGGCTGCCCTCGATCCGGCCGCTGTTGATCGTCGGCGCGTGCTGCACGAGGGCGACCTTGTCGAACAGCTGATCGACCGGCGGGACCTCGCCGATGCCGACCGGGGCGAACGCAATCTGCTTCCACTGAATGGCCGTGGCCAGATCGGTCACGACGAAGGCCGTGCCGTTCCAGGTCATGCGCCGCAGCACGGAGGAGCCCGACAGATTGACGGCGATGACCACGTCGCCGACCATCGGCGCGAAGTCCTGCGCGGAGGCGCCGACGATCTTCTGCGTCGCCCCCGTGCCGTCGATCCCGAAGAAGTTCTGATGGGGCGGGATGATCTCGAAGTCGACCGGCGTGCGGGTGGTGTCGGGGCTGAACGCAAACCGCCGCGTCGCGCCGTCCGGAGCGATGGTCACGATCGAGGCCGGACCGTCGAAAATCGCGGTCACGATCTTCCCGGCCCAGGGGCCGTAGCGATCGACGTCGTCCGGCACCACCAGCGCGCCGCGCAAAGGGGCCCCCAGCTGCGCGACCCGCTTCGCGGCGCCGGCCGAGTCGATGCGCCAGACGTCGCCGAGAGAGGTGACGGCGATCAGATCGCCGCCGAAGATGCCCGTGCTGTCGACGTGCAGGCCGCGGATGGCATAGTCGCTCGCCGGTCCCGGCGGGCGGGGCAGCGTGACCCAGGGATTGTGGACCAGCGATCCATCGGCGGAGACCTTGCCGATCACCCCGGCCCGGCTGCCGTTCGCTCCCGCCTCGGCAGCCGCGAAGAACATCTCCCCGCGCCCGAAGCCGCCGATGCTCTTCCCGTCGTTGGCGACGGAGGACTCCCGCACCACCGCAATGACCAGGCTGTCGCCGATCTTGTTCAGGTTCGTATAGCGTTTGTGCGCGCCATTGGCGTCGATGGACTCGAAATTGTGCGGGTCCCCGGTCGGCGTATACGCCGACACGACCAGCTTCTTCGCCAGCGGGTGGTAATCGATGCCGTAATGGCCGTTGGCGGCCGTATTGAGCGAGCGCAAGGCAACCGTGCCGTTGGGAGGGGGTGCGCCGAGGGCGGTCTGCAGAACGAAGAGGACGACGAGAGCCTGGGCGATACGGAGCACGCGATCCATGGAGCCTCCCCCGATTTTGGTGATGCGACTCGATTTGCCGTCACGATAGGACCGCGTGCTCCATTCGGTCAGACCCGGTCGGGGGATGCCCGTCCCCCTCGCCCGAGGGGGTTCGAGGCGCGGACGATCGTCCAGTTCTGTCCGCAGGAACCTGCGCGTAAGAACTCCAAACCTGCGAGGTCAGGAGTTGCCGAGATACGGACGCACGCCCCTAACGACCGTGCTATTTCGGAGTAACAACGATCGAGGAACTCACACCGCTATGAACGGGCACTCGATTCGCGTCATGGTGGTCGATGACCACGCCGTCGTCCGCGAAGGGCTGCGCATGCTGCTCGGGTCGCAGGGGGACATGGAGATCGTGGCCGAGACCGGCGACGGCAACGAGGTCGGCGCTCTCTTCACGCGCTCGCACCCGGACGTCGTGCTCATCGACCTGAGGCTCCGCGCCGGCTGCGCCGTGGAGGCCATTCGCGCCCTGCACACCCAGTCCCCCGCCGGCCGGGTGGTCGTCCTGTCCAGCTACGGCGGGGAAGAGCACGTCTTCCGCGCCATCGCCGCCGGCGCGTCCGGCTACATCGTCAAGGACGACGATCCCTCGCACATCATCCAGGCCGTGCGCGCGGTCTGCGCGGGACGGCGCTATCTCTCGCCGGAAGCGTCCGCGCGGCTCGCCGACCGCGTGCACTGCTCGTCGCTCACGGCGCGGGAAGAGGAAGTCCTCGCCCTCCTCGTCCGCGGAAGCCGCAACCGCGAGATCGCCGACCTCCTCGGCATCGGCCAGGAGACGGTGAAAGG
>JBIOTX010000169.1:0-22302 GCA_044866315.1 Thermoanaerobaculia bacterium | reverse complement strand
AGCCCACCGACCCGGCGGGCTGAGAGCCCGCCGCTCCACGTCAGTCGCCACCGGCGGGTGAGAGTTGTACCCGCGTCTCCTTCGGCTTCGCCACGTACCGGCGCGTCTTGCCTTCGTACACGAACACGCCTTCGCCGAGGGTGGCGACGTAGTAGCGGTCGCGGGCGAAGGGGTCGGGGACGATCGAGGTGACCTCGGTGTTCTGGGAGGGGAGCACGAGCTCGCTCCACTGCGCGTCGGCGGCGTCGCCGATGAGGATCTCGCGCTGCTGGCGCGAGGTCAGGAACAGCATGCGTGAGGCGCCGTAGACGGACGCGTGCAGGGCGTCGGGGGCCTCGACAGTCTGCCAGCGGCCGTCGACGATGGTCCCGGCCTTGATGCCCTGGGCGCCCGCGACGAAGACCAGCTCGCGGTCGGCGCAGTTGCGGACGGCGACGGTGCGGCCCCTGACGGGCGCGTCGGCGATGGTGCTCCAGCGCTCGCCGTCGAAGATCTCCAGGCCGGCGGCGGTGAGCGCGTACAGGGCCTTCGTCCCGTTCACCGTCCCGATGGCGATGTCGACGGCGCGGTTCTTCGCGCCGGCCAGGCGGTACCAGCTCTTCCCGCCGTCGCGCGTGGTGAACACGCCCTCGGCGGTCGCGGCGAAGGAGCGCTGGCGGTTGAAGCGCTGGATCTTGTCGACGCGGATGGGGAAGCCGGACGGCTCGGCCTGGGTCCACTCGGTGCCGTCGTTGCTCCAGAAGAAGCCCTTCTCCGTCCCGGCCAGGAACTTCACCTCCGCATCGGCCTCGGAGGCGATGGCGATGGTGAGCACTTCCGGCAGCGCGGTGCGGCTGGCCTTCGCCCAGGTCCGGCCGGCGTCGTCGGAGCGATAGATGCCCGAGGCGGCGCCGCCGAAGACCACCGCGGCGAAGATCCGGTTCTTCTCGAACGGATCGGGGACGACGGTGGTGATGCGCAGGTTGTGCAGGCCGTCCGAGGTGCGGGTGAAGGTGCGGCCGCGATCGTGGGAGACGTAGACGCCGTCGCCCTCGATGCCGAGGACGATCCGGTCGCGGCGCTGGGGATGGAGGACGATCGAATTCACCACCAGCCCCTCATCCGAGACCACGTACCAGGTCTTGCCCTTGTCGTCGGAGCGGTACAGGCCCGCCACCGACCCGGCGTAGACCGTGTCGCGGTCGCAGGGGTCGACCTCGACGTCGTGGATGCGCCGGTTGTTGAAGCCGTCGCGGTAGCGCGTCCATTTGTCGCCCGCGTTCTCGGTGTTGTAGACCCAGCCGCAGGTGGCCACCCAGATGTTGTCCGGCGTCTCCGGGTCGATGGTGATGGAGAACATGTCCGTGTCCAGGACCATCCCCTCGGCGATGTGCTTCCAGTTCTTCCCGCCGTCGTCCGTGCGCCAGCCCTGCCGCCACGTGCCGACGTAGATGCGGTCGCGCGTGCGCGGGTCGATGGCCAGCGACTCGACGTTGATCTGGTCGGAGATCTTCTTCCAGCTCTTCCCGTCGTCGCGGCTGGCGTAGACGCCGGTCAGCCCGCCGACGACGAGGAACCGGGCGTCGTTCGGATCGATGGCGATGGCCCGGACCGAGAAGTCCTCCAGACCGACGTCGCGCCGCGACCAGGTCTTCCCGCCGTCGCCGGAGACCGCGATCACACCACCGCCCCACAGCCCCCAGCACGCCGCCCACAGCCGCCCCTCGCGGTCGAGGAGGAGGTTGTCGACGACGTAGTTCGGGAAGGGGATCCCGTTGCGCGGGCTGGTCCAGCTCTTGGCCCCGTCGCGGGAGACGTACACCTCGCCGCCGCTCGTGCCGAGGTAGAACACGTCCGGATTCGCCGGATCGGCGATCAGGGCCCGAACGTCCGCGCCGTACAACCCGGCCCGCCGCCACTGCGCCGCCAGAGGGGTTGTGAGAAGAATGATCGTGAGGAGAATCAGTAGTTTACGCATGCCCGCCCGTGTGACGTAATGAGTATCATACGCGACCCAAGCAAACCCGCCGCCACACACGCGTTATCATCCGCGCGCGATGAAGCGCTCCCTCCGCACCTGCGTCTTCCCCTGTGCCGGCTTCGGCACGCGGTTCTTTCCGGCCACGAAGGTCATCCCGAAGGAGATGCTGCCGCTGGTGGACAAGCCGATCCTGCAGTACGGGATCGAGGAGGCCCGGGACTCGGGGCTGGACAAGCTGGTCATCGTCACGTCGAAGGGGAAGGACTCGATCCTCGACCACTTCGACCGGACGTCCGAGCTGGAGCGCTCGCTGCGGGAGCGGGGGAAGGAAGACCTCCTCAGCGAAGTGGACGTCGTCAGCCGGATGGTGGACCTGATCTCCGTGCGGCAGAAGGAAGCGCTCGGCCTCGGGCACGCCGTGCTCACCGCGCGCGACGCCGTGGGCGGCGAGCCGTTCGCGGTGGTCCTGCCCGATGACGTCATCCTCGCCGACGAGCCGTGCCTGATGCAGATGCGGCGCGTCTTCGAGGAGACCGGCCGTCCCGTCATCGCGCTCATGGAAGTGCCGCAGGAGGAGACCTCGCGCTACGGGATCGTGGCCGGGGAGATGCTCGGCAAGCGCCGCTTCCGGGTGACGGACATGGTCGAGAAGCCGAAGATCAAGCCGCCCTCGCGCTACGCCATCATCGGCCGCTACATCCTGCCGCCGGACGTCTTCCAGATCCTGGAGCGCACCGAGCGCGGCTCCGGCGGCGAGATCCAGCTCACCGACGCCCTCCGCGAGCTCGTCCGCCAGGGCGACTTCTACGGCTACGTCTTCGAGGGCCGCCGCTACGACGCCGGGGAGAAGATCGGGTACCTCAAGGCCACGGTCGACTACGCCCTGCGCCACCCGCAGCTCCGCGCCGAGTTCCGGGCCTACATCGAGAGCGTGGTCGAGCACGGCGAGGAGGCCCCGCCGGCCCGCCGCCCGCGCGCGCTCAAGTGAAACGGATCGACCTCTACGCCCTCCCCGACGACGCCCGCGACCTGGTGCGCGAGTGCGAGGCCAAGGGCGAGCAGACCCTCTTCGAGCGCGGCGGCCGCCCCGTGGCCATCCTGGTCTCGTACGACGAGTACCTGGCCCTCCGGGAGACCATCGCCATCGCCAACGAGCCGCTGTTCTACGCCAGGCTGGAGACGGCGGAGGAAGAGGTGCGGAACGGGAAGATGATGGTGATTGAAGAATTGATCGATGTGGAATGACCGCCTGCGCCTCGCCGAGTCCGTTCGGGAAGACTGGAACGCGCTCTCCGAGGGCGAGCGCGCCGCGGCCCTGGACGCGCTGAAGATCATCGACGACAACCCCATCGCCGGGGCACCGCTGTTCGAGCCGCTCAAGGGCCTCTGGAGCTATCGGGTGGGCGAGCTGCGGATCGTCTACCGCATCGTCGCCGAGGCCCGGTTCATCGTCATCCTGAGCATCGCCCGCGTTTCGATAAACTCCGCCCCGTGAAATTCATCCTGGCCTCGTCGTCGCCGCGGCGGCGCGAGCTTCTGTCCTCGATCGGGCTCGACTTCGAGGTCGTTCCCAGCCATGTGCCCGAGGTGCATCAGGAAGGGGAGGCGCCCGAGGAGTACGTGGCCCGGCTCTCGCGCGACAAGGCCGCCGCGATCGCGGGGCAGCACCCGTCGCGCTGGGTGATCGCGGCCGACACCACGGTCTTCCTCGACGACCGGCTGCTGGAGAAGCCGGCCGACGGCGCCGATGCGGCGCGCATGCTGGCCGCGATCGCCGGGCGGACCCACACCGTCTATACCGGCGTCACCCTGAAGAACATCGAGCGCGACCATCACGAGACCCGCGTGGCGGAGACGGAGGTGCGCATGGCCCCCCTCTCCGCCGGCGAGATCGAGTGGTACGTGAACAGCGGGGAACCGCTCGACAAGGCCGGCGCCTACGCCGCCCAAGGCATCGGCGCGATTTTCATCGACTCCATCCACGGCAGCTTCACCAACGTCGTCGGACTGCCCCTTGCTACGCTTTTCCAGATGTTGCGCAGGGCGGGGATCGACCCGCTCTCGAACCGATCGGAGTCGGAACTATGAGCTCAGCCGCAAAAGTCGGCATCGTCATGCTGATCGCCCTCGCCGTTCTGGGGTACTTCATCATCCGCATCGAAGACATCAACCTCTCCCGCTCGCGCACCACGCGCCAGGTGAAGGCGATCTTCGAGGACGTCGCCGGACTCGACGACGAGTCGGCCGTGCGCATCGCCGGCGTCCGCAAGGGGCACGTCACGGACATCAAGGTGCTCCCCGACGGGCGCGCCGAGGTGACCATGGAAGTGGATGACGACGTGCCGCTGCGCGCGAACGCCCAGGCCAAGGTGGCAAACCTCGGCCTCCTCGGCGAGAAATACATCGAGCTCGATCCCGGCACGCCGACCGCCCCGGTGCTGTCCGAGCAGCGGACCGTCACGCTGCCGGGCACGCAGCCGGCCACGTTCGACGACGTCACCGATCAGGTCGCGGCCATCGCCCAGGACGTGAAGGCGATCACCACCTCGATGCGCGCGGTCCTGGCCGGACCGAACGGACAGCAGCGCCTCGATCACATCGTCGCGAACGTCGAGGCCATCACCGCCGAGGTGCGGGCGCTCATCGCCGCGAACCGCACCAACGTCGACGCCACCATGGCCAACGCGCGCGAGATCACCGCCCAGCTGAAAGTGGAGATCCCGCGCCTGGCGGACACGCTCGACCGCGTGGCCAACCAGATCCACGGCACGGTCGGCGAGAACCGCCCCGAGGTGCGGGAGATCGTGCAGAACCTCAAGGGCCTCTCCGGCGACCTGCGCGTCACCGCGGACAACCTCAACGCCGTCACCGGAAAGGTGCGCGCCGGCGAGGGGACGGTCGGGAAGCTGTTCTACAGCGACGAGGCCCACGAGAAGCTCACCAGCGCCCTGTCCGCCGTCGAGAGCGGCGTGAACGAGCTGAAGACCACCCTCGGCCGCGCCAACCGCATCGGCCTCGACATCGGCATCAAGGCCGACTACCTGGCCGGCTTGGGCGACACGCAGGAGATCGAGGGCGTCGATACCGACTTCGGCGGCAACTCGCGCAGCGTGGTCGGCCTGCGGATCATCCCCAACCCCGACCGGAACCGCTTCTACAACATCGAGCTGAGCGACGACCCGCGCGGCAAGCGCCGGGACAAGGTCTCGGTCGAGACGGTCACCAACGCCGACACCGGACAGTCGGAGACGATCGTGCGCAAGACCACCCGCTTCGACCGCGACTTCCTCATCTCCGCCCAGGCCGGCTGGCAGCTCGACGACTTCGCCGTGCGCGTGGGGCTCTTCGACTCCACCGGCGGCGCCGGCGTCGACTACCGGTTCAACGACCGCATCCTCCTCACCGGCGAGGCCTTCGACTTCGGCCAGAAGCGCGACGACGCCCCCCACATCCGCCTCTTCGGCGAGTACACCTTCCGCAAGGAGAAGGAGCACACCCCGCGGCTGTTCATCACCACGGGCGTGGACAACGTGTTCAACGACACCGCGTTCATGCTCGGAGGGGGCATTCGCTGGAAGGATGAGGATTTGAAGTATCTGTTGGGCAGCATTCCGCTCGGGCGATGAGGGGACGAATGAAGGCAGAAGGCAGAAGGCAGAAGGCAGAGGGCAGGAGTGAGAAGATTGAATGAAGAGGTTCGAAGTTCGAATGAAGAGGTGAGAAAGCGAAGATCGCTCACGCGGTTTCTTCATTCGAACCTCTTCATTCGAACCTCTTCATTCATCTTTCTTCTCCCTTCTGCCCTCTGCCCTCTGCCTTCTGCCTTCCTATGCCGATGATCAAAACCGTTCTCCTCTTCGGCGGCCGCTCTCCCGAGCACGAGGTCTCGATTCTCTCCGCGCGCTCGGTAGCCGAGGCAGCGCCGAAGGACCGGATCGAGATTCTGCCGATCTGCATCGCCCGGGACGGGCACTTCGTCGAGCCGACGCGCAGCGCGCGCATCCTGGCCGGCGAGGAGAAGAGCCTCACCGGCCACCCGAGCTTCTCCTTCGAGACCTGGGTGCGCTCGAGCGGCGCGGACATCGTCTTCCCGCTGATCCACGGCACGGGCGGGGAGGACGGCTCGCTGCAGGGGTACCTGGAGATCATCGGCGTGCCCTACGTCGGCAGCGGCGTGGCCGCGTCGGCGGTGGGGATGGACAAGGTGCACATGAAGCAGGCCTTCGCCGCGGCGAAGCTGCCGATGGTGGACTACGTGCCGGTGCTGGAGCACGACTGGCGGCACGAGCGGGAACGGATCACGCGCGCGGTGACGAACGCGCTGCGCCTGCCGTACTTCGTCAAGCCCGCGAACAGCGGCTCCTCGGTCGGGGTGACGAAGGTGAAGAACGACGCCGCCCTCGAGGCGGCGGTCACGCACGCGCTGCGCTTCGACGAGAAGGTGCTGGTCGAGCGCGGCGTCGACGCCCGGGAGATCGAGGTCTCCGTCCTCGGCAACGAGGCGCCGGAGGCCTCGGTGCCGGGGGAGATCGTGGCCGGACGCGAGTTCTACGACTACACCGACAAGTACGTCGAGGACAAATCGCAGCTGCTCATCCCGGCCAAGCTGACGAAGGACAAGACCGACGAGATCCGGCGGCTGGCGGTGGCGGCGTTCAAGGCCATTAGCGCGGCAGGATTCGCGCGCGTGGACTTTTTCCTCGAGCGTGGCACGAACCGGCTGTACGTGAACGAGATCAACACCATCCCCGGCTTCACCGCCATCTCCATGTACCCGAAGCTGTGGGAGGCCACGGAGCTCAAGTACGCGCGGCTGATCGAGCGCCTGATCGTCCTCGGCGTGGAGCGCTCGAAGGTCCGCGCGGCGCGGACGGGGTCGACCATGCAGTGGTTCGACGAGGTGGCGTCGCTGACGTGATCTGGCCGCTGCGCCTCGCGCTGGCCCGCCTCCGCCCCTTCACCCTCCCGACCATCGTCCGCACGCTCATCGTCGCCGCGGTATTCGCCGGCTTCCTGTACGGCGACTACGTCCTCTTCCGCCGGCTCTTCAGTGCGGTATTGACGGTCGAGCAGGAGACGCCGTTCTTCGCCCTGGCCCTGCTGCGCAACCTCCTGGGGCTGGTGTTTCTCGTGGCCACGGTCGTTCTCTTCTCCTCGTCCATGACCGTGGCCATCGGCTCGTTCTTCACCGACCTCGATCTCGACCTCTACCACGCCGGGCCGCGCCCGAGGCTGCGCATCGCCCTGGCGCGGTGGGGGAAGACCCTGGCCCAGAGCGCGACGATGGTGTTCCTGTTCCTGGTGCCGCTCTTCGTGGCCTTCGAGGAGAAGAATCCGCAGCCGGCGGCCTTCTATCCGACGGTGCTCCTCAACCTGGCCCTGCTGCTGACTATCCCGGTGTCGCTGTCGTCCACGCTGATCCTCGTGCTCGTGCGCTGGTTCCCCGTGCGGCGGGTGTATCAGATCGTGGCCTCGATCGCGGTGTTGATCCTGACCGCGGTGGTCATCGCCTTCCGGGTGAGCCGGCCGGAGCGGCTGTTCGCGGCGATCTCCACCGACGATGTGCGGCAGGTGCTGCAGGCGATCGAGCTGCCGTCGATGAGCGTGTATCCGAGCACGGCGCTGGCGGAGCTGATGACGAAGCAGGGACAGGCAGGGATGCCCGTACTACACCCGCGGATCTGGATTGCGGCGCTGGTGTTGTTCGCGATCTTCGCGATCGTCGCCAGGGCGTCCTATTTCGTCGCGTTCGTGCGCGCGAGAGAAAGCATGGCTCCGGTGGCCATGGGCGCGGCCTCGGCGACGCGGCTGCTCGACCGGCTCTTCGCCCGCGCCGATCCGCCGCTGCGGGCCATGGTCGGCAAGGAGGTGCGCACCGTCGGGCGCGACGTGGCCCAGTGGTCGCAGGTCTTCCTCACCGCGGCCCTGCTGTTCATCTACCTCTACAACATCCGCATGCTGCCCCTGGGCGGCGACGCCCGGGCCACGCTGGTGGCCTACGCGAACCTGGGCATGGCCGGCTTCGTCATCGCCGCGATCTGTCTCCGCTTCGCCTATCCGTCCGTCTCCTCGGAAGGCCGGGCGTTCTGGATCGTGCAGAGCGCGCCGGTCTCGTTCCGGCAGTTCATCGTGGTCAAGGTGCTGGTCTACGCCGCGCCGCTGACACTCCTCTCGCTCGTGCTCACCGCCTTCGCGAACATCATCCTGGCCGCGAACGCCGTGGTCTGGGCCTTCACCATGATCGGGGCGCTGCTGCTGGCGGTGACGCTGGTGGCGCTGGGCGTGGGCATGGGCGCGCTGAGTCCGAACTTCAACGCCGAGAACCCGCTGCAGGTGGGGCTCTCCCTCGGCGGCTTCGCCTACATGGCCGTGTCCATGACCTACGTGGGCGCGGTGATGCTGCTGATGGCCCGGCCGGCGGTGCGCTACCTCTACCGCCGCGTCCTCGGCCTGCCCGACGTGGCCGGCGCATCGGCGATCCTGCCGATCGTGATTGCGCTCACCCTTTCCGCCGCCGTTGCGGTGTTACCTCTGTTCGCCGCCGAACGGCACCTCACTCGCATCGGCGAAAGTGATTAGAATCGTGACGCTTCAATAGAAGGAGATGACATGAGCGACATCCCACCTACCGTGCCGCCCGCCACTCCCCCGCCTCCGGGAGGCGGATCGTACACGCCGCCGCCACCGCCGCCGCCCGGCTACTCGGGAGGGACGGGTGGGGGCGCGGGCTCCGACCGCACCCTCATGGTCGTGCTGTCGTATCTGTGGATCCTCGCCCTGATCCCGCTGCTGACCAAGAAGGACGACCCGGAGGTGCAGTGGCACGCCAAGCACGGCCTGGTGCTCCTCGGCGCCGAGATCATCGCCTGGATCGTCCTGACCGTCATCGGCTTCGCCGTCGGCGACCTGCTCGGCTGCGGCGTCGGCATGGTGAACTGCGTGGTCTGGATCGGCTTCCTGGTCATCCGCATCCTCTGCATCGTCAAGGGCGTCAACGGCCAGCGCTTCCGCATCCCCGGCCTCTCCGACTTCGCCGACAAGTTCTAGCTCCTCTTTCGCGCGTGAGCGGGCACGGTGCTCGCTCACGCGCCCCTTCCTCGTGCTCGAACGCTTCCGATCGACCGAGAACGACCCGGTCGTCGCCCTCGTCCTGAACCTGCTCCTCTGCGGAGCCGGCGGCTACGTCTACCTCGGCCAGACCCGGAAGGCCGTGATCGCGCTCGTGCTCTGGCTGATCGGCCTGGCCCTCACCTGCGGCGCGGGGAGCGGCGTGGTGGCGCTGATCGCGGCGATCGATGCCTACCGGCAGGCGGAGCGGATGCAGCGCGCCCCTCAGAACGGATAGATCGGCGTATTGCGCACGATCCAGAACGCGGTCAGGACCACGACCGTGGTCCAGCCGAACCAGGGGCGCATGAAGAACCTCGGCGTCTCGCCGCGGAGGAAGCTCGGGGCGCCGGCGCCGAAGACGCCCAGGAGCAGGAAGAGGATCGGGTTGAGGCGGAAGGCCGCGCCGACGTTGCCGTGCAGGAGCTGGTGCATGGCCCGGGTCGAGCCGCAGCCGGGGCAGTCCAGGCCCGTCGCCAGGTGGAAGACGCAGCGGGGATAGAACGACTCGGGCGTCGGCGCGAAGGTGTAGAGCACCCACGCGCCGACGGCCGCCACGGCCGCGCTAGCGAGCAGCGTTGATCTGCGCCAGGATCGCGGCCCCATAGATCACCCAGACGATGACGTTGACGACGATGCCGGAGATCAGTCCGATCAAGGACCACTTCTTGGCATTCCGCGAGGCTTCCATCGCGCCGGCGTAGTCGCCCGCGGCCAGCTTCTGGTTGACCTGCGTGGAGAAGATGATGGCCACGATGCCCAGCGGCAGGCAGCAGCAGAGCGTCACCAGGATGGACTGGACCAGGTAGTTCGGGATCTGCCCCGTGGGAGGCGGCGTGCCGCCGAACGACGCCGGCCGCGGTGACGGCGGCGGCGTGTACGACGCCGCCTGCGGGGGCGGCTGGGGCGGCGGCGGGGTGGAGGCCGCACCGCTCAGAGGACGGCCGCAATTGATACAGATGGTGGCGTTGTCGAGATTGGACGTACCGCAGTTCGGACAGTTCACTCCATCTTCTCCTTCCGGTCATCCGCCGAGGAAGACCACTCCTGAGATCCCGCCGAGGGACAGGATGCCGCCCACCAGAGCGATCCACATCCACATCCGGGCGTTGTTCGAGGCAATTTGCGCACCGGCGGCGTCACCCGCGGCGAGCTTCGAGTTCACCTGCGCCGAATAGATGACGGCCACGAGGCCCAAGGGGAAACAGCAGCAGAGAGTGACGAGGATGCTCGGCACCAGGTAGTTCGGGATCGGCGCGGTCGGCGCGAACTGCTGCACCGCCGTGCCGCAGCTCGGGCAGGCGGCCGCTCCCGGCGGAAGTTGCGCGCCGCAGTGGGTGCAGAACCTCACCGCTGCTGCACTCCCTCGGGGTACTGCACGAAGTTGCCGTTGCTGAAGACGATGTCGCAGTCGAACTTTGTCGTCTGACCTGGCGGGTACTCGGTCAGCGACCCGCGCTCGAAGGCCTTGTCCTTCCCGGCGCTGCCGATGAAGTAGGTCCGGCAGGGGTCGGTCTCCTCGAGGCAGCCGTACCGCATCGGCGTCCCCCACCCGTCGGCCTTCGGAACGCTCGCCATGTACCGCGGCACGAGCAGCGGCTCGATCGCGTCCAAGTCGTCCACGCGCGGATAGCGGTTGTTCTCGGTGGCAAAGGACTCGACGGCCGTGGCGATGCTGCGGATGTCGGCCATGGTCCGCTTCTGTTTCGAGCGCTCGATGGCGGTCATGAAGTTGGGGATGGCGATCGCGGCGAGGATGCCGATGATGGCCACGACGAACAGCCCGCCGATGATCACGGCGATGATGATCGCGGCGGCATTCGTGCCGCCGGTGGGCGCGGCCGGCCGCGGCGCGCCGTTGGTCGGGTTCCCGCACGTGGGACACGGGCGGTACGAGACTTCAGCGACCTGGGTTCCGCAGTACGCACAAAACGCCATCGCAGCTCCTGACCGGGGGATGGCGCATTGTACACGTCACCACATCATGCCCAGTTGGAGTCTGGCCGCCTCGGACATCATCGAGCGATCCCACACCGGATCGAACACGACCTCGACGTCCGCGGTCTCCACTCCCGGCAGCGCCTCCAGCTTCATCTTCACGTCGCCGGCGAGGACGGGGCCCATGCCGCAGCCGGGGGCGGTGAGGGTCATCTTGATGTGGACCTTCCTGCCGCCGTTCTCGCCTGCCTGGAGCTCGCAGAGGTAGACCAGGCCGAGGTCGACGATGTTGACCGGGATCTCGGGGTCGTAGCAGGTCTTGAGGGAGTCCCAGACCATCTCTTCGAGCTTCTCCGGGGTGATCTCCTCGGCTTTGACCTCGGCGGTCTCGTTGACCGGCTTGCCGATGGCTTCGACTTCCTTGCCGGAGACGCGGACCATGAGGCCGCGGTCGGTGATCAAGGTGAATGCGCCGCCGAGGGACTGGGTGATCGTCGCCTGAGCTCCCTTCGGCACGAGGACGCGCTCCCCGCTGGGGATCATGATCGCTTCGGCGTTCCGGCTGAACGTGACTTCCTCTCGCATCGTCACTCCGTCGTCACCTTCTCTTCTTTGCCCTCGAGGGCAGTCCGTAGCGTATGCCACGCCAACGTCGCGCACTTCACCCGGGCGGGGAACTCGCTCACGCCGCTAAATGCCGCCAGGCGACCGAGATCCGCCGCGCTGAGGCCGCTCGCGTCGCCGGTGACGAGGCGGTGGAAGGTGTCGAACAACTGCTCGGCCTCGTCCTTCGACTTCCCCTTCACGGTCGAGCTCATCACCGAGGCCGAGGCCTTGGAGATGGCGCAGCCGCTGCCGGTGAAGCTCACTTCCTGGATCGTGTCGCCGTCGACTTTCAGGAAGACGGTGTAGTGGTCGCCGCAGAGCGGGTTGTATCCCTCCACGCGCGAGGTCGCGTCCGACATCTCGCGGAAGTTCCGGGGATTCTTGTTGTGGTCGAGGATGACTTGCTGGTAGAGCTCTCTCAAATCGGACATTAACGGAAAACCTCGATGACCTTGTGCAAACCGGCAACGAGCGCGTCCGCTTCCTCACGGGTGTTGTAGAGGCCGAACGACGCCCGCCCCGTGGCCGGCACGTTGAACCGCATCATCAGAGGCTGCGCGCAGTGATGGCCGGTGCGGACGCCGATCCCTTCCTGGTCGAGGATGGTGCCGATGTCGTGCGGGTGCACGCCTTCGAGGACGAAGGAGATCACCGCCGCCTTCTCGCGGGCGGTGCCGATGTGCGGATGCCGGGAATCTCGAGCAGGCGCTTGGTGGCGTACGTCAACAGGCCGTGCTCGTAGGCGGAGATGGCGTCGAGGCCGATGTTCGAGACGTACTCGAGCGCCGCGGCCAGGCCGATCACGCCGGCGATATTGGGCGTGCCCGCCTCGAACTTGTAGGGCAGCGCGTTGTAGGTGGTCTTCTCGTAAGAAACCGACAGGATCATGTCCCCGCCGCCCTGCCACGGCGGCATGGCGTCGAGCAGGGCCTCGCGGCCGTACAGCACGCCGATGCCGGTCGGGCCGTAGACCTTGTGCCCGGAGAAGGCGTAGAAGTCGCAGCCGAGGTCCTGCACGTCGACGCGCATGTGGGGGACGCCCTGGGCGCCGTCGATGAGGATGAGCGAGCCGTTCGCGTGTGCCGCGGCAACCATGCGCTTGACCGGATTGATCGTGCCGAGGGCGTTCGAGGCGTGGCCGACGGCGACGAGCTTCACGCGGGGCCCAAGCATCCGCTCGTACTCGTCGATCCGCAGCTCGCCGTTGTCGGCAACGGGGATGATCCGCAGCGTGGAGCCCTTCTCGGCGCAAAGCATCTGCCAGGGAACGATGTTCGAGTGGTGCTCGATCGCGGAGATGAGGATCTCGTCCCCCTCCCGCACGTTGGCCCGGCCCCAGGCTTGGGCGACGAGGTTGATGGCCTCGGTCGTACCCCGGGTGAAGATGATCTCCTTGACGTTCCGGGCGTTGAGAAAGCGCTGCACGTACCCGCGCGCGTTCTCGAACTCCAGGGTGGCCAGCTCGCTGAGGAAGTGCACGCCGCGATGGACGTTCGAGTTCTCCTCGGAGTAGTAGCGGACGATCCGGTCGATGACCTGCTGCGGCTTCTGGGTGGTGGCCGCGTTGTCGAGGTAGACCAGGCGCTTGCCGCGGGCGGGGCGGGAGAGGATCGGGAAGTCGCGGCGGATCGACTGGACGTCGTACTCGACTGCGGGTTGCACTGCGGCGCTCATCGCGACCCTCCTCCTCTGCGCTCGGGCATCCGGTCCGGCATGGCCTGGAACAGGGCCCGGCGGATCTGCTCGCGCACGGGCTCGATCTTCATCCGGTCGACGATCTCGCTGGCGAAGGCGAAGACCAGGAGGTTCCGGGCCTCGTCCTCGGCGATGCCGCGCGAGCGGAGATAGAACATCTGCTGGGCGTCGATCTGGCCGATCGTCGAGCCGTGGTTGCACTTCACGTCGTCGTTGTGGATCTCGAGGGTCGGCTTGGAGTCGACGACCGCGGTCTCGGAGAGCAAGAGGTTGCGGTTCTCCTGCCTCGAGATCGTCTTCTGGGCATCGGGGCGGACGATGATCCGGCCGTCGAACACGCCGCGCGCTCGCTCGTCGAGGATGCCCTTGTACAGCTCATGGCTCTCGCAGTGCGGCTTGACGTGGTCGATGACGGTGCGGTTGTCGAGATGCTGCGAGCCGCTGCCGACAAAGAGGCCGTCGAGGACGATCCCCGCGCCTTCACCGGCGAGGGTGACGTTGGTCTCGGTCCGCGCCAGGGCCGCGCCGATGGCGACGTTGCGCGAGATCACCTGGGCGGCGCGCTCCTGGTGGATGAACACGTTGCCGATGTGGAAGGCCTCGCGCGACTCGCACTCGACCTTGTAGTGATCGACCACCGCGCCGTCGCCGGCGACGATCTCCGTCACCGCGTTGGTGAAGTAGCTGCCCGCGCCGATGTAGGTCTCGACGATGTCGACCTGGGCGTTGCGGCCGACGACGATGAGATTGCGCGGGTGCGACCAGATGCCATCGCCGCGGCCGACGAACAGGAGATGGATGAAGCCGTTCACCACCATGTTCGCCGGGATCTCCAGGCGCGCGCCGTCCTGCATGTTCGCGGTGTTGAGGGCGACCATGGCGTTGCGCTCCCAGTCGGCGAAGCGGCCGACCTCACTGGCCACGCCGAAGCGCGTCTCGCCGATCTGGCGCACGAGGCGTCCGTTGAGGAACACCAGCTCCAGCGCGGCCCGGCCGGCCAGCGTCGCCGCCGAGGTGTCGACGTCGTTCGCCGGCTCGGCGGTGCGCCAGGGGACCTTCTGCAGCGGCGCGAGACTGGTGTAGCGCCACTCCTCGATCCGGGTCGTCGGCCAGCCGAGCTTCGCGAATGTCTCCGCCGCGCGCTCGCGCAGGTCGGGAGTCACGGCAACGCTCACGCCACGGCCTCCTGTTCGACCCAGTCGTATCCCTTCTGCTCCAGCTCCTCGGCCAGCTCCTTGCCGCCCGACTTCACGATCCGGCCGTTCGCCAGCACGTGCACGTAGTCCGGCACGAGGTAGCGCAGCAGACGCTGGTAGTGCGTGATCACCAGCACCGAGTGGTACTCGCTGCGGAGGGTGTTCACTCCCTCGGCGACGATGCGCAGGGCGTCGATGTCGAGGCCGGAGTCGGTCTCGTCGAGGATGGCCAGCTTCGGGTCGAGCACGGCCATCTGGAAGATCTCGTTGCGCTTCTTCTCGCCGCCGGAGAAGCCCTCGTTCACCCCGCGGTTCATGAAGGCCTCATCCAGCTCGACGACTTTCATCTTCTCCCGCGCGAGCTGGAGGAACTCGATCGCGTCCAGCTCCTCCTGGCCGCGATGCTTGCGCAGGGCGTTCAGCGCGGCCTTGAGGAAGTAGATGTTGTTCACGCCCGGGATCTCGACCGGGTACTGCATAGCCAGGAACACGCCCTCGCGGGCCCGCTCCTCGGTCGGCAGCTCCAGGAGATCCTTTCCTTCGAACAGGACCTGCCCCTCGGTGACTTCGTAGCGCGGGCGTCCCGCGAGCACGTTCGCGAGCGTGGACTTGCCCGAGCCGTTCGGGCCCATGATGGCGTGCACTTCCCCGGGCTGGATGGTGAGATCGAGCCCGCGGAGGATTTCTTTGCCGTCGATTCCGGCGTGTAAGTTTTTGATTTCGAGCATCAGCCGACACTTCCTTCGAGGGAGACTCCCAGCAGCTTCTGCGCTTCCACGGCGAACTCCATGGGCAGCTCGCGAAAGACCTCGCGGCAGAAGCCGTTGACGATCATCGACACGGCGTCCTCGGCGGACAGGCCCCGCTGCTGGGCGTAGAAGAGCTGGTCCTCGCCGATCTTCGAGGTCGAGGCCTCGTGCTCCATGGTGGCCGTGGAGTTGCGGACTTCGATGTAGGGGAACGTGTGCGCGCCGCACTTGTCGCCGAGGAGCAGCGAGTCGCACTGCGAGTAATTGCGGGCGTTCTCGGCGCCCTTGAGGATCTTCACCTGGCCGCGGTAGGTCTGCTGGCCGTGTCCGGCGGAGATGCCCTTCGACACGATGGTCGAGCGGGTGTTCTTCCCGATGTGGATCATCTTCGTGCCGGTGTCGGCCTGCTGGTAATTGTTCGTCAGGGCGACGGAGTAGAACTCGCCCACCGAGTCGTCGCCCTGGAGGATGCAGCTCGGATACTTCCAGGTGATCGCCGATCCGGTCTCCACCTGGGTCCAGGACAGCTTCGCGCCGCGGAAGGCCTTCCCGCGCTTGGTGACGAAGTTGTAGATGCCGCCCTTCCCCTGCTTGTCGCCGGGGTACCAGTTCTGGACGGTGGAGTACTTGATCGTCGCGCCGTCGAGGGCGACCAGCTCGACCACCGCGGCGTGGAGCTGGTTCTCGTCGCGCATCGGCGCCGTGCAGCCCTCGAGGTAGCTCACGTACGCGCCCTCGTCGGCGATGATCAGCGTCCGCTCGAACTGCCCCGTCCCCGCGGTGTTGATGCGGAAGTAGGTCGACAGCTCCATCGGGCAGCGGACGCCCTTGGGGATGTAGCAGAACGAGCCGTCGGTGAAGACCGCGCTGTTCAGCGTGGCGAAGAAGTTGTCCGTGTACGGAACGACGCTGCCGAGGTACTTGCGGACCAGGTCCGGGTGATTCTTCACCGCCTCGGAGAACGAACAGAAGATGATCCCGAGCTTGGCCAGCTCGCCCTGGAAGGTGGTGGCCACGGAGACGGAGTCGAACACGGCGTCCACGGCCACGCCGGTCAGGCGCTTCTGCTCCTCGAGCGAGATGCCCAGCTTCGCGAACGTTTCCCGCAGCTCCGGGTCGACCTCATCGAGCGAGTTCAGTTTCTTCTTCTGCTTCGGCGCCGCGTAGTAGCGGATGGCCTGGTAGTCGATGGGCGGGTAATGCACGTTCGCCCAGGTCGGCTCCTGCATCGTCAGCCAGTGGCGGAACGCCTTCAGACGCCACTCCAGCATCCACTCCGGCTCCTCCTTCTTGGCGGAGATGAAGCGGATGATGTCCTCGGTCAGCCCGGGAGGGGCGACGTCGGCTTCGATGTCGGTGACGAAGCCATATTTGTATTCCTGTCGTGCGATTTCCTGGATTTCTAGGTTGCTCATTGCGTTGCCTCTCGGGCCGCCAATTGCTGCTTGTCGATGACGGGCACGGGCATCCCGCCGCGCACGAGGTCACCGAGCGTGACCTGCTCGAACGCTCCTTTGACTGCGCGGTTGATGCCGAACATGAACCGCCGGGACGGGCAGGCCACGCGGATGGCGCAGGTGGCGTTCCCGTCGTGGTCGTAGGTCTCGCACTCGACGAGGTCCCACGGCCCCTCGAGCATGTCGATGAGCTGGCCGAGGGTGACGGCCTCGGCGTCTCCCTCGAAGGAGTAGCCGCCGCCCACGCCGCGATGCGAAGTGACCAGCCCGCCATGGTGGAGGGCCTTGAGCACCTTGGTGATCATCGGCACGGGCAGGTGGTAGAACTCGGCGATCTCGCGCGCGGCGACGATCTGACCCGAATTGCGGGCCAGGTAGACGCTGGCGAGGAGGCCGTAGTCGGTGAGTCTGGAGATCTTCAGCATCGGCAGTTGCCCTTCGTGGGAGCGAAACCGTACCACGATGGTACGGTTTAGACAACTACCTGAAAGGGTGGGAGATTCCGGACTGTTCGAGGCCGAACAGCCCCGTCCCAGGAGCGAACACACTCGCCTCCCGCGATCACCCGTAAGTGTCACAAACCACGGCGTCTTTACCGTGGCACCCCCGTTGCGCCCGCCAGCGCGCCATGAACCTCCGCCACGCCCTGCGCGCTCTCGCCGCCGACTGGCGGTTCTCCGCGTTCGTGTTCGTCATCCTCGCCCTCGCCATCGGCGTGAACGCGGCGATGTACACGCTCGTCGACGCGATCCTCTTTCGGCCGCTGGCGCTGCCCGACGAGGAGCGCCTGGTGCGCGTCTTCGCCAGCGAGGCGGACGGCAGCGACCCGGGGCCGCAGATGTCGTTTCCGGTCTACACCGACTATCGCGACCAGAGCCGGAGCTTCGCCCGGCTGGCGGCGTTCTCGGCGGGATGGGGGGCGGACTTTTCCACGGGCGGGGAGCCGATCCAGATCGAGCTCACTCTGGCCACGGGCAACTTCTTCGAGACCCTCGGCGCTCGGGCCGCGCGCGGGCGCTTCTTCTCCGCGGCCGACGACAAGCCGGGCCACTACGTCGCCGTGATCAGCGACGCGCTGTGGCGCTCGCACTTTGCCGCGGCGGAGAGCACGGTCGGGCGGACGGTGCTCATCAACGGCACGCCGTTCACGGTCATCGGCATCGCCCCGCGCGCGTTCCGCGGCGCGACCATCGACACACGCGACGCGATCTGGGTCCCCGTCTCCACCGTCGACGCGGCGCTGCAGGGCATGGGCGGCATCAAGACGCTGACGGACCGGCGGACGTCGTGGATCTCGATCGTCGGCCGCCTGCGCGACGGCGTGACGCTGGAGCAGGCCCAGGCCGAGCTGCGCACGATCGCGGCGCGGCGGGCCAAGCAGCAGGTCGGGCTGGTCGACCCCTCGGCAACCCTGTTCCCCGCGACCATGGCCGCGATCGATCTCGACCGGCGCATCGACGCCCGGCGCGCAGCGCTCTTCGTCACGCTCTTCGTCGCATTGATCCTGGTCATCGCCTGCGTCAACGCCGGCGGGCTGCAGCTCGTGCGGGGCGAGCGCCGGCAGCGCGAGTTGGCCATCCGCACCGCCATCGGCGCGCCGCGGCGGAAGCTCGTGGCCCAGCTCGCGGCCGAGGCGCTGCTCCTGGCGGTGGCGGCGAGCGTGGCGGGCATCGCCCTCGCCCACGCGCTGGTGCGCGGCCTGACGGCCATCGCGCCGGACGACTTTCCGCTGCTCCTGCATGTCTCGCTGCCGGTTGCCGACACGCGTGTGCTCGCGGTGACCGCGGGTCTAACGATCCTCTCGACGCTGCTGTTCGGACTGATCCCGGCGCTGCGCAGCTCGCGCGTGAACGTGGCCGGGGTGATGAAGGGCTCACAGTCGACGCCGCACGGCGCGGCGCTGCAGTCGCTGCTGGTGGTCGTGCAGATCACGCTCTGCGTCGTCCTGCTCGTCTTCGCCGGGCTGCTGCTGCGGACGCTGGCGCGCATGGGTCGCGTGGAGCCGGGCTTCCCGACGAAGAACGCCGCGGTGGCGTCGCTGAACGCGCGGCGGCAGGGATACCGCGGGCCGAAGGTGATCGAGTTCACGGAGAACGTGCGCGCGCGGCTGGCGCAGATGCCGGAGGTGGCCGGCGCCGGCTTCGGCGGATCCGTGCCGGTGACGATGGAGGGGATGCGCACCTCCGTCAGCGTGCCGGGCTACACGGCGAAAAGCTCCGATCCGGACAACGTGGCCCTGAATCCGATCACGCCCGGCTATCTCCACGCCCTCGGCGTGCCCCTCGTGCGCGGGCGCGACTTCGATGGACAGGACACCGCGGAGTCCGCGCCGGTGGTGATCATCAACGAGGCCATGGCCCGAAAGTACTGGCCGCGCGGTGACGCCCTCGGCAAGATCATTCAGATGGAGCCCGACGCCACGGTCGTCGGGATCGCGTCCACGACGAAGGTCAACTCCGTTCGCGAGGAGCCGACGCCGATCGTGTACATGCCGCTGGCGCAGTTCCCCACGGGCAACCTGCGCATCCTGGTCCGCGCGCGCACGAGCGCCGAGGCGGCGATGCGGGCGCTGGTCGCCGCGGTGCGCGCCGTCGATGCCGATCTGCCCATCGTCCGACCTCGCTCACTGGAGGCACACGTGGGCGCGGCCATCGCCAAGGAGCGCACGTTCGCCATCCTCCTGGGCGGCTTCGGCGCGCTGGCGCTGCTGCTGACGTCCGCAGGTCTCTTCGGCGTGGTCGCCTACCGCACGGCCGGCCGCCGCCGCGAGCTCGGCATCCGCATCGCCCTCGGCGCGCTTCGGAGCGACGTCGCGGCGATCGTAGTGCGCCAGACCGCGGTACTCGTGAGCGTCGGCGTGGCGGCGGGCGTCGTCGTCGCGTCACTCCTCGTGAAGTTCGCCGAGGCGCTGCTGTTCGGGGTGACGGCACACGACCCGGTCACGTTCGCGGCCGTGCCGCTGCTGCTCCTCGCCGTCGGCGTGGCCGCGACGTGGGGGCCGGTGCGGCAGGCGGTGTCGCTGGCACCGGCGGAGACGTTGCGGCATGAGTGATGGGGGACGCGGGGCACGGGGGCACGGAGGGCACGGGGGCGCGTGACCCCTCGTGCCCTCCGGCCGGAGAAGATCGCAAGATCAACGCCCGATCATCGTCGCCAGCATCGTCGCCACGAGCTTGTCGCCGCTGACGACGTCGGCGGCGCAGACGGTGAGCGTGCGGCCGGCGCGGAGCACCTTCGCGCGCGCGACGAGGACGCCGCCGGCCGCGGGCGCGAGAAGGTTCACCTTGAACTCGACGCTGAGCACTTCCTGCCCTTCGGGCATGAGGGTGAGGGCGGCGTAGCCGCAGGCGGAGTCGGCGATGGCGGTGACCACGCCGGCGTGCAGCGTGCCGGCCTGTTGCACGAGGTCGCCGCGGAAGGCGAGCTCGATGTCCACTTCTCCGGGCGCGATACGGATGAGCTTCGCGCCGATGGTCTCCATGAACCGCTGGCGCGCAAAGCTTTCCCGGACAACATCTTGGTAGCGATCGTGGCGCGGCTGCACGAGTCCGATTGTAGTGGCAAGCAGATTGCGATTGATCGGGGTAACGAGATCGTATGAAGAACAAGGTCATCTATGGAGTCCTGGTGGTCGCAGTCGCCGCGGCGTGCAGCCGCGGGGGCGCGAAGAGCCAGCAGGCGCAGTACGAGACGGTGCAGGAAGGCTCCGCGTCCGGCGTCACCGCGACCATTCACGGGCCCGGCGAGACCCTTCCGCCCATCACCGGCACGAACGCCGACACGACGTCGGCATTTTCTCTGCCGACGACGACCACCAATCTGCCGCCGAACACCGCCGCCGGCGCACCGGGCGCGTACCCGCCGCCGCAGGGGATGCCGCAGACCACGCCGATGTACCCGCCGCCCGCGACGGCGACCGGATCGCGGCCGCTCAATCCACCGCCCAACCCCATCCCGGCGCAGCAGCCGCGACCCGTGACCCAGCAGCCGCAGCCGGTCCCGCAGCCGCCGGTGCAGTCGGTGCCGCCCGAGCAGCAGCCGCCCGCGCCGCCGACGGATACGACGGCTACCGAGCAGCCGCCGGCGACGGACACGAGCACCACCACGCAGGCGCCTCCGCCGCCCACGAACACGGCTCCGCCGCCGGAGAAGAAGCCGCCGGCGACGGATACGAGCAGCACGGAGGAGCCGCCTCCTCCGCCTCCGCCACCGCCGGTGTAGGAAAGCGGCGGCGATGCCGCCGCACTCCAAAACCCCGTTAGAATGCGCGCCCTATGTCCCGGGTGACGTTCCAGTCGCTGATCCTGAAACTGCAGAACTTCTGGGCCGAGCGCGGCTGCGTGATCGAGATGCCGTACGACCTGGAGGTCGGCGCGGGGACGATGCATCCGGCGACGTATCTACGCGTTCTGGGGCCGGAGCCGTGGAACGTCGGCTACGTCCAGCCCTCCCGCCGCCCGGCGGACGGACGCTACGGCGACAATCCGTTCCGGCTCGGGAAGCACTACCAGTTTCAAGTGATCCTCAAGCCCTCGCCGCTGGAGGTGCAGGAGCTCTATCTCGACTCCCTCCGCGCCCTCGGACTGGACCTGACCCGCCACGACATCCGCTTCGAGGAGGACAACTGGGAGTCCCCTACCCTCGGCGCGTGGGGCGTGGGCTGGCAGATCCTCCTCGACGGCATGGAGATCACGCAGTTCACGTACTTCCAGCAGGCCGGCGGGATCGACCTGGCGCCGATCTCGGCGGAGATCACCTACGGGCTGGAGCGGCTGACGATGTTCCTGGCCCGCGAGTCGTCGGTGTTCGACATCGAGTTCGGCGGCGGCTTCGGCTACGGCGCGGTGCGGAAGCAGGAGGAGTACGAGTTCTCGAAGTACTACTTCGAGACCGCCGACATCGACCTGCACTGGACGCTGCTCGACGCCTACGAGAAGGAGGCGAAGCGCTGCCTCGGCGAGAAGCTCGTCCTTCCCGCGTACGACTGGACCCTCAAGTGCTCGCACCTCTTCAACACGCTGGACGCCCGCGGCGCGGTGTCGGTGACGGAGCGCGTCGGCGTGATCAAGCGCGTCCGCGACCTGGCCGTGGCCTGCGCGCGGCAGTACCTGGAATCCCGCGAGGCTCTGGGATTTCCCCTCCTGCAGGTAGCTGCGAATGGCTGAGTACTTTTTCGAGCTGCTGATCGAGGAGATTCCGGCCTGGATGCACGCCAGCTTCTCCACGCCCGTCCAGGCCGCGCTGCAGGGCGTCCTCTCCGATCTCGGCGGCGGCACGATCAAGCTCGAGGCCACGCCGCGGCGACTGATCGTCTTCCTGCGCGACCTTCCGGAGCGCGAGGCCGACCGCGAGCAGGAAGTGAAGGGGCCGCCGAAGAAGTCGCCGCCGGCCGCGTTGCAGGGCTTCCTGAAGAAGCAGAACGCCACCGAGGCGGACCTCATCGAGTCGCCGGACGAGTATGTCCGCATCCGCAAGAAGATCACCGGCCGCACGGCCGCGGAGATCCTCGGCGAGCGCATCCCGGCCATCGTGCAGTCGGTGCGCTGGCCGAAGATGATGCGCTGGGGCAACGGCGAGCACGCGTACATCCGCCC
>JBIOTX010000168.1:0-5728 GCA_044866315.1 Thermoanaerobaculia bacterium | reverse complement strand
CGGGAGCTACGGCGGGCTGAGAGCCCGCCGCTCCACGTTCTCGTGATCCTGTTCTTCGTCCTCCTCACCGCCTACGGCGTGCTCACCGCGCGCGAGACTTGCGCGGACCTCGGCTTCTTCTGGGGGCCGAAGGCGATCCGCTTCGTGAATGACAGCGGCATCACCGCCGCGTTCCTCGGCGAGCCGGGCACGATCTACATGCACCGCGACTACCCGCCGCTGGTGCTGATGGTCTACGCCTGGATGAACATCGTCGCCCAGAACTTCCCCTGGTGGGCGGCGCTCCTGACCACCGCCTTCTTCCTCTTCGGCACGGCCGCGTTCGTGCGCTCGGTCAGCGGCGACGACGCCGGCTCGATGCTCCTCGCGGCCACGCTGGCCTGGGCCTTCGCCTACGGCTACGCCGCGGGCGGCGGCGATCCGGCGCTGGTGTTCTTCGAGGCCATCGCCCTCGCCGCGCTCACCTTCATCGACGACCCGCGCGGCCGCAACGTCCTCGCCGCCCTCGGCGTCGCCGGCGCGCTCTGGACCAAGGTCGAAGGGGCGACGTTCGCCATCGCCGTGCTGATCGCCATCGTGCTCGTGCAGCGGAGCGTGAAGCGCGCGGCCATCGTCGTGGTGCCGGGAGTGCTGCTCCTCGCCACGTGGATCTTCTTCCTGGCCAGGAACAACCTCCTCGACGGCTACCGCATCGCCGGCGGGGAGATCCATTGGAACTTCCTCCCGCGCGCGATCGTGGAGTCGGCCAGGAGCGCGTCCTACGGCTTCTTCGGCCTGGCCTGGCTGCTGCCGCTGGCGCTGACGCTCACCGGGAACCTGCGACGCGCCGCGCTGCCGCTCGCCGTGGCCGTCCTCACCGCCGGCGCGGCGGTCTACATCTACATCCACAGCAGCGACCCCTGGTGGTGGATCGCCGCCTCCGCGCCGCGCGTGTTTCTCACCCCTCTCGTGGCCCTGCTCATCGCCGCCGTCGCGTCATGGCGCGACCGCACGATTTAGGCTAGAGTCGCCCGCCATGGCTTGGTTCCGGAAGGAAAAGAAGCCCAAGGAGGCGGTCGAGAAACAGGTCGCCATCCCCGAGGGGCTGTGGGTCAAGTGCGACGACTGCAAGGAGATCGTCTACCGCAAGGAAGTGGAGGCCAACCTCAACGTCTGCCCCAAGTGCGGCTACCACTTCCGCCTCTCCGCCCGCGAGCGCTTCGAGATCCTCTTCGACGACAACAAGTTCAAGGAATTCGTGACCGAGATCCGCTCCGGCGACCCCCTGGGCTTCCGCGACACCAAGCGCTACGCCGACCGGCTGAAGGTCTACCAGCAGCGCGTCGGCCCGGGCGACGCGGTCCTGTGCGCCGAGGGGAAGATCGACGGCGTGCCGGCCGTGGTCTGCGCGATGGAGTACGCCTTCATGGGCGGCTCGATGGGCTCGGTCGTCGGCGAGAAGATCACCGCCGCCATCGAGCGCTGCCTGGACAAGAAGCTGCCGCTGATCATCGTCTCCTGCTCCGGCGGCGCGCGCATGCAGGAGGGGATCTTCTCGCTGATGCAGATGGCGAAGATCTCCGCCGCGCTGGCGCGCCTGTCCGACGCCGGCCTGGCGTTCATCTCCGTGCTCACCGACCCGACCACGGGCGGCGTCACCGCGTCGTACGCGATGCTGGGCGACCTGAACATCGCCGAGCCGAAGGCGCTGATCGGCTTCGCCGGCCCGCGCGTGATCGAGCAGACCATCCGCCAGACGTTGCCCGAGGGGTTCCAGACCAGTGAGTTCCTGGTCGAGAAGGGGATGGTGGACCTGATCACGCCGCGCGCGGAGATGAAGCCGACCATCGGCCGGTTCCTGAAACTGTTTCGCGGTCAGTGACCCCTCTCGACTGGCTCGACTCCCTCCAGGGCAGCGGCATCTGCCCCGGCCTCGGGCGCATGCGCGCGCTGCTCAAAGCCCTCGGCAATCCCCACCGCACCTATCCCTCGATCATCGTCGCCGGCACGAACGGCAAGGGCTCGACCTCGGCGATGCTGGCCTCGATCCTCGACGCGGCCGGGCACCGCACGGGCCATTACACCTCTCCCCACCTGGTCGACCTCCGCGAGCGGTGGATGATCGCCGGAGAAAGGATCGACCCCGCGCTGCTCGAGGCCTGCATCGTCGACCTGCACGCGGCGGGCGAGCGCATCGGCATCTCCCCGACCTACTTTGAGGCGCTGACGGTGATCGCCTTCGACGCCTTCGCCCGCGCGCAGTGCGACCTGGCCGTGCTCGAGGTCGGGATGGGCGGGCGGCTCGACGCCACGAACGTGGTCCAGCCGATCGCCGCCGTGATCACCCCCGTGGGCATGGACCACATGGAGTACCTCGGCACGACCCTGCGCAAGATCGCCGGCGAGAAAGCGGGCGTGATCCATCGCGGGGCGACGGTCCTCACCTCGAACGATGACCCGGTCGTGCTGGACGTGATCCGCAAGCGCGCCGCGAAATTCGGCAGCCTCGTCATCGAGGTGACCGAGGAGCACGACACGCCGCTCGCCGGGGCGTTTCAGCGCCGCAACGCGGCGCTGGCGGTGCGCACCGCGCGCGAGCTCGGGGTGCGCGAGGCGGCGATCGAGGAAGGCGTGCGCAACACGCGCTGGCGCGGCCGGCTGGAGCACCTGCGCGTGCGCGGCAAGGACGTCTGGATCGACGGCGGCCACAACGCGCACGCGATCGCGGCCACGGCGCCGTTCTTCGACGCCCGCGTCCCGCGCCCGCGCCTCTTGGTCTTCGGGATCATGAGCGACAAGGACGTCGGCGACGTCACGCGCGCGCTCTTCCCGCTGTTCGATCGGGTGATCGCCACCGAGCCGTATCCGCCACGCTCCATGAAGGCGGACGCGTTCGAGGGGGCCGTCCCCATCCCCCAACCAGACGCTGCATTTCAGGCCGCTCTCGCCGCCCCGGAGCGGGCCATCGTCGTCACCGGCTCGCTCTATCTCGCGGGCGCCGCCATCGCCTTTTTCGATAAGATCGCGGAACCATGAGCGCCATCGCCGAGCAGCCCGCCGCCACCGGTCACGACTTCCTGCACCGCAGGCTCGACGAGGTCGACCGGGAGATCGCCGACGCCATCCGCCTCGAGACCACCCGCCAGAACGACACTCTCGAGCTGATCGCCTCGGAGAACCACGTCTCCACGGCCGTGCTCACGGCCATGGGGTCGGTGTTCACGAACAAGTACGCCGAGGGCTATCCGGGCAAGCGCTACTACGGAGGCTGCGGGCCGACGGACATCGTCGAGAACATCGCCATCGCCCGGGCCAAGGAGCTGTTCGGCGCCGAGCACGCCAACGTGCAGCCGCACTCCGGCTCGCAGGCCAACATGGCCGTCTACTTCGCCATGCTCAAGCCCGGCGACACGATCATGGGCATGGACCTCTCCCACGGCGGGCACCTCACCCACGGCCATCCGCTCTCCTACAGCGGCCGCGATTTCAAGGTCGTGGCCTACGGGGTGCGCAAGGAAGATGAGCTGATCGACTACGACGAGATGGCCCGGATCGCCGAGGAGTCGAAGCCGCGGATGATCATCTGCGGGGCGTCGGCGTACTCGCGGATCATCGACTTCAAGCGCATCCGCGAGATCGCCGACAGCGTCGGCGCGCTGATGATGGCCGACATCGCCCACATCGCGGGCCTGGTCGTCACCGGCCACCACCCCTCCCCCGTCCCCTACGCCGACTTCGTCACCACCACCACGCACAAGACCCTGCGCGGGCCGCGCGCGGGACTGGTTCTCTGCAAGGAAAAGCACGCCAAGGACCTCGACCGGGCCCTCTTTCCGGGCATTCAGGGCGGGCCGCTCGTGCACATCATCGCGGCCAAGGCCGTGGCGTTCAAAGAGGCGCTCTCGCCCGAGTTCAAGACCTATCAGGGCCAGATCGTGAAGAACGCCAAGGCCCTCTGCGACGCCGTGCGCGAGACCGGCTTCCGCATCGTCTCCAACGGCACGGACAACCACGTCTTTCTCACCGACGTCTTCTCCAAGGGCATCACCGGCAAGGACGGGCAGAACATGCTCGAGGCGGCGAACATCACCGTCAACAAGAACACCATCCCCTTCGACCAGAACAAGCCCATGGTGGCCTCGGGACTGCGCATCGGCACCCCCGCCGTCACCACCCGCGGCCTGCGCGAGCCGGAGATGAAAACCATGGCCACGCTGATGGCCCGCGTGCTGGACTCGAAGGGGGACGAAGGGGTGATCGCGCAGGTGAAGAAGGATGTGAAGGAGTTGTGTGATCGGTTTCCGATCTATTGAGGGCACGGGGGCACGGAGGTTCGGGGCACGAGGGGGTTATCCCCCGTGCCCCCGTGCCCCGTAACCCCGTAAACTCCCACCCGATGAAGCGCTACCCCTACTACCCTATCTACATCGACATCGAGGACCGCGACGTCGTGATCATCGGCGGCGGGAACGTCTGCGCCCGGAAGGCGGAGACGATGATGAAGTACGGGGCGCGGGTGACGGTGGTGTCGCCGGAGCTCACGGACGAGATCGAGCGGTGGGCGCGCGACGGCGCACTGCGGATCAAGTGCAAGAGGTACGACGAGAGCGACCTGGAAGGGGCGAACATCGTCATCGCCTCGACCGACGACCAGTCCGTCAACGAGCAGATCGCCGCCGACTGCCGGCGCCGGCGCATCCCGGTGAACGTGGTCGACGTCACGCCCCTCTGCGAGTTCATCGTCCCGGCCATCATCGAGAAAGGCTCCATCCAGATCGCCGTCTCCACCGGCGGCAAGTCCCCCGCCCTGGCCCGCACGCTCAAGGAAGACCTCCAGCGCCTGGTCGGCCCGGAGTACACGGAGGTGAACGACGTCCTGGGCACGCTCCGGGAAGGAGCGAAGGCCGTGCTGCCGACGGACGTAGACCGCAAGCGATTCTTCGACGGGATCATCGCGAAGGGCATCCTGGACCTGCTGCGCGAGGGCCGACGGAAAGAGGCGTACCGGGTGATCGCGGAGGCGTGTGTGGAGGCGGGAGTGCCGGTGAGCGACGTCGTGCGGCGAGGAGCGGAAGAAGGATGAAGGATGAAGGATGAAAGCGGAATGAAGAAGTTCGAATGAAGAGGGAAGAGCAAGAGACCACCCGCCCGGCGCTTCGGGGTGGGCTTCTCAATTCTTCCCTCTTCATTCGAACCTCTTCATTCCGGTCCCGGGCCCTTCATCCTTCATCCTTCCGCCTTCATCCTTCCCCTATGCATAATGACGGACGTGTGTCCGGTCGAGACTCCTCGTGACGACATCACCCGCCTCTACCGCCCCGAGGCGATCGAGCAGTATCAGCGCGGGCAGACGGACGATGCGCATCTCCTGGAGATCGAGCCGCGGTGGATGCGTTGGGCGTATCGGGTGCTGCTAGCGCTGGTCGCGGCGGCACTGATCTTCAGCGCACTGGTGCACGTGGATCGGCATGCGGACGGGTGGGGGGTGGTGCGCGACGGGCGGCTCGTGGCCGTGGTCGCTGCGCGCGATCGCGCGCAGCTGCGGGCCGGACAGCCGCTCACGTTCGAGCATGCCGGCGCGCCGCTGACGGTGACCGCGGTGGAGCCGAGGATCATTGCCGCGGCCGAGGCGCGACGGCTCCTCGGGGCGGACGGGGCGCGGTTGTGGACAAGCACCGAGCCTGCGGTGCGCATCGAGGCGACGGCCGCCGGCGGCACCGGCGACGGCGTCACCGGGCGGGTGCGGGTC
>JBIOTX010000167.1:0-42578 GCA_044866315.1 Thermoanaerobaculia bacterium | reverse complement strand
AGCTTGAGGATGATGTTCTCGACGTCCTCGCCGACGTACCCCGCCTCGGTGAGGGTGGTGGCGTCGACGATGGTGAACGGCACCGACAGCATCCGGGCCAGGGTCTGCGCGAGCAGGGTCTTGCCCGTGCCCGTGGGGCCGATCAGGAGGATGTTCGACTTCTGCAGCTCGACGTCCTGGCGGGCGTTGCGGGAGTGGTAGTCGATCCGCTTGTAGTGGTTGTAGACGGCGACGGCGAGCTTCTTCTTGGCCCGCTCCTGTCCGATCACGTAGAGGTCGAGGAACTCTTTGATCTCTTTCGGCTTCGGAAGGTGACCCGCGCCTTCCAGCGCGCCGGGCTCGTCCTTGCGGTCCTCGGCGATGATGTCGAGACAGATGTCCACGCACTCATCGCAGATGTAAACGGTGGGGCCGGCGATCAGCTTCTTGACGTCACGTTGCGACTTGTTGCAGAAGCTGCAACGCAGGACGTCGCCACTGTTCCCCTTCTTCGACATGCTGGTTTGGGTCCTTTTTCAGAGTTGCTCAGAATTGAACTCCTGAGCGCCGCTCAAGTCAACTTGCGTGTGCCCAGTCACATTCCGCGCAGCGCTAGTCGCGCTTCGCAATCACTTGATCAACAAGACCATATTCCAGCGCGTCGGGGGCCTGGAGGATGTAGTCGCGATCGGTATCCCGGTCGATCTTGTCGATGGGCTGGCCGGTGTGGTTGGCCAAGATCTGATTCAGCCGGGCCTTCATGCGCATGATGTCCTTGGCGTGGATGTCGATCTCCGTGGCCTGCCCGCCGAGGCCATGCATGAGCGGCTGGTGGATGAGCACGCGCGAGTTCGGGAGGCAGTAGCGCTTCCCCTTCGTGCCCGCGGCGAGGAGCACGGCCGCCATGGAGGCCGCCTGGCCGATGCACATCGTGGCGATGTCCGGCTTCACGTACTGCATGGTGTCGTAGATGGCCAGGCCGGCGGTGATGGAGCCGCCCGGGGAGTTGACGTAGAGGAAGATGTCCTTCTCGGGGTTCTCGGCCTCGAGGAAGAGCATCTGGGCGATGATCAGGTTGGAAACGTTGTCGTCGATGGCGGAGCCGAGGAAGATGACGTTGTCTTTGAGCAGGCGCGAGTAGATGTCGTAGGCGCGCTCGCCGCGCGACGTCTGCTCGACGACCATCGGGATGAGGACCATGGGATCAGTCTCCTTCGGCGGAATCTAACCACACAACCGGCGCGGCTTATGCCTCGCGCAGTTTGGCCTCGCCGAGCACCAGCTCCAGGGCCCGATCCTGGGCCATCGACGCGCGCAGGGCCTCGTAGCCGCCGTCGTGCTTGAGGTGGTGCTTGACGTCGGCGAACTCGCGGTCCTGCTCCCTGGCCGCCTTGCGGATCTCGGCGTCGACCTCGACGTCGCTGATCTGGATCCCTTCCTTCCGGCCGATGGCCTCGAGGATGAGCGAGCGCTTCACCCGCTTGACCGCCTCGGGGCGGAACTCCTCGCCGATCTTGCGCCAGTCGAGCTCGGCCTTCTGCAGGTCGACGCCCTGCGAGGCGAGGTAGCGCGCGTAGTTGTTCAGCGACTTCCCGAGCTCGTCCTCGATCAGCGCCTCGGGGACGTCGAAGTGATGCGCCGCCAGGAGCTTCTCGCCGA
This sequence comes from Thermoanaerobaculia bacterium, assembly GCA_044866315.1. Classification (GTDB taxonomy): domain Bacteria; phylum Acidobacteriota; class Thermoanaerobaculia; order Gp7-AA8; family Gp7-AA8; genus QHVT01. The sequence continues at coordinate 40,940 of JBIOTX010000167.1, read as the reverse complement.
TCTGGTTGCGCTTGAAGCGAACGGCCTCGTGCTCGCGATGCTTGCGGATGTCGCCGGCGATGGTCTGGCGCATCTGCTCGACGTTCTCCCATCCGGCGCCGATGCTCTGCGCGAACTCGTCGCTGACTTCCGGCTTCTCCTGAACCCGGATCTCCTTGAGCGTGACCTCGTGGTGGATGGTCTTGCCGCGCCACTCCTCGTTGTTCGCGTCCTCGCCGTAGGCCTTGTCGAACGACGCCGTCTCGCCCGGCTTCTTGCCGCGCAGCACGTCGTGCAGCTCCGGCAGCGGCGACTCCTCGCCCACGCGGAAGTGGCCGGAGTCGGTCTTCGGCTCGATCCCCTCGCCGGTCGAGGCGATGTCGATGACGGCGAAGTCGCCGTCCTCCAGCCCGCGCTCGGACTCGACCCGGTAATGGCTGGCCTGGTCGCGCAGCCGCTCGATCATGGCGTCGATGTCCGTGTCCGTGACCTCGATCTTCGGGTCGTCGATCTCCAGCCCGCGGTACTCGCCGAGCTCGATCTGCGGCTTGACCTCGAACTTGGCCTTGAACTTCATCGGCGCGCCGTCGATGAACGGATCGAGATGCTCGAGCTGCGGATCCCCCACCGGCTCGAGCCCCTTCTCGCGGACCACGTCGCGGAAGCTCTGCCCGAGGACGCGGCTCACGACCTCTTCCTGGATCTCCTTGGCGAAGCGCGTCCGGACCACGCTCGTCGGCACCTTCCCGGGCCGGAAGCCCGGAACCTTGGCGTGGCGGCCGAACTCGGTCGTGACCTTGCGGGCCTCGTTGGAGATGAGATCCGCGGGGATCTCGACCTCGATGGACTTCTGGACGGGGGAAAGGTCTTCGTAATTGAGGACGGTCATGGCTCGTGGGTACCTCTTTGGATGAAGGCAGAAGGCAGAAGGCTCAAGGCAGAAGGCAAAAAGTCAGCTGCGCTTTCTCACTTCTGCCTTCTGCCTTCTGCTTTCTGCCTTCATGTGCTGGTGCGAAAGGTGGGACTCGAACCCACACGGCACGGGGCCACTGGCTCCTAAGACCAGCGCGTCTGCCAATTCCGCCACTTTCGCGCGGGGATCATGAGTGTAAACGCAAAAAGAGGACCGCGCGCGCGGTCCTCCGCTGGGAATGTCGAGCTTGGTGCCCCCACTAGGACTCGAACCTAGAACCAACGGATTAAGAGTCCGCTGCTCTACCAATTGAGCTATGGAGGCTCAGGGACCCGGTACAACAAACGGAGGCGGAAACTATTTCGCCTCGCAGGTCGCTGTCAAGTCTGGAGTTGCGGCTCCTCGCGGAGCAGTTTCGCCGCCCGCTGCATGTAGTGCCAGCCCGAGAAGAGGGTCATCACCAGCGACAGCCGGAACAGCGCCTCCGCCAGCCACAGTAGACCCGGGCCGAACGAGTTCACCGCCATCACCGCTCCCAGGGTCACGGCCTGGATTACCGTCGAGGCCTTCCCGGCCGCCGTGGGCGGGAAGCGGCTGATGTGCACCCGCGTGTACATGAGGTAGGCGAAGAACGCGATCAGGAAGTCGCGGATGAACACCCCGAACGTCAGCCATCCCGGGATCCGCACCCGCGGCAGATCGGGGGCGAAGGTGTAGTACAGGAACCCGCACACCATCAGCAGCTTGTCCGCCGCCGGATCGAACAGCGCCCCGAACTTCGAGCGCACGTTCCAGCGCCGGGCGATCATCCCGTCGAAGATGTCCGTCACCGCCGCCGAGACGAAGATCACGAACGCCGCGAGGTACATCCCGCGGAAGGAAACGATCAGAAAGCAGGGGACGAGCAGGAGGCGGAGGAGGGTGAGGAGGTTGGGGACGTGGCGCATAAGCTTAGTAGCCAGTTGCCAGTTGCCAGTGGTCGTTACTGGCTACTGGCTACTGGCAACCGGCCACTCATACCTCCGCCCGGAACTGATCCAACGCCGTCTTCCGCAGATAGATCGTCTTTCCCTCGGACAGCAGGAGGTTCTGGCGCATGAGGTCGTGGATGAGCCGGGACACGGTCTCGCGCGAGGTGCCGATCATGTTGGCGATGGCCTGGTGGGTGGGGCGGGTGACGGCGACGTAGCCGTTGTCGAGGACCTTTCCCTGATCCCTGGCCAGGTCGAGGAAGAAGCGGGCCAGGCGGCCGTAGACGTCCATGGTCGCCAGCGACTCGATGCGGTTGGAGGCGCTGCGCAGGCGGCGGGAGATCTCCGCCAGCACCTTCTTGGTGATGTCGAAGTTCTCGGCCAGGATCTGCAGGAAGTCGCTGCGCCAGATCGTGACCAGCTCCAGCGGCTCGGTGGCCACGACCGTGGCCGAGCGGGGCTCGTCGTCGAGGAGGGCCATCTCCCCGAAGAAGTCGCCAGGGCCCAGGAGGGAGAGGATGATCTCCTTCCCCTCGGGGGAGATCATGGTGATCTTCACCTGGCCCTCGCGGATCAGGCAGAAGATGTCGCCGCTCTCGTCGGCGTGAAAGATGACGTCGTCCTTCGCGTAGCGGCGAGTCTTGGCCACGGCGGCGATCGACGCCAGCTCACGCTCATCGAGGTCCGCAAAGAGAGGGAACTTCCGGAAAAAGGTCGCTTGCATCAAGCGCGTTGATTGTAACTGCTCAGAAGGTAGACTTTCGAGCACCGTGGCCATCAAGCGGATCATTCCCGTTTCGTCCGGCAAAGGCGGAGTGGGGAAAACGACGTTCGCCATCAACTTCGCGCTCGCGCTTTCGCGCCACGGCCGGACGATCCTGGTCGACCTCGACACCGGCACGTCGGCGATCCGCAACGCCATCGACGTCCCCATCGACAAGGACCTCTACCACTTCTTCCGGAAGAACGAGCCGCTGGCGAACTGCGTGAGCCAGCTCGACGACCGCCTCGACCCGCAGCGCCGGTACCGGAACTTCGGCTTCATCGCCGGGCCGCTGCACCTCATCGAGGAGATCACGAACTTCGGCGCGGCCTACAAGGCGCGCCTGATCGAGGCCATCAACCTGCTCGACACCGACTACGTCGTGCTCGACCTCCGGGCCGGCCTCGACGCGAACGTGATCGACTTCCTCCCCTTCTCGAACTCGGGGATCCTCATCTTCACGCCGCATCTGCCGAGCGCGACCCTGGCTGCGTCGGACATCGTCAAGGCCATCCTCTTCCGCAAGCTGCGCCTGATCTTCACCAAGGAGTCGCCGTTCTACGAGACCGTCGGCGGCGCGTTCAACTTCTGGCGGCTGATCAACGACCTGATCGACCGCGTGGAGGACGTCTACGACTCCTCGGTGCAGAACCTCGACGCCTTCGCCCTCGACCTCCTGGAGAATCTGGGCGATCACCCCATCACCCGGACGGTGCAGACGACCATCGACGAGTTCCGCGTGCATTACGTGCTCAACCTCTTCAACGGGGTCGAGGACTCGTTCAACACGGCGGTCAAGCCGTTCCTCGACAACCTCACCCGCAACGTCTCCGCCCGCTGCGGCGTCACGAACCTCGGCTGGATCACCCGGAGCGACGCCATCCACCGCGCGAACTGCAACAAGATCCCGGCCCTCCTCCTCGAGCCCGAGGGGAAGAAGAAGCCGGGGAAGGTCGACCGGTACCTCCGGGAGCTCGAGGACCTCCGCCTCACCGCCATCGGCCTCGAGCCTCCGAAGAAAACCAGTGGAGGACAGGCAATCCTGCCTGTCCGGCCCGAGACATCGCTGAACGACCACCTCACCCGCCAGCTCGATACACTGAAGGCGATGTTCGAGCAGAAGAAGGACGACGACTACTACGCGAACTTCGACTACGTCACCCAGCGCGCGCTGTTCACGATGAAGAACCGCCGCCCCAGCGAGCTGGGCGACGTGCGCATCTACACGCCGCCAGAGATGCTCAGCGCGCTGTTCGCCAAGTCGAACGTCCCCACCACCATCGATTGGAGCGAATTGGAGTGAACCGAGCCCTCATCGTCCTGTTGTTCCTCACCACCCTCCCCCTCACCGCCGCCGACAACCCCGACCTCCAGATCATCACCCGGATCCGCCAGGAGGGCTTCCGCAACTCCAAGGTCATGGAGGTCGCGCAGTCGCTGACCGACGTCCTCGGCCCCCGCCTCACCGGCTCGCCGGAGATGAAGAAGGCGAACGAGTGGACGCGCGACAAGCTGACCGAATTCGGCCTGGCCAACGCGCACATCGAGGGCTACGAGTTCGGCAAGGGCTGGAGCCTGGAGGCAACGACGGTGCGCATGGTGGCGCCGCAGACCCAGCAGCTCTACGCCATCGCCAAGGCCTGGTCGCCGTCGACGAACGGCACCATCCGCGGCAAGGTCGTCAAGGTGAAGCTCGAGACCAAGGAAGACCTGGAGAAAAACAAGGGCAAGCTCGCCGGTGCCATCGTGATGACCGGCGAGGCGCGTGAGCTCAAGGCCCAGGACAAGCCCGCGCTGGAGCGCTACGACGAGGAGGGCCTGGCGAAGCTCGCCGATTACGAGATCCCTGCCTCGCGCGACGAGGCCCGCATGCGCGACTTCCGTAATCGCCGCGAGTTTCGCCGGCTGCTCGCGCAGTTCGCCATGGACGAGAAAATCGCCGCGATCGTCGACTCCGGCGCCAGCGACTTCGGCGGCGGCCTGTTCCGCGTGCAGTCGTCCGGCACCTGGCGCGACGACGAGCCGGTCGGCGTCCCCAACGTGGCCATCGCCCCCGAGCACTTCAGCCGGATCGCCCGCCTCCTCGACAAGAAGCAGGACGTCGAGCTGGAGATCGACGTCCGGGCCCAGTTTCACGACGGCGACCGCAACGCCTACAACACCATCGCCGAGATCCCCGGCACCGACAAGAAGGGCGAGATCGTCATGGTCGGCGCGCACCTCGACTCCTGGCACAGCTCGACCGGCGCCACGGACAACGCCGCCGGCGTGGCCACGGTCATGGAGGCCGCGCGCATCCTGAAGTCCCTCGGCATCGCTCCCCGCCGCACCATCCGCGTCGCCCTCTGGAGCGGCGAAGAGCAGGGCCTCCTCGGCGCGCGCGCCTACGTGAAGGAGCACTTCGCCTCCCGCGCCGAGCCGAAGGATCCCGAGCAGGCCAAGCTGCCCGCCTCGCTGCGCACGGAGAAAGGCGAGCTCACCATCAAGCCCGCCCACGCCAAGGTCTCCGCCTACTTCAACATGGACAACGGCACCGGCCGCATCCGCGGCCTCTACGCCCAGGAAAACGCCGCCGCCGTCCCGATCTTCACTGCCTGGCTGGCCCCGTTCCACGACCTCGGCGCGACGACGGTCACCATGCGCAACACCCAGAGCACCGATCACATCGCCTTCGACGAGGTGGGCATCCCCGGCTTCCAGTTCATCCAGGACGAGGTCGAGTACTCCACCCGCACCCACCACACCAACTGGGACTCTTTCGAGCGCCTCCAGCGCGAGGACCTCATGCAGGCCGCGGCGGTGATGGCGACGGTGGTGTGGGAGACGGCGAATCGGGCGGAGATGCTGCCGCGGAAGCCGTTACCAAAATAGCCGCGCCCGCGTCACCGTCCACGCGATCCGGAGCGTGTCCTTGAGCGGCTTGTAGTGGCTCGTGGAGACCCCATTGACGAAGCCCAGGTCGATGGGGATGGTGACGATGCGCAGGCCGCGCTTGCCGGCCAGGACGATCACCTCGCTCTCCATGTCGAAGCCGTCCGTGCGCAGGCGGATGCTGCGCAGCAGCTTCGCGGAGTAGCGGCGGAAGCCGCTCTGCGAGTCGAACACGCGCGTGCCGGCGCACTTGGAGATCACCCACGCCGAGAAACGATTGGCCATCCTCCGGCGCGGGAGCATCTGCATGAAGAGATGGGCGCGTCCGCCGATGACCAGCTCCGCGTCCTCGGCCTCGAAGAACTTCGGGATCTCGCTGGCGAGGTGCTGGCCGTCCGCGTCCATGGTGATGACGTACTCGAAGCCGTGCTCCAGCGCCCAGGCGAACCCGGTCTTCAGCGCCGCTCCTTTGCCGCGGTTGACGTCATGGCGCAACACCGTCGCGCCGACCGCGCGCGCGACCTCGCCCGTCGCGTCCTTCGACCCGTCGTCGATCACGATCACCGGCTCGAGCCGCTGCCGCGCCTCGGTCACCACGCGCGGGAGCGTCCGCTCCGCGTTCAGCGCCGGGATGAGCACACAGGCCTTCACGCGCCCTCCGCCGAAACCACCGCGCAGACGATGCCGCCGCCGGCGGAGAGGGAGTTGACCAGCACGTTACGCAGCTTCCGTTCTTCCACCGCGATCAGGGCCGCGGCGAGTTGCAGCGCGCCGCCGGCGGCGTACTCGCCGAAGATCGCCTTGGTGGCGATCACCGGCGGCGTGCGGTCGCCGAACAGCTCCGCGATGGCGCGCTCTTCGAGCGCGTCGCCGCGGACCGATCCGTTGGCCGAGGCGTAAATTGCGTCGATGTCTCCGGGGGCGATCTCCGCGTCGTCGATGGCCGCCTTCATCGCCGCGACGACGCTCGCGTGGCCCGTGCCCCAGTCGGAGATCGTGGCCGTGGTGTCCCGGGCGATGCCGAAGCCGGCCAGCCATCCGTAGGGCCCACGCGTGCCGGCACCGGCGATGAGCGCCGCGCCGCCCTCGCCGAGGACGAAGCCGTTGCGGCGCGGGTCGAAGGGGCGGGCCATCTCCTCGGCCGTGCCGTTCGCGTGCGCGAGCGCGCCGAGGCGGTCGAGGACGCTGAAGAGCATCTCGTTCGCCTCCTCCACCCCGCCGATCAGCGCCGCGGAAGCCGTGCCCTTGACGATCTGCGAGGCCGCGTACATCGCCGCGGCGAGCGCCGACGACTCGCGCTGCGTCAGCGTGACATTGAAGCCGCGCAGGTTCCACTCGATGGCGATGTGACTCGCCGGCGCGTTGGCCACCGACTCGGCGAAGAGCTGCGGCGGCGCGAGCGCGGCCCCTTTCTCGATGTACTCCTGCATGTAGTCGACCGAAGTCTGCACCGGGCCGAAGGCCGTACCCAGCGCCACGCCCGTGTCCTGCAGCAGCGATCCGCCACAGTCTTCGATGGCCAGCTTCGCCGCGGCCACGCCCAGCCGCGAGAGCGCGTTCATCCGGCGCATCTTCATCGGGGCGATGAAGTCCTTCGCCTTGAAGTCGCGCACCAGCGCGGCTTTGTGCGCACTCAGGCCGCTGGTGTCGAAGCGGTCGACCTCCGCGATGGCGGTGCCGCCGCTCTGGAGGAGCGCGCGGAACGCGGCGACGCCGATCGCGCCTGGGGCGACGACACCGATTCCGGTGATGGGGACGCGCGACATGGGCCCGCGGGCGTTATAGCACGCGCCGAAACAGCAGGGACACGTTCGCGCCGCCGAAGCCGAAGGTATTCGAGAGCACGTTGGCCATCGGCATCGGGCGGGGGGTGTGGGGGATGTAGTCGAGCGCGCAGTCCTCCGCCGGCTCGACGAGGCGCAGCGTCGGCGGCGCGATCTGGTGCAGCAGCGCCAGCACGCTCACCACCGCCTCCACCCCACCGGCGGCGCCGAGGGTGTGGCCGAAGTAGGACTTGCTCGAGGAGACGGGAACGCGGTCGCCGAGCACCGCGACGATGCCTCTCGTCTCCGCGGAGTCGTTCAGCAGCGTGCCCGTGCCGTGCGCGTTCACGTAGTCGACGCCCGCGGCCTCGAGCCCCCCCTCCGCCATAGCCCGGCGCATGGCCGCCTCCGCCCCTCGCCCGTCTTCCGCCGGCGCGGTCGGGTGGTGCGCGTCGCACGACGCGCCGTAGCCGGAGAGCTCGGCGAGGATGGTCGCCCCGCGCGCGACGGCGTCGTCCCAGCGCTCGAGCACGAGATAGCCCGCGCCTTCGCCGAGGGTGATGCCCTTGCGCGAGGCGCCGAAGGGGGAGCAGGGATCGGGATCGACCGCCTGAAGCACGTTGAAGCCGCTGTAGGTGAGCCGGCAGAGGGCGTCGCTGCCGCCGGCGACGGCCACGTTCGCGTGGCCGGAGCGGAGGTAGTCCGCGGCCATGCCGATGGCCGCGCCGGCCGACGAGCAGGCGGTGGCGTTCGAGAGCACGCCGCCGCCGAGATCGAAGGCGCGGGCCACGGCATCCGAGGGGCCGGACGTCGGCTGCTGCAGCACCTTCGAGGCCGGCGCGCGCCGGCGCCCGTGGGTCACGCGGCGGAAGTAGTAGTCCTCGCCTTCCAGAAGCCCGCCGGTCGACGAGCCGCTGGAGACGATGGCGCGCTCGCGCGGCAGCGGAGAGGCGGCGCCGGCCTGCTCGATGGCCTCCTTCGCCGCGACGACCGCCAGGAGGTCCGTCCGCGAGAGCCGTTTCGCCTTCGGCAGCTCCGCCCGGACCTCGGCCGCGAGGTCGGTCGGAAAGGTCTCGCCGGGGAACGCCGTCAGCTTGTCGATGCCCGCGCGCGCCTCGACGATCGCCCGCCAGACCTCGTCCTTGTTTCGGCCGATGGAGCAGACGATGCCGGCGCCGGTGACGGCGATGCGGACGTTCGGGTCAGCCCTGCGCATTCGCGGAGAGATAGAACCGCCCGCGCACGGCTTCTACTCCGCCGATGCGCCCCGTCCCCGAAAAGCGGAACGTCCCCCCGAACTCCGCCTCCAGCGTCACCGTCAGCTCGACGACGTCGCCCGCGATCGGGGCCCGCAGGATCTCGCAGCGATCGACGCCGGTGAAGAACCCTTGGGTCTCGAACACCAGCCCGCCCGCGCACTGGGCCATGGCCTCGACGACCATCACCTCGGCCGGCAGCGCGTCGTTGACCGTGCAGACGAAGACGCCCTGGATCGTTTTCTCGTCGACGCGATGCGCCGCGGACGCGGCCCGGAAGGGGATCTGATGGGGAAGGTGCGCGAGCCAGCTCACGCCTGCGGCTGTTCCTGCGCCAGTTTGCTCCCGACAAAGTCCGCCAGCGTGGCGATGGACTTGAACGACTCGCGCGCGGAGCCCTCGTTCTTCACCTTGATCCCGAACTCGCTCTCCAGCATCACCACGATCTCCAGGGCATCGATGGAGTCGAGCCCGAGGCCGCCGGCGAAGAGCGGCTCCTCGTCGGGGATGTCGTCGGGAGTCATGTCTTCGAACTTCAGCCGCTCGATGAGCAGCTCCTTGAGTTTGCGTCTCAGGTCAGTGGTCATAAAAGAGGTCCAGATTCTATGCCCTGGCCGCGGCGGGAAGCGCGTCCCAGGCGATGCGCGGCGCGATCACGCCGGCGGACTTTTGCAGTTTGACGAGAAGGAAGAACAGCGCGAGCTTGAAGCGGTTGTTGCGCGTGGCGAAGATGTCGCCCGCCAGCACGCCGACGATGGCGTTGAGCAGCCCCCAGCGCTCCGACGGCTGCATGAAGATCTCCAGGAACTCACGGCGGTAGAAGTGCTCGATGAAGCGGAAGTACTTGTCGAGGCCGCGGGTCATCTCCCACTCGTACTGCTTCAGCGTCGTCATCGAGCCGGTGCGCAGCCGCTCCACCACTCCCGCGACGGCCATGTCCGCGGACTTCATGGCCATGAACACGCCCGTCGAGAAGATCGGGTCGAGGAACCCGGCCGCGTCGCCGACCAGGGCGTAGTTCGGGCCGGCGATGTTGTTCATCCGGAACGAGAAGTCCTTGCGCGCGTAGACCTGGGTGATCCGCTCCGCGTCCTTCATCCGCTCCGCCATCCACGGCGCCTGGCGAATCGTCTTCTCCAGCAGCGCCTGCGGGTCGAGGCCGCAGGAGAGGAAGTGCTCCCGGTCGACCACCAGCCCGACGCTCATCACGTCCGCCGTGACCGGGATCAACCAGAACCAGGCGTTCCGGAGCACGACGATGCCCGTGCTCCCGCCGTCCTTCCCTTCCGCGCGCGGGACGTTCCGGTAGTGGGCGAAGAAGGCGATCTTCTTCAGCGAGGCGACGTCTTCTTTGGCCCCCACCCGGCTGCCGAGGACGGCGCCGTGGCCGCTGGCGTCGAGGACGAAGCGCGCTTCGAGCGTGCCGTTCACCACGACCTTCTCCGGATCGGAGATGTCGACCGCGGTCACGTTCGTCTCCTCCCGTACCTCCACCCCGTGCTTTTCCGCGTTGCGCAGGAGCAGGTGGTCGAACTCCGCGCGCTTGACCTGGAAGGAGCGGCGGTAGGGGTCGCGGAGGCGCTGGTCGAAGCGGAAGCCGTTTCCGACCGAGCCGTCGCCGGTGACGAAGTAGGCCCCGAATTTCGGGAAGAAGTCACCCTCCAGCAGCTGGCCGGTCACGCCGAGGCGGTCGAAGAGGTCGTTGTTGTACGGGAGCAGCGACTCCCCGACCTGGAAACGCGGAAAGCGTTCGCGCTCGAGGAGCGTTACGGAGAGTCCCTGCTGGGCGAGGAGGGTCGCGGCGGTACTGCCGGCCGGGCCGCCTCCGATGACGATGACGTCGCGCACGCGCGGGGTAAACCTCGATTCCCCAATCTGTTATTCTGCCTGACCGGTCCATGTATCAGCGATTTCTGTCCGTCGTCGACGCCGATCCAGCCGCCGTCGCACTGATCGACGGCGACTCCGGCGCCGTCACCACCCGCCGCGACCTCCTGGAGCGCTCGAATGAGCTGGCCGTGCAGCTCGAGGCGGGCGGTCTGGCCGTGGGCGACGCCCTCGCCATCCAGCTCCCGAACTCCGTGGACTTCGTGGCCGCCGTGCTCGCGGCGCTGAAGCTCCGCCTGGTCATCGTCCCCATCGACCGCGACGCGGCCATGACCGAGGTCGGAACGATCCTGGAGCACTTCTCCGTCCGCGCGCTCGTCCACCGCAGCGGCCTGTCCATGCGCGCGGTCGCTGCGCTCGCCTTCCCGCCGGATACGCGCCTGATCAAGCTCACCTCCGGCTCGACGGGCCAGCCCAAGGGGATCCTGACCACGGAGGAGAACCTCCTCGCCGACTGCGAGAACATCTGCACCACGATGGAGATCGCCCCCGCCGACCTCAACCTCGGCGCGATCCCCTTCTCGCACTCCTACGGCTTCTCCAATCTGGTCACGCCGCTGATCCTCCAGGGCACCGCGGTCGTGGTCACGAACGACTACCTCCCGCAGTCGCTGGTGGACCTGGCGAACCGGCACCGCTGCACGGTCGCGCCGCTCATCCCCATGGTCTTCGAGCATCTGACCACCGCGGCCCACGGCAACTTCGCCACCGTCCGCACGTTCATCTCCGCCGCCGCGCCGCTCCGGCCGACAACCTCCCGCAGATTCCGGGAGCGCTTCGGCATCGACATCCACTCGTTCTACGGCTGCAGCGAGTGCGGCGGGATCGCCTATGACCGCCGCGGCGGGGCGGTGGAGCGTGGGACCGTGGGGACGCCGATGAGCGGCGTCGCGCTCGCCATCGAGGACGGCCGGCTCACCGTGCGCGGCCGAAACGTCTCCGGCGGCACGTTCGTGACCGACGATCTGGTGGAGATGAAAGACGGCGAGCTCGCCCTGGTCGGCCGCACCAGCGACCTGATCAACACGGCCGGCAAGAAGGTGAACCCGCGCGAGGTCGAGGCGGTGATTCTGCAGATCGAGGGCGTGCGTGAGGTCAAGGTCTACGGCGAGGACGCCGGCGCGCGCGGTCAGGTCGTGGCCGCGGCGGTCGTGGCCACCCCGAACGTGAGCCGCGACGAGGTGCGCGAGTTCTGCCGCGCCCGCCTGTCGCTACACAAAGTCCCGCGCATCGTGAAGCTCATCGACGAGATGCCCGTCGACGAGCGCGGGAAGATCAAGCGCGCGGCGCTGGCGACTCTGTAGCAGCGGCACGCCGCTGCGGCGCGCGTTTGAAGAGCAGCCGCACGTTCCGCAGCTCCGCCAACGCCCACAGCTTCATCCCCCGCATCACCATCCGCAGCGGCGCGAGGCCGAGGTTGAAGTAGGCGGTGATTCGCCTCCGGTCGTTCCTCCGCCCACCCTCCCCCGCCGCCCGCCGCGCCTCGGCGATCGCTTTGAAGCGCCGGTTGTAGGTCTGCATGATGTGGTAGCTGAGGAACGCCGGCTTGGGCCCGAGGACCGGCATCCAGTGGAACTTCTTCATCACCCGGTACGCCGGCAGGACCACGAAGATGTAGTACTGGCCCGTGTCGATGAGCATCGAGGCGCTGAGCAGGTCGGCCTCGCCCATGTAGTAGTACTTGTCCTTGTAGGCCGCGCGGAAGAAGCGCCAGTAGGAGCGGACGAAGGTCTCGTTGTGCTCGGCGATGCGGGGCGCCACGTCCTTCCCACCCACGTCCTCTTTGATGATCTCGACCGTGGCCTCGACCGAGAACGCGGCGTGGTCGAGTCCCGGCGAGTAGTACGGATCGAGGAACGCCGCGGCGTCGCCGAGGAGCGACCAGCCGCGGCCCATGTACTGCTTCGTCACGTACGGCAGGTGGGAGTAAAAGCGAAGGTCGTCGAGGCGCGGCTCCGCGCCCTCGAGCAGCTCCGCCAGCGCCGGGATGGCCTTCAGAAAGGCGATGAAGTCCTCGGCCCGGTTCCTGGAGTGATGCAGGTCGACCAGGCGCTTGTCGAACACCACGCCGATGCTCGTCTCGCCGTTACCCAGGGGGATCACCCAGATCCAGTAGCCGTAGCCCATGTAGTGGTTCGTGCCGAGGCGGCGCGAGCCGATATTGCCTTGCGCAATGCCGAGGCGCACGGCCAGGTCGTCGATGTGGCGGACGTTCTTCCAGCGGCACCAGATCGCCGCGGTGGGATGCTCCTCGTTGCGCTCGATCAGGTTCAGGCGGCGGCCGAGGAACGTGACCCGGCCGGTGGCGTCGAGGAGCCAGCGGCAGGAGACCTCGCGCATTTCGCCGCCCACTTCCACGGTGATTCTGTGATCGAAGTCGCCCACGGCGACGTCGGTCGCCTTTGCCGGGCGCCACAGCTCCGCGCCTTCGGCCACGGCGGTGGCGAGGAGGTGCTCGTCGAGCGCGTCGCGGCGGAGCTGGAACGCGGGAACGGTGCTGCGGATGAACCCGCCGGTCTCGCTCGCGTTCGCATGGCCGGTCACCTTCTCGTTCGAGAACCAGTAGCGCAGGCCTTCCTTCGGCAGCTGCTCGCGCTCGAGGTGGTGCCACATGGCCAGTCGCCGGGTGAGGAACATCGCCGACATCTCCGTCGTGGCCTCGCCGACCTTCTCATCGAAGGCGGTCGCCTTCTCCACGATCAGCACGCGCAGATCGGGCAGCTCGCGGCGCAGCAGGACGGCGGCGGAGGCGCCGCTGAAGGCTCCGCCGAGGATCACCACATCGTACCGATGTTGCATTGGGCCCATGCTAGGATGCGCGCCCCTCATGGAATCGATTAAGGAGCTCTTTCATTTCCTGACCGATGTCCGCGGCCTGGTGCAGGCCGGCGGATACATCGCCCTGGCCATCATCGTCTTCACCGAGACCGGCCTGATGATCGGCTTTTTCCTCCCCGGCGACTCGCTGCTCGTGACGGCGGGCCTCTTCGCCGCCAAGGGCGATCTGAACATCGTCTTCCTCAACCTCCTGCTGATGGCCTGCGCCATCGCCGGCGACGCCACCGGCTACTGGATCGGCAAGAAGCTCGGCCCTGCCCTCTACCGGCGCGAGGATTCCCTGCTGTTCAAGAAGAAGCACCTCGTCGCCACCCACGAGTTCTACGAGAGGCACGGCGGCAAGACCATCATCATCGCCCGCTTCGTGCCCGTCATCCGCACGTTTGCCCCCGTGGTCGCCGGCGTCGCCGGCATGGGCTACCGCCGCTTCGCCATGTTCAACATCATCGGCGGCATCGGCTGGGTCTTCTCCATGACCATGCTCGGGTACCTCCTGGTGACCATCTTCCCGGCCACCGAGAAGCACATCGAGAAGGTGATCCTGATCGTGATCTTCGTCTCGCTCCTGCCCGGGATCATCGAGTGGCTGCGGGCCAGGCGGCGGGCGGCGAAGGTCGAGCCGAGCACCGACTAGCGCGCGCGCAACGCGGCCACGGCCTGCTCCGCCTGCCAGAGATGCCTCCGCTGGTGCGCCGTGAGGATGCGGAAGGCCGAGTAGAGGTTGTAGCGCACGCGCTTGTCGAAGGGCGAGGTGATCCGGATCTTCGTGAAGTCGAGGCCGCGCGCGTCGTGCAACAGGTCGATCAGCTTCGACTGCAGCGCGGCGAACTCGCCGAACGCGTCCGCCTTCGCCCGCACCGACTTCGGCACGAACGGCGCCGCGGTCTTGAAGCGCTTCCGGATCGGCGGCTCCATGGCCCAGCGCAGCACGCGGCCGAGGAGATCCATGGACGGCTCTTTCTGCTTCTTCGAGGTGAGGCCGTTGCGGCGCCCGTCGTCGATGGCCGTGCGCAGCGCGGGGAGGAACAGCTCGCTGGAGATGCTGAGATGGGCCAGGCACTCCGCGGCCGACCAGGCCGCCGGCTGCGGGCGGACGGTGAAGAGCCGGCCGTCCGTGGAGTTGACGAGCTTCCACGCCCGCGCCGTGGTCTCGTTCAGCTCGGCCTCTGTTCCCTCGATCGCGTCCACCGCTACTCCTTCTTCATCAGCGCCTCGCCCAGCTCGCGCGAGCGCCGCGTCGCCGCCTCCACCGCGTTCATCAGCGTCGTCCGCACCCCGCCGTTCTCCAGCGTGTGCAGCCCGGTGATGGCCGTGCCGCCGGGAGAGGTGACCATATCCTTGAGTCGCCCGGGATGCTCGTTGGTTTCGAGCAGCAGCTTCGCCGACCCGAGCACCGTCTGCGCCGCGAGCAGCTGCGCCGTGCGCCGCGAGAGCCCGACCTTCACCCCCGCGTCACTGAGAGCTTCGAGGATGAGGAACACGTACGCCGGCCCGGAGCCCGAGAGCCCCGTCACCGCATCCAGCGCCGACTCCTCGAGAACCACCGTCAGCCCGATGGCGTCGAAGATCCGCTTCGCGTCCTCGAGGTCCGACTCCCGGGCGTGCTCCCCGCCCGCGATCGCCGTCGCCGCCGCATCCACCAGGGCGGGCGTGTTCGGCATCGCCCGCACCACCCGCGTCCCGCTCGCCAGCCGCGCCTGAATCGCCGCCACCGGCACCCCCGCCGCGATCGAGATCACCAGCGCGTCCGGCGAGATCGAGTCCGCCACTTCATCCAGCACCCGGCTGAGGATCTGCGGCTTGACCGACAGCACCACGATCTGCGCCGCCGCCGGGACCTTGTTGTCCGTGCCCGCCTCGATCCCGTACTTTTCGCGCAGCTCGCGCACCCGCTCCGCCCGCGGTCCGGAGGCAATGATCTGCTCCGGCGCGAAGTCCTTCCCGCGGAGCAGGCCGCGAATCATGGCCTCGGCCATGTTGCCGGCGCCGATGAAGCCGATGGTGCGGGAGGAGGTCATCCGAGGTACTTCTCGATCGCAGCGATCAACGGCGGCAGCTTCTCATGAACGGTATCCCACGTGATGTTCAGATCCGTAGACCAATACTCGTGGACGACATAGTTGCGCATTCCGATCATGCGCCGCCATTCGACATCCGGCATCGCATGCCGCGTTTCATCGGAGATCCACTTGCCTGCTTCGCCGATCACGGCCAGTCGATAGAGCACTGCATCCTGCTTCTCTGGCCTCGCCAGAAATTCCTCCAGCGTGACATCTTGTACGTACGACAACGCACGCCTGGCCGACTCGAGGATGTGCCGCAGATACTCCTGATCAGGCGACGTCAAGCTCCACCGCCGAAGACAAGATTGCGTCGCGGCGACGCGAGTTATGACTCTGCTGAACCCCACGCCGCGTGAGGAGGTCGACCTTGCGGGCGAACAGCTGCTCCAGCTCTTCTTTCATATCGACCATGTCGAACAGTGTCCACCGCGCGTTCTCAAAAAACGTCACGAGGACATCAACATCGCTCTCGGCATCGAACTCCTCCGGCCGCGTGACGCTCCCGAACAGCGCAAACTCCGTCACCTTCCACTTCCGGCAGAACTCCCGGAGCTGCTCTTTCGGAACGTCGATGGCGATGGGCATGGCTACGCCGCCGTCCCGTGGCACTTCTTGTACTTCTTCCCCGACCCGCACGGGCAGGGATCGTTGCGGCCCACCTTCGCCTGCGTGCGCTTGACCGGCGTGGGCATCTCCTTGGGCGCGCCGGAGAAGGTCATCTGCTGCTTGGGGGGCTGGGGGAGCGAGCGCTGGACGCGCTGGACGGTCGGCTCGTCCTCGTGCGGCGCGCCGATGTCGATCTTCCAGAGGATCTTGACCACGCGGTCCTGGATGCGCTCCATCATCGACTGGAAGAGCTCGAACGACTCCTTCTTGTACTCGATCAGCGGGTCGCGCTGGCCGTAGCCGCGGAGGCCGATGCCTTCCTTGAGGTGGTCGATGTTGAGGAGGTGATCCTTCCACTGCTGGTCGATGACCTGCAGCAGGAGGTACTTCTCGTTGAGGCGCATGTTCTCGGCGCCGAGGAGCCCTTCCTTCTCCTCGTAGCGGGCGTGGACCGACTCGATGATCTTGTACTTGACCTCGTCGCGGCGGTCGCGCTGCAGGTCGACGCCGGCGGCCCTCAGGTCGAGGCCGAAGTAGTCGTACAACTCGGCGTTGAGCTCCGCCTCGTCCGGCACCTCCCGGTCTCCCTCCGGGTAATGCGTGTCGACCAGGAACTCCACGATCTCGTCGGCGGCGTTGAGGATGTACTCCTTCCCCTCCCGGCCTTCGAGAATCGAGCGGCGCAGCGTGTAGATCGACTCACGCTGCTTGTTCATCACGTCGTCGTATTCGAGGAGGTGCTTGCGGGCCTCGAAGTTGCGCCCCTCGACCTGCTTCTGGGCGCGCTCGATCGAGCGCGTGACCATGCGGTGCTCGATGGGAACGCCTTCCTCCATGCCCAAGCGCTCCATGATGCTCATGATCCGGTCGCCGCCGAAGATGCGCATCAAGTCGTCCTCGAGCGAGAGGTAGAACCGCGACGAGCCCGGGTCGCCCTGGCGTCCGGAGCGGCCGCGGAGCTGGTTGTCGATGCGCCGCGACTCGTGACGCTCCGTACCGAGAATGTGCAGGCCGCCGAGGCGGACCACCTCTTCGTGGTCGTCCTTCCACTGCTCGCTGATCTGCTCCTCGATCTTCTTCCGCTCCTTCGGGTCCTCGACGTCCTTGGTCTTCTGCGCGGCCAGGAACTCCGGGTTGCCGCCGAGGAGGATGTCCGTGCCGCGGCCGGCCATGTTCGTGGCGATGGTGACCGCACCCTTGCGGCCGGCCTGGGCCACGATCTCCGCCTCGCGCTCGTGGTACTTGGCGTTGAGCACGACGTGCGGGACGCCCGCCTTCTTGAGCTGCGCGGAGAGGAGCTCGGACTTTTCGACCGAGATCGTGCCGACCAGGGCCGGCTGCCCGTGCTGCTGCTTCTCCCGGATCTCGTCGACGATGGCGTTGAACTTCTCGCGCTCGGTGCGGTACACGAGATCGCCCATGTCCCGGCGGATCATGGCCTTGTTCGGCGGGATGACCACCACCTCGAGCTTGTAGATCTTGTCGAACTCCGCCGCCTCCGTGTCCGCCGTACCGGTCATGCCGGCCAGCTTCTCGTACATGCGGAAGAGGTTCTGGAACGTGATCGTGGCCAGGGTCTGGTTCTCGGCCTCGATGCGCACGCCCTCCTTGGCCTCCACAGCCTGGTGCAGGCCGTCCGACCAGCGGCGGCCGGGCATGAGCCGCCCGGTGAACTCGTCGACGATGATGACCTCGCCGTCCTTGACGATGTAGTCGACCTCGTTCTTGTAGAGCGCGTGCGCGCGGACGCCCTGCGTCACCGCGTGCAGCGTGTCCATGTTCGCCGGGTCGTAGAGGTTGTCCACGTGCAGCAGCTTCTCCGCATGCTCCACGCCCTCCTCGGTGAGCACGGCCGTGTGCTGCTTCTCGTCGACCTGGAAGTCCTTGTCCTTGGCCAGCCGCGGGATGATCCGGTCGACCTGATAGTACTTGTCGACCGATTCCTCCGAGGGACCGCTGATGATCAGCGGCGTGCGGGCCTCGTCGATGAGGATCGAGTCCACCTCATCCACGATCGCGTAGACGTGGTCGCGCTGGACCATGGCCTCGAGGTCGAACTTCATGTTGTCGCGCAGGTAGTCGAAGCCGAACTCGTTGTTCGTGCCGTAGGTGACGTCGCAGCGGTAGGCTTCCTGCCGCTCCCGGTCGCCGTGCGGGTTCTGGATCACGCCGACGGTGAGCCCGAGGAACTTGTAGAGGCGGCCCATCCACTCGGAGTCGCGGCGGGCCAGGTAGTCGTTCACGGTGACGACGTGCACGCCGCGGCCGGTGAGGGCGTTGAGGTAGACCGGCAGCGTGGCCACGAGGGTCTTGCCCTCGCCGGTCTTCATCTCCGCGATCTTGCCGCGGTGCAGGACGATGCCGCCCATCAGCTGGACGTCGAAGTGGCGCATGTTGAGGACGCGCTTGCCGCCCTCCCGCGCCACCGCGAACGCCTCGGGGAGCAGGTCGTCGAGCGCTTCCTGCAGGTCGGCCTGGGCGCCCTTGATGGCGTTCTCGTCGCGGGGAACTTCCTTCTTCGCGGCGTCGAGAGCCTCGACGACCGGGCGGAGGCGCTCGCGGAACTCGGTGGTCTTGGCGCGGAGGCCCTCGTCGGACAGCCGCACCATCTCCGGCTCGAGCGCGTTGATGGCCGCGACGATGGGCCGCATGGCCTTCACGTCCCGCTCGTGCTTCGAGCCGAACATCATGGTCAGAACTTTGTCGATCATTGTGGAAACCTTATCAAAATCGCCTTGGGCGGGTGGGAGGCACGAGACGCGCGCCACCGCCCTCCCAGGTCCCTCGCTCACGCTCGGGATGACACAAAGGGGGTCACTGTCTCAGCAATTCCAGCCGGTCGTAGGTCATCCACGTCTGGTGCCCGAGGAACAGCACCAGGCCGAAGTAGAGGAGGGCGATGCCGGCGCGCTGGGCGGGGGTGATCTCGTAGAACCGCTTGTCCGTCTTCTCCCGCACGATCGAGGCGTAGACCTGGAACGCGGCCAGG
This sequence comes from Thermoanaerobaculia bacterium, assembly GCA_044866315.1. Lineage (GTDB taxonomy): Bacteria > Acidobacteriota > Thermoanaerobaculia > Gp7-AA8 > Gp7-AA8 > QHVT01. The sequence goes on along the minus strand of JBIOTX010000167.1, from coordinate 22,041 downwards.
ATGGCGATGAGGACGATCAGCGGGTTCGGCTGGTCGATGACCTTGTACACCACCGCCCCGCCGCCGATCAGCCACATCCACTTGGTGATGGCCGCGGAGATGCGCCCCCCGTCGAGCATCCCCAGCGGGAGCAGGTTCAGGAGATTGAGGATGAAGCCGAGGAAGGCGATCAGCAGCCAGACCGGGTCCTGGGTCCACTTGTAGACCTGCAGGCAGGCCAGCGAGGCCATCGTCCCCGCGACCGGCCCGGCCAACCCGATCAGGGCGTCGTCGTAGACCGAGTGCGGCTGGTCCTTGAGCGTCACCGCCCCGCCGACGAAGGGGATGAAGACCATGTACCCCGCGCGAAGCCCCTTGGCCCGGATGACCACGGCGTGCCCGATCTCGTGGATCAGGGTGATGACCACGAACCCGACCACCACCGCCAGCGGCCACTGCCGCGCGTAGGCGGCAACGGTGACCAGGAACGAGCCGGCGGCGATGGCGTACTGGGTCGCCCCGAAGCCCTCGAACGGGTTGACGAAGAGGATCCGGACCTTCTCGAAGAACAGCAGGAGCAGGCCCTTCGCCTTCAGGGCGGCCACGCCCAGAAGGAGAATCAAGCCTGAGAGGATCTTGGGCAGCGACCGCCGCTGCCCGGAAGGTGCTGAAGCCATGGCGTTTGCCGGCCCTTACAACGTGGCAACAGCATGCGAATTCCGATGAGCTACGATGCGCGCCTGTGTCCGAAGTCGACGACCTCCGCGCGCAGCTCCGCGCCCGCGGCTACCTCTCCCACGGCATCGAGCGCTGGTTCGCCCTCGATCCCTGGTCCTCCCGCGCGTTCTGGGTCGAGCTGGCCGCGGTCGCCCTGAAGGCGGCCACCCTCATCGCCGCCTTCGGCGCGCTGCCGATGACCGCGGTGATGCTCTTCCGCAATCACCCCCTCAGCGCGCTGGAGATCCTCGGCCTCTTCCTCTCCTACGGGCTGGCTTGGCTCGTTGGCACGTTCCTCCTGGTCGTCGTCATCGCCCTGATCCTGAAGCTCCGCCCCGCCCTCCCCATCGACACGCCGCGGGCCCTCCTGGCGATCTCGCTCCTGGCCGCCGCGGCGCTCATCGCGCCGCTCGCCGTCTGGTGGTACCGCTTCGACACCGACGCCACGACCGCCGAGCTGATCGTGGGCGTCGCCCTGTCGGTCGTGTTCTTTCTCGTGGCCACGATCGTCGTCTCCGCGGCCCTGCTGTCGTTCTCGATCTACGAGCTCAAGCGCATCCCGGCCATCCACCAGAAGCCGCGCGGGGTGCCGATGAGCGTCGCCGCGGCGGTGCTGATCGCGCTGCTGTTCGTCCCTGCATACGCCGACCGCGAGCGGACCCCGCCGCAGCCGATGGTGGTGACGACGCCGACGACCGCGCGCGTGGCCCTGATCGCCGTCGACGGCCTGACCTACGAGATCTTCCGCTCCCGCCCCGACCTCTTCCGCACCCTCCCGGTCGTGGCGCCGTTGCATCCGATCCAAGGCGCCTCCACCACCGAGCGCTGGGCCTCCCTCGGCACCGGCGTGCCCATGGACGCCCACGGCGTCCGGGCCATCGAGGGCGTCCGCTTCAAGGGCGGCCGGCACATCCTCCAGCGCGTCTCCCGAGGCGACTTCGTGCTCATGCGCGGCGCGCCGGCAGTCCGCATCGCCCGCCGCGAGCCGCTTCCGCCGACGGTGCGCCGCCGCGATTACGTCTGGGAGATCCTCGCCGAGCGGGGCATCCCCAGCCTCGGCGTGAACTGGTGGACGACCGCCGACGAGCGCCGCGGCGCGCTCGTGTCGGTGAGCCAGGAGTCGATCTTCGGCGGCGCCCGCGGCGACGCCCTTCGCCTCGACGCCCTGGCCATCGACCGCTTCTTAGGCGGCGTCGACGCCCAGAAGCCGCGCTTCGCCACCCTCTACCTACCCGCCCTCGACGTGATCCTCAACCGCGTCGAGTCCGACGAGACCACCCAGCTCGCGGGCTCGATCCGCGCGCTCGACGGCGTCACCGCCGTCCTGGCCCAGATCCGCGCGCGCGGCTACGAGGTCGTCCTCGCGGGTCTCCCCGGCGACGGCCAGCGCGGCGTCGCCGTCCTCGCCTCCACGATTCCTCTCGCCAAGGGCGCCCGCGCCTGGGACGTCGCTCCCACCCTCCTCGATATGCTCGGCTTTCCGCTGTCCGCGGAGATGCCCGGCCGGTCTCTCGTCGGGACCAGCACCGAGCCGCGCATCGCCAGCTACGGCCCGCGCTTCGGCACCGCGGCGGCGCAGAGCATGAATGAGGAGTACTACGAAAATCTGAAATCGCTGGGGTACATCCGATGAAGAAACTCGCAGTCACCCTGCTCTTCACGCTGGCCGTCTCCGCGCAGCGCCCGATGACGTTCGACGACCTGGCCGGCTTCCGCCGCCTCGGCGGGCCGAAGGTCTCGCCGGACGGCAAGTGGATCGCCTACGCCGCGAGCACGATCGACCTCGCCGCGAACGTGCGCAAGAGCGCGATCTACCTGATGCCATCTGATGGCTCTACTGGATCGCGGCAGCTCACCGACGGCAAAAGCCAAGACGAAGAGCCGGCCTGGTCGCCCGACGGCAAGACCATCGCCTACGTCTCCAACCGTGACGGCGGCGCGAAGCAGGTCTGGCTGTACGACGTGGCCACGGACAAGTCGCGCAAGCTGACCAGCCTCCCCGGCGGCGCGGCCACGGTGAAGTGGGTGCCGAACGGCGCCGGCCTGGTGGTCGTCTCCGACGTCTATCCCGACTGCGGCGTCGACCCGGAGTGCACGGAGCAGAAGAGCTCCGCCGCGGAGAAGGCGCCGTCGAAGGCCCGGGTGATCGACAGCCTGCTGTTCCGGCACTGGAACGCCTGGGTCGAGCCCACCCGCGCCCACATTCTTCATGTGCCGCTCACCGGCGCGGCGCGCGATCTCACTCCGGGCGCGTTCGACGCGCCGCCATTCTCGGTCGGCGGCGGCGGTGAGTTCGACATCTCCCCGGACGGCAAGGAGCTGGTCTACGCGCGCAACACCGAGACCCGTCCCGAGCGCTCGACGAACTCCGACCTCTTCCTGGTGCCCCTCGGCGGCGGCGAGGCCAAGCGCATCACCTCGCGCACCGGCGCGGACACCTCACCCGTGTACTCGCCCGACGGCCGCTGGATCGCCTACCGCTCGCAGTCGCGCAACGCCTTCGAGTCCGACTTCTGGGAGCTCTGGCTCTACGACCGCACCACGGAGAAGTCGAAGCGCATCGCCCCCGACTTCCCGGACTGGATCGAGTCGCTGACCTGGGCCCGCGACAGCCAGTCCCTCTTCGTCACCGCGCCGCTGGAAGGCAAAAACGGCATCTTCGAGATTTCCCTCGATGACCGGGCGCTTCTCGTGAACAGCACCGGCTCCGCCGACGCCGTCGAGGTCTCGCCGGACGGCATGACGATCTACTTCCAGATGGCGACGATGAAGCGTCCCGCGGACATCTACTCCATCACCCTCCCCTCGCAGCTCAAACGCCTCACCCGCGACAACGACGCGCTGCTCGCGCAGATCGCCATGGGCGAGACCAGCGCGATGTGGTGGAAGGGCGCGGAAGGCGCGGACGTCCAGGGCTGGCTCGTGAAGCCTCCCGGTTTCGACGCCTCGAAAAAGTATCCCGCCGTCGTGCTCATTCACGGCGGACCGCAGGGCGCATGGTCGGACGGCTGGTCCTACCGCTGGAACCCGCAGATGTTTGCCGCCCGCGGCTACGTCGTGCTCCTGCCGAACCCGCGCGGGTCGGTCGGCTTCGGCCAGAAATTCGTCGAGGAGATCTCCGGCGACTGGGGCGGCAAGGCTTACGTCGACGTGATGAACGGCGTCGACCGCCTGGCCGCGGAGCCGTACGTCGACGGCGCGCGCATCGGCGCCGCCGGCGCCTCCTACGGCGGCTACCTCGTCAACTGGATCCTCGGCCACACCAACCGCTTCAAGGTCCTCGTCTCCCACGCCGGCCTGTACAACCTGGAGTCCTTCTACGGCGCGACCGAGGAGCTGTGGTTCCCGGAATTCGAGTTCGGCGGCCCGCTCTGGGAGAGCCCGGAGCAGTACGAGAAGTGGTCGCCGCACCGGCACGCGAAGAACTTCGCCACGCCCACGCTGGTCAGCCACGGCGAGCTCGATTTCCGCGTGCCGATCGGCGAAGGCCTGCAGCTCTTCACCGCCCTGCAGCGCCGCGGCGTGCCCTCGCGCCTCCTGTACTTTCCCGATGAGGGCCACTGGGTCCTCAAGCCCCAGAACTCGAAGCTCTGGCACCAGGAAGTGCTGGCCTGGCTGGACCGCTGGCTGCGTGGAGGGGCGGGCTCTTAGCCCGCCCATATCCGGCGGGCTGAGAGCCCGCCGCTCCACGTTTACGGCCTAGTAACGGTCGACGGCGTGGCCGTCGTGCCGGCGCCGATCCCGCTGCCGCTTTCGCCGGGCCCGAGGGCCGGGCGGGCGACGGTCGAGGTGATGCCGACCGCTTCCGCGTACTTCAGATACGTATCGATCGAGGCGATGACGACGCGAGCTTCAACCGTGATCAGGTCGATGCCGACGAGGGAGATGCGGACCCACGCGTCGACGACGATGCCTTTGTCGAGAATTCGGTCGAGGACGTCGATCAGACTGGTTCCGCCCGGGGCGCGTTCAACAGCCATGATTTACCTTCCTTTTCTCTCTCCGGGCTTCCCTGCCGGAAGCTCACGAGCATTCAGTTGTCTTTCGAGCTCTGCGATGCGGTTGCGCAGCTCGTCGTACTCCCCCGAGCCGGTGAGCCGGGGATCGCTCGAGTAGAAGCGGTCCGAGCGCCACCAGTTGATCCCGATCGCCTCGGCCTTGTCGATCGAGCAGATCACCAGGCGCAACTGGATCGTCAGCAGCTCTACGTTCGCCAGCGAGACTTTGACGTCTCCGGCCACGACGAGCCCTTTGTCCAGAATCTTGTCGAGGATGTCCACCAGGCCCTGCGGCTGGCGCTGGAGCGCTCCTCGATCATCGATGGGCAATCCGGACTCCTTTCTCGGTGCTGCGGGGTGAACGTGTAAACGATTGGAGTGATGGGTGTCAACACTCACTCCCACATCTTCACCGGCCCCAGCTTCAGATTCAGATCCTCGTCGCTCAGCCCGAACACGCGCTTGAGCTCCGCCATCTTCTCCTCGAGCTTCATCAGAGCGGTGCCGAGCCGCTCGATCTCCTCCTCAGTGAGATTGCCGCCGTCCATCCGCCGGAGGGCCTGCTTCTCCAGCAGGCGCCGAATGAGCTCGATGATCGACAGGACCAGCTTCGCCAGCCCGTTCTCCACGATCTCCGGGTCGGCCGAGATCCGCTCCGGGACGATCGACTCCGTGAACGTCAGCGCCTCCCGCAGCTCGTCTTCTTCATTGGCGATCATCTTCGGCAAAAACCTCCAGCGGCCAGGGACCCGACAGCAGGAACGGCACGCGCGTCGCCCGCAGCTCCTCCCCCGCCGCATTGATCTCGGCGACGCGATCCCGCGCCACCAGCAGCGCCAGCTCGACCGACTTCTCGTCGCGATGCATCCACCGATGCCTCACCGCCAGCGGCACGATCAGCCGCTCCACTTCCGCGCGAAACTGCGGATCCGCCGCCGCGGCCTGCGTCGCCTCGTGCAGCGCGCGCAGATACTCCGCGCCGCTGGCAAAGTCATGGCGGTCCGGGCGGGGGCGCGGTGCGGCCGCGGCGACCTTCAGCGTCATCTCCACGTTCCCGCGATTCGCCTCCAGCGCGCGCTGCCAGCCATCGAGGTGAGTTGCACACTTCTGCTGTGCCTCCGCCCCGTCCGTCAACGTGAACCCATATCGGATGGCGACGAAGGTCGCCACGTCCAAGAGGCGCGCGCGGATGTCGGCGACCTTCAGCAGCAGCTCGCGGTCCCCGATCGGCTGGTCGTCCCCGATGCCGATCGTGCTCAGAAACAAGTCCCCCACCGGCACTGCCTCCGCCACTGGCTCGACGTCGTCGCGCAGCAGGTGCGCGCCGATCACGACCCGCCTCATTTCTTCCCGCTCGACACGCGCTTCACCGCGTCGACGTTCGCCAGCACGACGTTCAATCCGAGGTAGAGCAGGTCGACGTCGCCGATCGAGATGACGGCCTCGCCGGCGATCACCACTCCGCGGTCGAGCAAGTGATCGAGCGTCTCGAGAAGGGCCAGCTCTTCGGTGGACTCAGGCATGACTGTGAAGGATGAAGGATGAAGGATGAAGGATGAAGGATGAAGGTCGGAATGAAGAGGTTCGAATGAAGAATGAAGAATGAAGAAACCCACCCACCACCCCGCGATGAAGGGCGGACGGGTTTCTCAATTCTTCATTCTTCATTCGAACCTCTTCATTCATCTTCTCTTCATCCTTTCGCGAACGTATACGGCGGCCACGGTCCCGACAGCGCCAACGTCACGCCTTCGGACTCGTACCTCGCGGCCAGCTCGTTCCGAACCTCCTGCAACACCGCTTCCTCATCCCGGTTGAGCAGCACGTTGATCTGCGGAAACGCCCCCTCCCGCCGCTCGCGCGACTCGGCCACCGTCTCGCAGCGCAGCCGCTCCAGCACCGCGCGCTCGATCTCCGCGGTGAGGTCCGTCTCCGCCGCCTTCGAGGCGTGCTTCCTCTCCTCGTCCAGCTTCTTGCGGAGGAGAAACGCCTTCCCCGGCGCGGCGGAGTCGATCTCCCGTTGCAGCTCGCGCAGCGAGTCCACGCGCGCGACCAGCGCCTCGCTCCAACGCTGCGGCTCCAGCTCCACGCGCAGCGTCCACTCCTGCTTCCCGTCCAGGCGGCCGAGCACCTTCCGGAGCATGTCCGCGTTCTCGCGGAGGTACCGCCGCAGTGCCTCTTCGCTCGAGAAGAGCGTGAACGCGCGCAGCGGCACGATCGCCGTCGCCTTCATCAGCTCACTGACCACGGCCTGGTGGCGATAACCGATCGCCCCGAGCCACTCCAGATCGCCGGCGCGCTGGTCGATGACCTCCTGCGAGAACTCCTCCGCGCTGACGGGCGTGTAGACCGCGCTCACCCCGCCCGCGGTCGTGTGACCGAAGTGTTTCGTCTGATCGATGGCTTCGGCGTCCGGGCTCACCGGCTCCGCCGTCACCGCGTAGACGTACAGGACATGCACGAGTGCAGTGTAACTACTCAGAGGAACGCCATTCGAGACTGTCGGAGAGACACCAGGTCTCGTCGCCGGGTTCCCTGGGCAGAAACACGATGTCATCGATGACGAACTGGCCGCGCTCCTCCTTCACGAGGACGACCGCCTCCCAGTCCAGAAGGTCGATCCAGAAGCGTATGGGAACGTACCAGACTCCGTCTGCTCGCCGTTCGGCGCGGAGAACTTTGAATGCGCTGATCGCGTCCGGAACGCCGGTGAAATCAATGCCATCTGCGAACGGCGGCTTCAGATAGACCGGGGGCCGGTCAGGGTTGCGCCTGATCCAGTCCTCCTGGTAGGCGAGCGCCGACCGAAACCGAGCGTGGAGTCGCTCGCTAACGAACCTGCTGATCCAGAGAAGATCCTCCCCCCGGGGAAGTCCTCCCTCCAGTTCGTTGGGATATGCGTCGTAGAACGACTGCACCAAGGCTTGTGGATCGCTGGCAGGCACCTGGCCATAAACACCCGGGGCCAGTACACAGAGGCTCATGAGCAGCGCGTTGCGCGTCACCGGCGCTCCAGACTAACCGGCTCCGCGGTCACCCAGTAGACGTACAGAACATGCACAAGCTCAGTGTAAGCCTGGCCCTTGTCATCCTCACTTTCCCCCTCCCCGCCCTCGCCGCCGACTCCCTCACCGCCGGCCAGATCCTCGACCGCCACATCGCCGCCGTCGGCGGCGCCGACGCGATCCGCGCCGTCCGCACCATCGTGTACAGCGGCGGCCGGTATCGCGAGGGCGACTTCGTCGGCTCCGGCAACGCCTTCATGGCCTTCTCCCGCCCGTACTATCGCGTCGTCGGCAACCCCGAGGACCCGCGCACGTCCATCCTCGAGGGCTACGACGGCAGCCCGTGGGAGTACTACGCCGATCCCGGCGTGGTCGTGCGCACCATCGGCCACGCCTCCCGCGCCACCCGCCGCACCGACATCGCCTCCCGCCTCGGCGACTTCCGCGCCGACGGCGCGACGGTGGTTGGCGGCGAGGACGCCACCATCGACGGCCGCGCCGCCTGGCGCCTCACCGTCACCGCCCGCGACGGCTTCCAGAGCGACTACTTCATCGACCAGGAGACCCATCTCCTTCTCGCCAACCGCTACAGCGCGCCCGTGCACGCCGTCGGCGAAAGCGTGCGCACCGAGTCGCGCGTCGGAGACTGGCGCCGCGTGGGCGGAGTGCTCATCCCCTTCCGCGGCTACGAAGTCGATCTCGCCACGGGCAAGGTCCTCAATGAAATGCAGTGGACGAAGATCGAGATCAACCGCGAGCTCCCACACTGGTGGTTCGAGCCGCCCCGCCGCACCCGCACCCGCCTCGGCGACCTCCTCGAGCGCCTGTACATGGAGCGGATGGACGTGCAGGCCGTACTCTGGAGCTTCGATGACTTTCGCCGCGTCTACCCCGACGTCGACGTGAAGCCCGGCATCCGCTTCATCGCCCGGCAGATGCAGAAGATGGGCCACGGGGCCGCAGCGGCGGAGGCGCTACTCGAGCGGATCGAGTGAGCTAAGCTCCCTCTCGCGAATATGTGGCCGATCCACGGTTTGCTCGTTCTCGCTCTCGCCATTCATGACCCGGCAACGATCTCCGCGCACGTCGTCGAATTTCTGAATGCCCAGCCAACCGCCACGGCCGACGCGCTGGTTCAGGAGGTCGAGCGACTCGACCCAGACCAACTGACTGCCACGGCCGTTCAACTCTCGGACGGAGTCCACGCGACGTATGCGGTTTCCGTCGCGTTTCCGCAGAACGGCACATTCTTCGTCGTCGCCCGGAACGATACGGGAACCTTCGCCGTCCGCTGGAACGTGAGGGACGTCGCTGCCCGGCGCCAGTCGCAGGATGACGAGATCGGCCAGTGGAGCCGGATGGATTTCGCCTGGGGCTATGGGCCGCTTCGCGGCGAGATCGGCCGGTTACCACCGAGCCGCACCGGTGAGCCGCGATTCTATGTGGATGCCGAGGGAGCGGCGCCGGCCGGCGGGACGTGGAACAAACAACTGAGCATCTGGGAGTGGAACGGGCAGGAGGCCGTGCCGCTGCTGGCCCGGTCCTACGCGGTTTCAGTGGACACCGGGCCGGTCGTGCTCGACGGCGCAACGCTGGTGATCCCTATGAAGGATTCATACAAGACGTTCTACAGCTGCGGTCAATGCCCGGAGCCCCAGATCCTATGGACCGTGCAGGTGACACCGGATGGAGTTCGCGACCTCGGCAAGAAGCACGTGACTCCCGAGCTGCAGATCGTCGACGAGCTGTTCGACCGCGTCCTGCGAGGAAAGCGCTCCGGCGACATCGCATCCGCCCGCGCAGCGGCAACGCTGCGCAGGGTCGTGGACGAGATGGATCTCCCGAAAGAGGCGTCGCCTCTCGGGATGCTGAGTCATTGGCAAATCACCAAGGCGAATGGACGTCGTGTCCTGGAGTTTGCGGCTGACCATCTGCCTTGTCGAACGTTGCAGTTCGTCATGACCGATGCGCTCTATGTCGCCGAGACAAAGGTCATCAATCCCTGCAGCGCCTCCAGCGTCACCGGCGCCTCCTCGCTTCGCTCGATCACCGCACTCACCTCCAACTCCGCCAGCGCCTCCATCTCGAACGCGCGCATGGCCCGGTCGCAGGCGCAGTCCGTCTCCGGCGTCACGTAATTCGCGATGACGCCGCCGAGGGGGATGCCGCGGGCGCGCAGGTTCTCGATGAGGCGCTTCGTCTCGGCGATGACGATGCGCTCCGGGCGGGTCACGACGATCACGGCCGCGCGGTCGGAGTGCAGGGTCTCGTCGAGGGACTTGAGGGCCCGGGAGGCGGTGACCAGCTCCTCGCCGAGGGGGCCGGGGGGGATGAGCTCGCGGTAGCGGAGGAGGATGCGCATGAACTCGCGCACCCACTCGCCCGCCACCACGGGGAGGTCGAGGAGGCGCAGGAAGTGGCCGGTGGGGGCGGTGTCGACGATGACGCCGGCGAGGGACTCGTCATTGGCCAGGTCGGCGAGGCGGGTGATGGCGAAGAGCTCGTCCGCTCCCGGCGGGGCGATCTCCACCAGCTTCTGCATGGCCTCGGTGTCGTGCTGCAAGGTCAGGCCGCGCGGGGTGAGGGAGTCCACGGCGCGCTCGATCTCGGCGCCGAGGGAGTCGCGGAAGCGGCGCCACTTGGCGCGGGTGTCGATGGTCTCGACGCGGAGGTTCTTTGGCGGCGGTTCGTGCGCGAAAACGTCGCGGAGCGAGTGGGCGGGGTCGACGGAGAGGATGACGTACTGCTTGTCGGGGTTTGCGGCTGCGCGTTGGAGGGCGAGGGCGGAGGAGAGAGTCGTTTTGCCAACGCCGCCTTTGCCGGCCAGGAAGAGCAAAGGCGCCTCGATTTTGGAGTGCGGCAGCGGAGCTGCCGCTTTGGAAAGCGGCGGCGATGCCGCCGCACTCCCAAACATCCACGCGCGAATGCGCTCGGCGGAGTCCAGCGGCACGCAGGCCCGCGGCGCGTCCACGACGCGCCGCGGGGCGAGACGCGCGCGCGCCGCGTCGTCGCGCTCGCGCGCGCATTCCGGGTGCGCCCGATTAAGGATCACGAACGGCACGTCGATCGAGACTTCGGAGATGAGGCGCAGGGTCTGCTCGACGACCCACGGCTCGGAGAGCATCACCGGGACGAAGGCCGCGCGGGCAGGGTCGGTGAGCAGCGCGCGCCGCCGCGCGGCGCGCGCGTCAAAGTCCTCGATGAACGCGTCCATGGCGTCGCGCACGTCGCGGCGCGTGAACTGGCGGACCATGGTCCGATGCTTCTCCTGCATGGCATCGAGCGCCAGCGCGAGCTGGCGGAAGTGCTCGGACGACGACAGCATCCGCAGCGTGTGGCCCGTCGGCGCGGTGTCGACGACCACGATCGCGTCCTCGTTCTCCTCCACCAGCTCGCCGATGCGCATCCAGGCCATGAGCTCGTCCACGCCGGGCAGGGACAGCTCGAAGAGGCGCCGCAGCTCCTCGCGGTCGAGATAGGTCCCGCGGTCGCCGATCTCGAGGAAGGAGTCGAGGTGCTGGCCGAGGAAGCGGGTGTAGAGGGCGTTGGCGTCGAAGGACTCGAAGGGGACGCCGAGGTCGGCGAGGTTGGAGGCGGGGTCGGTGCTGAAGAGGATGGTGCGGCGCGTTTCGGAGTAGAGCAGCGCGGCGGCGGTAGCGATCGTCGTCTTGCCGACGCCGCCCTTGCCGCCGAAGAGGACGACCCGCCGCGAGATCAGCTCGCGAAGCTCATCATTCACCGTAGCCCGTATACACCCCGATCCCGCCCTCTTCCTCGTCGCGCTCGGCGGCCATCTGCCGGGCCATCTCCTCGCGCCGCGCCCGGATGTCCCGCAGGGCCTGGAACACCACCTTCTCCTCGGCCGCGTACTCCTCTTCGCTGATCTCCCCCAGCTCCAGCCGCATCTGCAGCTCGATCAGCCGCTCCTTCCACGGCTGGTCGTTGAGCAGCTCCTCGTCGGCCATCTTCTGGATCGTGTTCATGACCCACTTGAAGCCGGCGATCGGCCCCTTGATGGGGAGGAGGAGGATGTCGTCGAGGAGAAAGGCCATGGTGGGGCCTTCAGCGTTCGGCGCGTTCCAGCTTCAGCCGGATGTTCACGAAGTTATACGGCGGCCACGGCCCCGTATACAGGAACGAGAGCTTGTTCTCGTACTTTTTGGCGATGTCGGAGATCTGGTCGTCGAAGGCGCGGGTCTTGTCGCGCTCGACCAGGAACGCCGCGTTCATGATCATCTTGTCGCCGATGGGCTTGTTCGAGCGGGAGGCGATGGCGGCGTCGCGCAGGGCCTCGTAGATCTCGGTCACGTAGGCGTCGGCCTTGGCCTGGAGCGCGGACTCGACCACCCGGCCGAGCTGCATGCGCGAAAAGTACGTGGAGGTCGAGGTGTTGGACTGGATCTCGTCCTTGAGCCGCCGGATCTCCTCGTTCTCGTTCTCGATCTCCTTGATGACCTGGTCCTTGTCCCAGTTCACCTTCAGGCCGAACTCGATCTTGCCCTCCATCTTCTGGAGGACGTCGCTCAGGGCCTCGTACGTGCCCTTGAGGAACTCCTTGATGTCGTTCTCGGTGCGGAAGACCGTGCCGAAGCTCATCGGAAGGACGGTGAAGTCCTTCATCACCAGCTCGTTCACGTGCTCGTGGGCCAGCGCGTTCTCGCGCGTGGGATCGAACACGATCAGCGGGCAGTTGGAGACCACCGCCGCGAACTCGCGGTAGTGGACGCTGTAGACCCGGTCGCCGCGCCCGCCGATGCCGACCGGACCGAAGTCGCGCGGCGTGTCGGTCTTGATGATGCAGTAGACGTACTTGCCCTGCTCCGTATCGGGCTGCGAGCCCTGAAGCTGTTGTTCGTTCATCCCTTGGCCTCGGTCGAAACGAACCGAAGAATACAATAAGCCGTTGCAATCCACGGACCCCCAGACCCTGGCCCGCCTCGTCGAATCCTGGTTCCGCCACCACCAGCGCCCCCTTCCCTGGCGCGGCGACTACGACCCGTATCGCGTCTGGGTCTCCGAGATCATGCTCCAGCAGACCCGCATGGAGGTGGTCCTCCCGTACTTTGAGCGGTTCCTGGCCCGCTTCCCCACGCTCGCCGACCTCGCCGCCGCCTCCGACGACGACGTGACCGCCGCCTGGTCGGGCCTCGGCTACTACCGCCGCGCGCGCATGCTACGCGCCGGGGCGGCCGAGGTGATGGAGCGCTTCCGCGGACGCGTGCCGCGGTCCGTCGAGGAGCTCCTGACCATTCCCGGCATCGGCCGCTACACCGCCGGGGCGATCGCCTCGATCGCCTTCGACGTCCGCGCGCCGATCGTCGACGGCAACGTCGCCCGGGTCGTGGCCAGGCTGTTCGGCGAAGACGGCGACGCCTGGGAGCGCGCGACCGCGCTGGTGGAGAATTGCAAGTCGCCGCGCGCCCTCAACCAGGGGCTGATGGAGCTCGGCGCGCTCGTGTGCACGCCGCGCAATCCCTCCTGTCTCGTCTGCCCCGTGGCCAGGCATTGCGTCGCCCTCCGCACCGGCCGCGTCGACGAGCTCCCCGCGCCGAAGGAGAAGAAGCCCACGCGCGAGCTGCGCATCCCGCTCTACCTCGTCCGCGACGCCTCAGGTCGCGTGCTCATGCGCCGCGAGACCGGCCCGCTCATGCACGCGATGTTTCACCTCCCCCACGGCGACTCCTCCCTTCTCGCCGGCCGCCCGCTCCGGGTGATCCGTCCCACCCTCCTCGGCACGTTCCGGCACACGGTGACCACGCGGCGGATCGAGTTCGCGGTCTACGCGGCGGAGCTGCCGCGGCGGGCCCGCGGGGGCGAGTATCAGTGGATCGATCCCGCGGCTATGGGCGCGGTGCCGCACCCGTCGTACGTGAAGAAGGCCCTTCGGTACATCGCGAGCGCCAGTCTTTGAGGTGCGCCCACTTCGACGACTCCACGAAGCTCGCGAGCCGCTTCTCCTCCTTCGCCCACTCCGCCTCGTGCTGCGCGCGGGCCGCCTCGTCCGGCTCGTACTGATCGAGCGGAATGAGCGAGACGCCTTCGAACGCCTCCACCGGCCCGAACCAGAGAAAGCCGTCCGCGAAGTCGACCAGGCGCAGCGACGGATAGCCGAAGGCGTAGTACATGTTCCTGGCGAAGCGCAGCTCGGCGAACGGCGAGCCGGCGACGTCGAAGCCGGCGGGCTCCTTCATCGCGCAGTCGATCGCGCCGTCGAAGGGAAGACAGTACGTCCACTGGCCGTCGACCAAGCACTGCCACGGCCGGTGCACGATGATCGTGAAGACGTCGTCGCCGAGGTCGCGGAGGAGGAGGTTGCCCATGCGCTGCATGTAGCGGTAGACGCGCGTGCCCGAGTTGGGCTTCTCCGGCTGCAGGTAGCGGCTGAAGGCGTGATGCGAGCCGCAATAGACGAGGATGCGCTGGTCGCGGCCGATGGCCTCCTTCACCAGCTTCGCCGCCAGCTCGTCGTATCCCAGGCCGCCGGACTGGAGCTTCTCGCGCCAGTCGGGATCGGGACTGAGGCCGATCACCCGCACCTTGTGCTTCCAGGCCTCGTGGAGGATCTCCACGTACTCGCGGTACGGCCAGTCGCCTCCGCGATACAGGGCGATGGCCTCGGCCTCGTTCCACTCCTTGGCCTCGATGAGGGCGTCCAGCCGGGCCTGGAACCGGGCGGGCAGCATCTCGATGGCCATCATCGACACGCCCGCGGACTTCAGGCGCGGCACGACCTCGCGGATGAGATTCACCTCGTGGCGCACCCAGTGCGACTCGCCGACGATCACCACCCGGTGCCCGGCGAACTTCGACACCACGTAGTCGGCGGGAGGGGCGGAGACGAGCGCGGAGAGGAGGAGGGTGGCGAGCATGAAACGGAGTGTTCGGGCGGGCGTCGCCGCCCGCCATGACGTTCGCCACAGGTCCGTGTGGCGTTAAAATCCCCCCATGCGCGGGCGTGTGATAGCGGCGTTCCTCCTGGTCCTCTCCTTTTCGTCGTCGGCCTTTTCGGAGTGCTCCTGGAGCCCGCGATACAGCGGGCAGTTCCGGACCACCGCCTACGACATCGCCCTCGACGGCAACTTCCTCTGGCTGGCCACCGGCTACGGGCTGCAGCTGTTCGACCGCTCCGGCGGCGCGCCGGTGATCCTCGACTCCCTCCCTCTTCCCGGCTCCACGCGGGTCGTGGCCACGAACGGCAATGGCATCGCCTACGCCGGGAGCGGCTCGCAGATCTACGTCGTGCGCCGCAACGGCAAGGTGCTGGAGGTCGTCCGCAGCGTCGATGCCGGCGCGACCATCAACGACATCGCCGTGACCACCGCTCTCTTCGTGGCCACGAAGAACGGCCTCGCCCACTTCAACCTCTTCGACGTCAACAACCCCTTGCGCTCGAACGTCACCATGGCCACGTCGAAGCCGAACGTGACCTCGCTGGCCGTCGCCGGCACGACCCTCTACGCCGCCGACGGCGATCCGACGGTGGAAGTCTTCTCCATCACCGTGGCCACAGTCCCGCAGCGCACCGGCAGCCTGGAGTCGTTCTCGCGCTCGGCCGCCGTGCACGCGTCGCCGCAGGGCTTCGTCTTCGTCTCCGACGACCTCGGCCAGCAGACGGACCTCTTCGGCGGCACGACCCGCATCGCCCGCGTGCCCTACGGCTCGACCTCCTTCGCCACGACCGCCAGCGGCGCGTACTTCATCGCCGGTCCGGACCGCACCCTGCGCGCGGTCGACTTCACCCAGCCCACCCGTCCGGCGGAGCTGTACGAGGTCCTGCTGGCCCCGACCGGCGGCACGGCCAACGGCGTCTTCGCCATCGAGCGCGCCGGCAACTCGCTCTACGTCGCCGCCGGCGACATCGGCCTGGTGACGTTCGACATCTCCCCGCTCGCCCCGCCCTACCCGCTCCTCAGCTACGGCGGCGGCGCGACCACGAGCGCGCTCCTCGCCGGCGACAAGGCCTACTTCACCACCGCCGCGGCCATCGCCGAGCTGAACGCCGTGCTCGAGCCGCTGCGCAGCTGGAACGTCAGCGGGATGACCCTCCAGGACACGCGGGGCAACGAGCTGCTCGCGTCCTCCGGCCCGAAGACCTCGCTGCTCATCGACGGCCAGACCACCTGGAGCGCCACGTTCCGGGCCACGGTGAAGAAGGCCGTGATCAACGGCCAGCTCGTCACCGCGCTGCTCGACGACGGCTCGGTCTGGACCGTCGCCCCGGTCACCGACGCCACGCCGCAGCAGGTGAACCTGGGCGGCGCGAAGTTCGTCGACCTCGTGCGCTTCGGATCGTCGCTGGCGCTGGCCGAGGTGACGGAGGCGGGGGTGACGAACATCCGCTACTTTGCGAACGGCGATCTGACCCAGGCGCCGCGCGCGTTCAGCGTCAGCGGCGCGGCCATCGGCGGACTCGCCCTCAGCGCGTCCCAGGCCGCGGTGTTCACCTTCAGCGGCATCAGCGTGGTCGACCTGGCCAGCGGGAACATCGCCGTCCTGCCCGGCTCGAACAACGTCCTCCCCCGCCAGCTGCTCTTCTCCGGATCGGACCTCCTCGTCCTCGGCGACCGCACGCTCCTGGTTTGGAACGCGTCGACCAAGACGCTCGCTCGCGCGCACGCGCTGCCGGCGAACGCGATCTCGATGCATGCCGCGGGACAGCGCGCGGTCATCGCGACCACCGAGGGAATGATCAGCATCAGCTATCTCGCGCCGCAGCCCGGCTTCGCCGTCGAGCCGCCGGTGAACCGCTACTTCTCCAAGGCCGTCGCCTCCGCCGGCCGGCTGTACCTCTTCGGCGACGCCGGCGTGGACCTGCACTCGACCGAGTTCGGCGAGGCGCCGCGCTTCCTCTCCGGCGTGCGCGGCGCGGGCGTCCTCGACATTGCCGCGACCGCCGACCGCCTGATCACGCTGGCCGGCAACGGCACCGTGGCCGCGTACTCGAGCGCCGCCGTGCTCCTCGGCGAGAGGACCATCGACGAGGGCAAAGACGCCCAGCCGCTGCGCGTCTTCACCGCCGGCGACGCGGTGTGGGTCGCGTTCTCGAAGGGCTGCACCACCACCGGATGCGAAGAGAAGACGCTCGTCCTCGATCCGAGGACGCTCGCCGTGACGGCCACGCTCACTGGAGGGGTCATCGACGTCAGCGTCACCGGCGCGCGCGCCCACGCGCTCTTCGATCTGCCCGGCCTCCCCGGCGAGGTGCGCGTCTACAACATCGCCGATCCGCTGCACCCCTCGCAGCTCGCCTCGGCCGCCAGTCCCACCAGCGCGGTCTCGATCGCCTTCGGCGCCGGCAAAGTCCACATCCTCGGCGACAAGCTGTACACGTACTCGGAGAGCGCCCTGGTGCTGGAGGGCGAGCGCTTCAGCGCGGTCAACTCGTCGTCGCAGCAGCTGCGCATCTTCGGTGACTGCGCCGTCATCACCGGCCGCAGCGCGCAGCCGGAGGTGTATGCGCTGCCGGCGTGGAGCCCGGCGACCACGTTCGACGTGCCGTCGAACGTCCGCTCGGCCGCGCTCGCCGGGACGGCGCTGTACCTCCTGACCGAGCACTCCATCGAGGTCTGGACGACCTCCATCACCGTCCCTCCGGCCAAGCGGCGCGCGGCGCGATAACATTCGCGCCCCATGCCGAAGATCACCTTCTCCACGGACGACCACGCGTACCGGATCGCGCTCAACGACCCGCCGCTGCACATTCTCGACATCGAAATGCTCGGCGAGCTGCGCGACGCGCTCGCGCAGGTGAAGGCGGACCGTCACGCGCTGATCATCGACGCTGCCGGCGGCAAGGCCTTCTCCGCCGGCGCGAGCGTGCAGGACCACCTCGGCGACCGCGTGACGACCATGCTCTCGCTCTTCCACGACTGCTTCCGCGCCCTGGCCCGCCTCGACCTCGTCACCGTGGCCCTCGTGCGCGGCGCGGCCCTGGGCGGCGGATGCGAGCTCGCCCTGGCCTGCGACTTCGTCCTCGCCTCCGACCGGGCCCGCTTCTCCCAGCCCGAGATCCAGCTCGGCGTCTTCCCGCCCGTGGCCGCCTACCAGCTTTCGCGCCAGATCGCGCCGCGCAAGGGACTGGAGCTCCTCCTCACCGGCGACGCCGTCGATGCGGCCACCGCCGAGGCCCTGGGTATGGTCAATGCCGTCTTCGTGTTCGACGAGTTCGAGCGCCGGGCCGAGGAGTGGCTGGGCCGGCTCTATCGCCAGAGCGCGTCGTCCGTGCGCATGGCCAAGAAAGCCTTCCGCCTCGCCCAGACCGCCGACTTCGACGAGCGCCTGGCCAAGGTCGAGCGCCTCTATCTCGAAGAGCTGATGCAGACCAGCGACGCCAACGAGGGCCTGAACGCGTTTCTGGAGAAGCGCAAGCCGGCATGGACGAATCGATAAAAAACGGTATCATTCACGAGCCGCGCGCGCCTAACGCCTGCAGTGCGGGGCCAAACGAGCTGCAGGACGTCTCGATGCGCTGACTCAGCGCTGTTTCGACTGCGCCAGCGGTTCCAGCTGCGGCCCGGGCTCCGGCTCGGGCTGCGGCTGCGGTTTCGGCGCGGCGAACTTCGAGCACGACAGCGCGCTTCATGGGCTCACCTTCCGCGCCGACGTGCCGGGCGGCTGCTCGTACCAGCCCGGATCGCGCGAGTAGTCCATGTCGTCACGCACCTTCACGAGCGTGAACATGCCCCCCATGTCGATGTTGCCGTACGGGCCCTGGCCGCCGAGCATGGGGATGCTGTTGCGGGGCATGGCCATCATCCCCTGGTGGTCGGCGTGCTCACCCATGCCGTTCGCGCCCATGACCATCGTTCCGGGCACGAGCTGGTCGAGGCGCTGCTGGGTGCTGGACGGATCGATACCCAGGAGGTTCGGCAGGTCGTGCCCCATCTGATTCATCACGTGGTGGGTCTTGTGGCAGTGGAAGGACCAGTCGCCCGGGTTGTCGGCGGTGAACTCGATGTCCCGCGTCGTTCCCACCGGCACGTTGACCGTGTTCTCCGGCCACCACGCCGGCTCCGGAATCGGACCGGCGTCCGTGCCGGTCACGTAGAACGCGTGCCCGTGGATGTGGATCGGGTGCGAGTCCATGGTCAGGTTGGCCAGGCGAATGCGCACGCGATCTCCCGTTCGCACGAGCATGGGCTCCGTGCCCGGGAAGACGCGGCTGTTCATGGTGAAGGTGTTGAAGTCGAGCATCACCGTCGGATCGGGCGTGGCCGTCCCGGGCTTGATGAACCATTCGTTGAGGAAGATGGCGAAGTCGCGATCGACCCGGCGGACGCTGGCATCGCGCGGGTGGATGATGAAGAAGCCGTGCATGCCCATGGCGATCTGGGTCATCTCGTCGAAGTGGGGGTGGTACATCAGCGTGCCGGTCTGCTGCAGGGTGAACTCATAGGCGTACGTTTCGCCGGGCTGGATCTTCGGCTGATTGAGGCCGGCCACCCCGTCCATGCCGTTCGGCAGGATGAAGCCGTGCCAGTGCACCGACGTCCCTTCGGGCAGTTTGTTCGTCACCAGGAGCCGCACCCGGTCGCCTTCGAAGGCCTCGATGGTCGGACCGGGCGTGACGCCGTTGTAGCCCCAGCAGTTGACCTCGAGGCCGTTCACGAACTCGCGCCGCACCGGCTCGGCGATGAGATGAAACTCCTTCACCCCGTCCACCATCCGCCAGGGGAGGGAGGTGCCGTTCGGGGTGATGACCGGCGCGCGGCCGCTGCGCCGCTGCGCCGCATCCGGCTTCGGCGGCGGGCCGCTCGCGCCGGCGGGACGGAGGCGCTGCGCGAATGCGCGCGTGCTGCTCAGCAGGCCCGTCGCCGCGCCCGCGAGACCGGAAAACAAAAGACTGCGGCGTGTGAACGGCATGGCTAGCGATCTCCTCTGAATGACGTGTCCGGGGCGATGCCCTGCAGGGCGCGATCGAGGTCCGTGCGCGCGCTCCAGTACTCGCGCTGGGCCTCGATGAAGTCGCGGCGGGCCTGCATCTCGTTCTGTTTGGCCTGCAGGAGCTGGAAGACGCCGACCAGCATGGCGTTGTGCTCGAGCTTGGTCAGCTCCACGATCCGCGCGCGCCGCGGCACGACGACGTCGCGGTAGTACTCGACGCGGGCGCGTGCCTCCGCCACCGTCGCCCGGGCCGCGCGCAGCTGCGACGACGATTCCGCCTCGATGGCGTTCAGCGCGTGCCGGGCGCGGAGAAGCTGCGCCTCCGCGCGCGTCCGTGAGGCCCGCCCGGTGTTGAAGATCGGGATCGGAAACTCGATTCCGGGACCAACCGTGTGCTTGCCGTCCGGCTCGCGCTCGTAGTGAACGTCGAGCTCCGTTTCTTCCAGCGCCGCCAGCCTCGCCAGCGGCACTCGCTGCCGCGCCGCGTCGACCTCGCGTCGGGCGATGGCCAGATCGAGCCGCTGCGCCGCGGCAAGCTGCTCGAGCTGGGTCTGATCCATCTCCGCCGGCGGGAGCTGCGGGAAGGTCTCCGGCAGCCGCCACTCCGCCGCTGCGTGGCGCAGACCCATGGCCCGGATCAGCGCCTCGCGCGCGAGAAGCACGCGCTGCTCGGCGCGGGCGAGATCGAGCTTGGCCTGCTCGTACAGAGCCTGCTCGTTCTCGAGATCGAGGTCGGTGATGTTCTCCGCCGCGTGCTGCTTCATGGCCACTTCCGCGGTCGTCTGCGCCGCGGCGGCGGCGGTCCGGCTCAGCGCCACGTGCTGCGTTGCCGCGAGCAGGTCGTAATAGGCGGAACGGACATCGGCGGCGAAGCGCAGCACTTCCGAGCTGACGCGCATCTGTGCCGCGTCGAAGGCGGCACGTCCAAGCGCGCGGCGGCGCGGGAGCTGGATCAACTCGATCAGCGATTGGGCGAGCCGCAGCTCGTAGGGGTGATACGGCTCGCCGGGATAGCGGATCTCGAGCTCGAAGATCGGGTTGGTGATCGTGCTCGCCTCGATCAGATCCGCGCGCGCAATTCCCAGCTCCGCGAGCGTGACTTGCAGGCGCGGGTTGTTGAGCATGGCCACGGCCACGGCTTCGTCGGCGGTCAGCTCGTCCCGCAGCATCGCCGCGACGCGCTCGTCGTCCGCCGTCGCGGGCTGCGCTCTCCATTCGACCTGCGGACTTCCACGCTCTCTGAGGACCTGTTGCACGTCATCCGCGCCCGCGTCGCGGGGGATACTCGCGCAGCCCGTCAGGGCGATCGCCGCGAGCGCGGCGAGAATCGTGTTGGTGTGCTTCATCGATACATCCTCTTCTTCAGTTCTTCTTCCGGTCGCGCGTCGCCGGCATCGGCGTGGGCGGGTTCTCGCGATCGGTGCCCGGGGTGATGCCGCGCATCGAATGTCCCTCATGTCCGCCGCCCTGCGCCGCCTTCGCCGCCTCGGCAACGGAGCTCGCGGCCGGGGCATCGAAGACGTCCGGCTGCAGCGTCGACGACGGTTGAACGCTTCGCATCTCCGCATTCGATCGCGGCGCGCTGGCGGTGGTCGGCGCCGCCGCTGCGCCGGGCATCGCGTGTCCCGCGTGCGGGTCCGTTCCGGCCGCGGCGGGCGCCCCGTGCCCGGCATGATCCATCTGCGCGCCGGCCGCGGGCTGCCGGTGCTGTGCATGCGGGTCGGCTCCCGGAGTCGTTGCGCCGTGCTGCATGCCGGCATGGTGATCATGCGCGGGCGTCGTCGTTCCATGCTGCGCGTGGTCCGCAGTGCCGTGCCCCATGGCCGCGTGATCGACCGCTCCGGCCGCGCCGTGCGCGGCGTGATCCATCTCCGCCGTGCCGCTTGTCGCAGTGGCGGCCTCGTGCCCGCCGTGGTCGTGACCGCCTGTGAAGGGGATGTCTTTCGCCTGTGCCTCGCGGTGCGCAGCGGCGCTCCTCGGCGCCATGCTCTCGTCTCCGCCGCAGGCGAAGAGGAGGAGCGCCGACACGACCAGCAGCAGTCCGCGCGTGATCTCGTTCATGCGGATGGGATATTTCATTCGAGACTCCTTGCAGCGATCGATCCGCCGACCTCGGGGTTCCTTCCTGATCCCATGCCGGGTCCGAATGTGAGCCATCGGCATCATTTCTGACCCGAGCGCGAATCCCGGCAGCACTCGATCTTCTGTGATTAGAACACTTTGCGATTTTCGGCCGGGTGGCCTCCCGATTGCCTTTCGCGATCCTGTCTCATCGGCAAGTTTGAGGTTGCGAACAGAACAGGTCTGTTCCGATCGATCAGCACCAACCAAGTAAGGAGAGTTCATGCATCGTCGTTTCCTTGTCGTCCTGGTTCTCCTCGTCCTGGCCGCCGTCCCGGCCGTCGCCAGCCACTCCTGGGGTGGCTACCACTGGGCTCGTACCGCCAATCCCTTCACCC
>JBIOTX010000166.1:0-4012 GCA_044866315.1 Thermoanaerobaculia bacterium | reverse complement strand
CAAAGGCCCGCCGGCCCATGCGGGCGCCGATGACTTCCTCCGGTTGCATCTCGCGCACACCCGACTTGTCGCGGATCCAGCCGCCGCTGCCGGTCAGGACGTGCGTCAGCGCAGTGCCGTCGGGAAGGGTGATGTCCAGTCGCATCTGATCGCCCGACTCGAAGACCTTCATGGCCACCGGTCCTCCGAGGGGTGTCGCACGCGTGGCGATGATCATGCGCGGCTCCGCCGCCGGCACGATCCGCCCGACGGCAGCGACGTATCGCTGGAGGACTTCCGACGCCGAAGGAGGCTTTTTCGTTTCCGCAACGGGGGGATTGGCGGGAAGGTCACGAGGCAGAGCCTGCGGGAGCGGAGGAGCCAGCGCCGGGTGCGGCCTGCCGTTGTGGCAGGTGAAGCAGGTCACCACGTCCCGCCCGCCGAAGTGGCGCTGGTTGAGATCGATGACCATGCGCATCATCTCTCGAGCGCGCTCCTTTTGCGGCGTCCCGTCGATCGAGGGGTCCTGGCCGGTGACGTGGCAGTAGTGGCAGTGCACGCCGAGGCCGGCGCGCATCTGGTTCATCACCCGCTGGACCTCGGGGCGGGAGAGACCGACCAGGATCTTCACGTTCTTCGGCTGTTGGCCGTAGACGGACGTCGCTGCGAAGAGGCCGATGAGGATCGATTGACGCCAGGTCACGACTTCCTCCTAAACATTTAGGAGTAAGTCTTCGGCGGCTGGTTGTCAAGAACAGTGGGGGGCAAACCATTCGACACCGCTCACGTTAACAATAGGCAGCGGTGTTCGTGTTTTCAGGATCGCGCGGCCAAGGGGCCTCCATGCGAGCGCGTCGTACAGCGCTGATGCTCGTCGCGCTCCTCGTCTGCGAGGCGTCGTTCGCGCTCGATCCGGCGAAATCGGTCCAGCAGTACGTCCACCGCAAATGGGGCGCCGAGGAAGGGCTGGCGTCCGCGTCGATCCGCCCGATCGCGCAGACCTCCGACGGCTTTCTCTGGCTCGGCACCCTCGATGGCCTCATTCGCTTCGACGGAATGGAGTTCACCGTCGTCTCCTCCGAGAACACCCCCGCCTTCACGTCGAACACGATTCGGTCCCTCAGCGCATTCGGCGAGGAGCTCTGGATCGGGACGGCCGACGGCGTCGTCCGGCAGCGCGGCGGGGTCTTCACCCGGCTGGTCCTGCCCAAGCGCCTGACGATCGGGATCACCAGGGTCGCGAAAACGTCCGACGGTGCAGTGTGGGGTGGCGTGAGCGGCGGCGTGATGTTCCGGCTGGCTTCGGGCGCGCTC
This sequence comes from Thermoanaerobaculia bacterium, assembly GCA_044866315.1. Taxonomy (GTDB): domain Bacteria; phylum Acidobacteriota; class Thermoanaerobaculia; order Gp7-AA8; family Gp7-AA8; genus QHVT01. The sequence goes on along the minus strand of JBIOTX010000166.1, from coordinate 2,719 downwards.
ACGGTCTTCGATCAGAAGGACGGCATCCGGGGAACCGAGATCCAGGCCATTCATCAGGACGCGCACGGCGTGCTCTGGGTCGCGACCAACGAGGCGGTGTGCCGGGTCGACGGGCGGCGCTTTCAGGCGCTCGCGCTGCCGCCGCCGTTCGACAAGGTCAGCGCGCGCGCGATCGCGTCGTGGCGGGGAAGCCTGTGGATGGGCACGGAGCACGGGGTGCTGCGCATCGACGGCGGCGCCGTGACGCCGCATGCGCATCCCGAATTGAAGAGCGCCGTGTGGGCGCTCACCGTCGACCGGCACGACAATCTCTGGATCGCGACCTCCTCCGGGGTCTATCGCGACAACGGCGCGACGGTGGAGCGCTTCGACAGCAGCCTCGGCCTGACCGACGACGTCGCGGTCTCCCTCTTCGAGGACCGCGAGGGCAGTCTCTGGATCGGCACGCAGACGGGCGGGCTGAATCAGCTGCGCGATGCCATGTTCACCACCCTCGGCGCGCGCGAGGGGCTGCCGACGGGCATCGCCTGGTCGGTCGCAGAGGATTCCGACGGCGGGGTGTGGTTCGGAACGAACGGCGGCGGCGCGGCGCGCCTTCACGGCGGGCGATGGACGACCTACACGTCGAAGCAGGGACTGAGCGGAGACATCATCATCAGCGTGCTTCCGGCGCCGAACGGCGACGTCTGGATGGGCACGCACGCGTTCGGCCTCTGCCGCCTTCGCGGCGGCACCCTCGACTGCTTCCGGATGCGCGACGGTCTGCCGAGCGACATGATCGTGGCGCTGGCACTCGATCGCCAAGGCACGGTGTGGGCCGCCACGACCCGTGGTGCAGCACGATTCGACGGACGGCGTTTCGTTTCCTACGGGGTGGACGACGGGCTCGCCGCGGCGCAGGTGCTGGCATTTCACACCGACCATCGCGGCCGGATGCTGGTCGGAACGGTCTTGGGCCTCAGCGTCCGGACCGGCGAGCGCTTCGAAAAGAGAGCAGCTCCCTTCGAGCCGCGCTTCGCCACGACGTACGTCTTCGAAGAGGATGCAAACGGCGACGTCTGGATCGGCACGGAAGTGGGCCTGGAGCGCCTGCGCGGCGAGACCAGGCGCCTGCTGGCGAAGAAACACGGAGTGCCGTCCCAGATCATGCAGGTGCGCGCCGATGGCCACGGCAATCTCTGGCTCGCGACCGGTCGCGGTCTTCTGCGCGCGAAGCTGAGCGATCTCAACGCTGCCGCGGACGGCATCCGGCAGCACGTTCCGCTGACCCGGTTCACGCGCGCCGACGGCCTTCGCTCGAACGACTGCGTCGGCGGCGCGCAACCCGGCGTGCTGCGCTCATCCGACGGCCGCTTGTGGATCCCGACGGCGAAAGGGGTCTCGGTCGTGGATCCAGGCGCGAAGACCACGTCATCGTGGCACGCTCCGATCACGGTCACGAACGTCCGGATCGACGGCGCCAGCGCGCCCCAGGCGAAGCCGATCACCGTGCCCGCGGGCGCGAAACGTCTGCAGATTCACATGATCGCGCCGACGTTCATCGCCCCCGAGGAAGCCGAATACGAGTACAAGCTGGAAGGCTTCGACAACCGGTGGATCGCGACGAACCCGAAAGGCATCGCCCAGTTCACGCAATTGCGCGGCGGCGACTATGAATTCAGCGCGCGCATGCGGCGGCGGAGCGATGAGCCGTGGATTCAACTGGCGACGCCGCTGGCGATCCACGTCGAGACGCCGTATTACCGCTCGCTGCCGTTCTACGCCCTCCTGGCGCTCGCTGCCCTGGCGGTCGCGTGGCTGTTGCAGCGGATGCGCCTTCGCCGTCTGTCGCGCCGCTATGGGCTGATCCTCGCCGAGCGCATTCGCATCGCCCGCGACGTTCACGACGCGCTCTCTCAGGATTTCTTCGCCATCCGACTCCAGCTCACGGCGCTCGGCCAAGCCATGCAGGATGCGTCCGCCGAGGCGGACCGGCACCTTCGCAAGGCGATGGAGCTGACCAGCCACGCGAACGAGGAAGCGCGCCGCATCGTCCACGGCCTCCATGACGCGGCCGGCGAGCGGGCCACCCTCGCCGACGCCCTGCGCGCCATCGTCGCGGAAATGCGCGCCGGCGTCTCCGAGGGAATCGACCTCACCATTGCCGATGGCGATCCTCTCCCGCCGCACATCGAGAACGCGCTGCTCCCCATTGCGCGCGAGGCCATGACCAATGCCGTGCGCCACGCGCACGCGACCCGGATCGTCGTCGAGGTCCATCGGGCCGGCCGCACGATCCGTCTGCGCGTGGCGGACAACGGCATCGGCGTCGGGCCCGACGCCCTCGACGCCCCCGCGGATCACGTCGGCATCCGCAGCATGCGCGAGCGCGCCGCGCAGATCGGCGGCAAGATCGACTTTCGCAAGGCCGCCGAGGGAGGAGCCGAAGTGGTGGTTGCGGTGAAGGTGCCGTTCTTCTCCTGGCTTCGGGCGCGCCTTCTCGGAAAGCGGGCGTGAGCGCAACGCCCGCCGCGGAGTTGACCGCCGCCGACGGCCTCCGCTATCGTGAGCGCCCCGCCGCGGAATAGCCTCCGCGGCCGGCTCGTTGACACCGGTCCCACGCTGTGAAGACCCCTAGCTCAGCTGGTTAGAGCGCCACCTTGACACGGTGGAGGTCAGCGGTTCGAGTCCGCTGGGGTCTACCATCCTAGCCCCGGGGTCACGTCGCGAACCCGTGATC
>JBIOTX010000165.1:0-35200 GCA_044866315.1 Thermoanaerobaculia bacterium | reverse complement strand
CGGCCCCGGTGAACGGCGGGCTGAGAGCCCGCCGCTCCACGTTTCTAGAACACCCACCGGAGTCCCAGCTGGAACTCCCGCGCCGGGAGCGTGGCCCGGTAGCGCGCCGGCGATCCGATCGGGTCGGTGGCAATGACCGACTGCACGTCGAAGTTCGTCGTGTCGGTCAGGTTGAAACCCTCGGCGATGGCCTCGAGCTTGCCCAGGGCGAAGTCGAAGGCCTTGGTCACGCGCAGCGAGAGCTGGCGGAACGGAGGTCCGCTCTCCTCGTTGCGGCCGACGCCCGCGGGACGGTCGGAGTTCTTGCCGTCGCCGTTCACGTCGGTGCCGACGCGCCGCGTCCACGGCTGGCCGGAGCCGTACTCGTAGATCGGCGCCGCGGTCAGACCCCACGGCAGGTGGAACACGCCGGAGACGACGATGCGATAGCGCTCGTGGCCGCGGGCGTGGCCCCACTCGGCCTCCATGTTCGCCGGATCGTTCGGATAGCCGGTCGGGAAGTCGGGGCTGAAGTCGTCGGCGATGTTCTTCTTGTCGGAGAACGTGACCGACGCCGTGATCAAGTCGCTGCGGCGGATGTTGCCGTTGAGGCTGAGGACCAGGGCCTTGTACTCCGAGCGGCCGAGGTTCTCGTACATGTTGACCTGGTCGTAGGCGGTGAAGGGACGGCGCGCGTTCGCCGGGGCGCTGTTGCCGTTCCAGTTCTTGTCGTGGATGACGATCTCGTCGTCGCCCTCGACATAAATGGCCTCGGTGTCGAGGAAGAGGCGCGACGCGCCGAGCTTCATCGTGTAGCCGAGCGAGGCCTGAGTCGACTCCGGATTGTGGAAGTCGGGCGAGAGCAGCGTGATCGACGGCTTGGACGGGATGCCGGTGGTGGTCGGGTTGTTCGGGTCGAGCGTGAGCGCCGGGAGGCCGAACAGCGCGCCGTTGAGGCGGGTGAAGGTCACGCGGCCGGTGACGCCGTTCTGCTGCAGCTCGGTCAGCGCCGGCACGAGGAGCATGCGCCCGGTGAAGCGGCCCGCGCCGCCGCGCAGGACGTTCGTGCCGTCGCCGCGGAGGTCGTAGCTGAAGGAGAAGCGCGGTTGGTAGTTGTTGGTGTCCTGGTCGCGCGGCTCGGGGATCAACGGGTGGGTGAAGCCCTCGTTGTTGCCGTTGGTGTCGAGGTCGTAGCGCAGGCCGAGGTTCAGGGTCAGCTTGGCGTTCGGGCGCCAGGAGTCCTCGAGGAAGAGGCCGTAGATGTCGGTGTCGCTGGTGACGTCGGACGAGCCCACGCCGTACGCGTACGCCAGCGGCACGGCGCGCGTGTCGCCGACGTAGATGAAGAGGCCCGTGGCGTAGGTGTCGAGGACGAAGCGCTCCTTGATGTGCTGGAAGGAAACGCCGGCCTTGAGGTCGTGCGAGCTGCGGCCCGCGGCGATGTGGTGGTGGAAAGTGTCGCGGATCTCCCAGGTCGAGCCCTCGCCGAGGAGGTCGCCGAGGATGTTGCCGCCGGTCTTGAGGGTGTTGCCGCCGGAGAACCACTCCGCGACCGCATCCGAGTTCGTCGGCTCGTAGAAGCGGCGCTTGCCGTACTGGAGGCGGGCCTCGTTCGAGGAATGACCGGAGATCGACCAGTTGTGCTCGGCCGTGCCGTTCCAGTTCCGGCGCTCGAGGGTCTGGCCGTACGACTCGTCGGTGGTGACGTCGCCGAAGCGGTGGCCGACCCGGAAGTTGTCCTGCGCGAAGTTCTCGTACACGACCTTCACCCCGCCGGTCATCTGCTGGCTGAAGTTCGCGTCGACGCTGCCGAAGAGGAGGGTCTGATCGATGGGGAAGTCGACGTCCGCGGCGCTGGCTGCGAACGCGCCGCCGGGACGGAAGTAGGTGACGTTGTCTTCGTTGATCTGCTCGAGCGAGGCGAAGTAGAAGGCCTTGTCGCGGGCGATCGGGCCGCCGAGCGTAAACCCGAGCTGGCGGCGCGCGTAGTCGTCGTTCTTCTGCAGCTCCAGCGCGCCTTTCGACTGCAGTTCGGCGTCGCGGAAGAAGCCGAACACGTTGCCGTGCATGGCGTTCGTTCCGGACTTGGTCACGATCGAGATCGCGCCGCCGGCCGAGCCGCCGATCTCCGAGTCGAAGCGGTTGGTGATCACGCGGAACTCGCGCACCGCGTCCTGGCTGAAGCGGGCGCGGGCGAGGCCGTTGATCTGGTCGGTGAGGTCGACGCCGTTGACGAAGATCGTGGCGTTGGAGGCGTTGCCGCCGGCGCCGAGGACCGGACCGCCCTGGATGAAGCGGAAGCCGCCGCGCTCGCGCTGCACGCCCGGGGCGAGGAAGGCCAGGCGCTGGAAGTCGCGGTCCTGCACGGGCAGGGAGTTGATCTGCTCGGGCAGGATGTTCGTCGACGAGTCGGTCTTGTGCACGTCCACGACCGGCGCCTCGGCGCTGACGGTGATGGTCTCGCTGGCCGAGGCCTGCATGACCACGTTCACCTTGGCCTCCTGGCCGACCCGGAGCACGATCGTCCGGGCCTGCACCGCGGCGAAGCCCTCGAGCTCGAACTTGATCTCGTAGGTGCCGGGCGGGAGGGCGGGGAAGCGGGCCGCGCCGGAGGTGTCGGTGACGAGGATCTGCTCGTAGCCGGTCTCCGGACGGGTGACGGTGACGGTCACGCCGGGGAGGGGAGCCCTGGATTGGTCGAAGGCGAGCGCCTCGATGGTGCCCTTGTCGATCTGGGCAAAGGCGGGCACAGCCAGGAGAAGAAGGAGAAACAGCGCGGCGAGCGGACGTCGGATCATGCGTTCCCTCCGGTTTACCGGCCGACCGGTCGGTTTTTGGATCGGGGGAGTGTAGGAGTGGGGATACAACCAAGTCAAGAGGAGTTTTTTCATGGCTCGTTGACGGCCGAATTTGAGATAATTAACGCCGCGTCCAATGTCCCCAAAAGAACTTCGGTCCCGCCGGATCAGTCTCGGTCTCACCATTCAACAGCTCGCCCGTGAACTGGGCCTGACGACGGCGGAGCTCGCGCAGATCGAGCGCGGCCAGTCGGCGATCCCGATGAATCGGGAGATCGCCCGGGTGGTGGAGCGGCTGGAGCGGCAGGCGGCGATCGAGCGGACCCGCGACTGTCTGATCGTCGAGGACGACGAGGCCATCCGGACGCTGTTCGCGCGCCGCCTCCGGGCGGAAGGCTGCACGGTGGACGAGGCCGCGGACGGCTACGAGGCCCTCGATCACACGGCCATGCGCGACTACCGGCTGATGCTGCTCGATCTCCGCCTGCCGAAGCTCAGCGGGGCGGAGGTGCTGGCCCGGGTGACGCGGAAGCCGGAGTCGAACACGCAGGTGATCGTGATCTCCGCGGCCGGATCGGCGGACGTACGCGAGATCGCGAACAACCGTTCGGTCAGCGCCGTGCTGCGGAAGAAGTTCGCCATCGACAACGCGGACGTGATCTTCCCCGCCCTGGCCGCCCTGGCCTGCGGCGCGCGTTAGCTGCCAGCGTTTGTCTAATTCGTGCAGGAAAACGCGGCAGTGTCGGCCTTCAGCGGCGCACTCTCGCCGAGGGCATTCGCATAGACCCGGCTGGCGCCGGTCATGGTGTCGGTGACGGTGAGGACGTAGCGGACGGTCGTCCCCGAGGAGAGGAAGACCCAATACTTGTTGTTGACGGCGCAGCCGCCCAAGACCTTCACCGTCAGCTCGACGTTCTTCTCGTCGAAAAACCAGAACAATCCGCTGTCGTTGCGCCCCGCCAGCGGCACGGCGTGGCCCGCGCCCGTACGGTGGGTGAAGTCCTCCCAGGCCACGTCCACCTTGAACCGGCCGTTCTGCACGCAGAGCGTTTCCGGACCGGGCACGCAGCGGTCGGCGTCGTACACGGTGAGGGTCTCGCGATGCAGCACCGGCAGCTCGCCGTTCGGGAGCCGCTCGAAGAAGCGGATCTCGTACTCGCCCGCCGCGAGCGGTCCGACGAAGATCTCCCGCTCCCACACCGACGGCGTCTTCGACGGATCGACGCAGCGGTCGTCCCAGGTCAGCTCGATGACGTTGCCCTTCACGACCGGCGTCGAGAGATTGCCGCAGCTCCGGGTCGTGCCGGAGAGACGCAGGCGCACGCGCTCCGCATCGGTCGGCACGCCGATGACGTCGAGGTCCAGCGACGCGCGGCGATAGATGGTCACCGTCTCGCTGTCGAACGGCGGAATGGGCGGGCTGGCGATGTGCCGGGCGATGTCGAATACGCGCACGGTGTACACGCCGGGAGGAAGCGAGTCGCCGAGGTCGACCGTCGTCACGAAGGCGTTGTCGGTCGACGGGTTACAGCCGGTGAGATCGATGTCCAGGATCCCGCCGCCGTCCCGGGGGGTGAAGTACGGGCCGCGCAGGTCGCCGCTGCAGCCCGTCCCCTCGATGCGCGCCTGGATCGATTCGTTCCACAGCGCCGCGTCCTGCGAGAGGGTGATGCTGGCCTGCTGCGCCGGCGCGTCCGCGCCGAACAGCAGCAGGCAGGCGAAGACGGCGCCCCCGAGGGAGCGCCGCTGAGTCGTCATTTACGATCCGCCGTTGCAAGCGAACGCGTTGGTGTCGGAGGTCAGAGGCGCCGACTGCCCGACCGCGTTCGAGTAGGTTTTGACCGCGCCGGTCTGGGTGTCGGTCACGGTCAGGGTGAAGCCGACGGTGGTGCCCGAGGAGAGGAACACCCACTTGCGGTTGTTGAGGGCGCAGCCGTCGAGGAGCTTCACCGTGAGCTCGACGTTCTCCGGTCCGAAGAACCAGAACAGCCCGCTGTCGCCGCGGCCCTCGAGGGGCACGGCGTGGCCGGCGCCGGTGCGGCTCTGGAAGTCGGTCCACTGCACCTGCACCTTGAAGCGGTTGTCGGCGAGGCAGAGCGTGGTGTCGGACGGGACGCAGCGGTCCTTGTCGTAGACGGTGAACCGCTCGCGGTGCATCAGCGGCACGATCTCGTCGGTGGCGTCGAAGAAGCGCACCTCGTAGTCGCCCGGCTCGAGGTCGAGGACGTAGTCCTGCTCGATGGTCTGCGGGCCGCCGACAGGGATGACCGGGCAGTTGTCGACGAAGGTGGCGCTGATGATGTTGCCCTTCACCGTCGGCGGCGAGAACTGGGCGCAGCCGGTCCGCGCCGGCGCGCGGAAGATGAGCGTGGTGCCGGTGAGCGAGTTCGTCGGCGTCTCGGGGATCGCGACGTCGAGCGTGGCCCGGCGGTGCACGGTGAGCTTGGCCGTGTCCATCGGTCCCCACCCCGGGATGAACAGGCGGCGGATGGCGTCGTGCACGCGCACGGTGTACGAGTTCGGGAACAGCGGCTCGATCGGAACGTCGATCGCGAAGGTGCGATTGAGGTTCCCGTCGCAGTCGGCGACGTCGATGTCGATGGTGAAATTGCCGGTGCCGGTCTCGTTGATGGTCGGGCCGGTGACGTTCTCGCCCTTGCACCCGTGGCCCTCGATGTGGGCGACCACGGGCTCGTCCCAGAAGACGGCGTCGCTGGAAAGGGTGAGCACGGCGTTCGCCTGGGCGTACGCCGCGACCGTGAAGACGGCTGAACAGAGTACGCCCAGCACATAACTATGTCTGCTTCTCTGCATTTGGGTTGACCTCCGCCCATCCTGGACCGCGATCCGGGCGACGCATAATAACATTGAATCTCCCTCTGCCAAGCCGCCCCCCGGCCCCGTCCCGTCGATTTGTTCTCCGAAGCGATACACTTCCGCACCGCAAGGAGCCCGTCAGCCCATGTTCAAACGTCTCGCGAACCTCATCCGCGGATTCTTCGGACTCTTCATCTCCGGGATGGAGCGCCGCAACCCCGAGGCGCTGCTGGAAATGGAGAAGGAGAACCTGCGCAAGCAGATCGCCAACTACAACGAGGGCCTCGCCGCCCACGCCGGTCTGTGCGAGCGCCTGATGACCCAGATCCGCAAGCTCGAGCACGAGGAGCGCGAGCTGCGGGCCAAGACCGCCGCCAACCTCCGCGCCGGCAACCGCGAGGCCGCCGGCAACTACGCCCTCCGCCTGCAGACCGTGCAGCGCGAGCTCACCGAGAACCGCGCCCAGCTCGCGCAGGCCGAGACCACCTATAAAGAGTTGATCAAGGCCCGCGACGTCTCGGTCAAGGCCGCCCAGTCCAAGATCGAGGCTCTCAAGAGCAGCCTCGACGACCTCAAGATCAAGAAGGCCACCGCCGAGCTGACGGAGATGGCCTCCGGGATGATCACCTCCATCGGCGGCTCCGGCGACACCCTCGACCGCCTGCACAAGATGGTCGAGGAGGAGCGTGAGCACGCCTCCGGCCGCGCCCGCGTGGCCCGCGACTCCCTGAACACCACCGACTTCCAGATCAAAGAGGAAGAGCAGAAGGCCCTCGCCGAGCAGGCCCTGGCCGACTTCGCCGCGAAGGAAGGCATGACCATCGAGCCCGCCGCCGGCGAGACGACGACGCCGGCCGCCGAGCCGGTGAAGTCGATGGGGCCGGTAACGGAGGGATAGTGGAGCGGCGGGCTCTTAGCCCGCCGAGCCATCCGGTGGGCTGAGAGCCCACCGCTCCACGCCATGCGCTACCTCTGGCACGCCTTCTTCGCCCGGCCCGACATTCCCCTGCTTCGCCTTCCGTGGAATGCCGTGGCCGTGGTGGCGGCGTTCGTCGGCGGGTTCTGGGACCCGGCCATCTGGGGCACGGCCGCGGTGGGTGAGTTCATCTATCTCTTCACCCTGGCCTCGAACGACGGCTTCCAGAAGTCGATCGACGACCGCCGCGTGGGCGAGCTGCACGGCGACACCGAGGAGTCGCGCAAGCATCTGCTGTCCAAAGTCGGCGGTGCCGCGCGGCAGCGCTACAAGAAGCTCGAGGACAAGCGCGCGCGCCTGGAGACGCTCTACCGCGAGCACATGAGCGACGACCTGATGGCCGAGGGGAACATCGGCGCGCTCAAGAAGCTCACCTGGCTGTTCCTCAATCTCCTGGTCGCCCAGCGCAATCTCATCGTCGCCCCGGCCTCGGACGAGCGCGACCTGCAGAAGCAGATCGCCGGGCTCGAGCGCGAGCTCGCCGCCGCGCCGCCCTCCGGCTCGCTGCGCGACTCGAAGGAGGCGACGCTCCGCCTGCTGCGCGAGCGCCTCGAGAACATCCAGCACCGCGAGACCTCGCTCGCGGAGATCGAGGCCGATCTGAATCGCATCGAGACCCAGTTCGACTACGTCCTCGAGGAGGCCTCACTGCGCGGGCGGCCGGCGGCGATCTCGGCGAACGTCGAGCTGACGTCCGACCTGCTCACGAACATCGAGGACGAGACGACATACGTCTCGCCGAGGCAGCTCGAATGAGCGCGCTGCCCGCGTGGGCGACCAGGCTCATCGCGCTCTACGAGTCCCACGCCGCCAACCAGTTCCTCCTCTACGGGAACGTCAACGACCGCTTCCTCCTCCCCTCCGGCGACAAGCGCACCCTCGGCACGCTGTACGAGTTCCTCACCCGGGTCATGCTGCCGCGCTTCGACGTCATCCTCAGCTACGACGTCGGTAACGGCGTGCGCATCGAGAAGGGCGGCGAGATCGTCACCAAGTGGCCGGCGTACCGCGAGTCGCCGGAGCTGCCGCGCGCGCCGCGGCAAGCGACCGAATGGCTGACGCGCTTCTTCCGCTACTCCGCGAATCTCGCCCGCCTCGGGCAGGAGTCGTATCAGGTCGGCTTCTACATGAAGGCCGCGCATCTCGTCGCCCCGGCGCTGCCCGGCGCGCTGAACTACGACCTCTCCGCGCTGGCCATGCTCATGCGCGACTGGGCCGCGGACGAGCATCTCGCCCGCCATTCGCTGGTCACGTTCCTCGTCGCCGACAACCTCCACGACATGCATCCGCTCCTGGTCAACAACCCGCGCGCGGCCGCGGTGGAGGTGCCGCTCCCGACGTCCGACGAGCTGCGCGACGCGCTCGCGCTCCTGGCGAACGAGCACCGTGAGACGCTGGCCGAGTTCGCGCCGGCCTACGACACGATCGCCCATCAGCTCACCGGCTCGACCCTCACCTCGGTGGAGACGCTCCTGCGCACCAAGACCCACGCCAGGGAGCGCCTGTACGCCAAGGACCTCGTGGTCATGCGCAAGGAGCTCGTGGAGAAGGACGCCGCGGGTCTCATCGAGTTCATCGAGTCGAAGCGCACCCTCGACGACTTTCACGCCCAGGACAAGCTGAAGACCTGGCTGCGCCAGGACATCCGCCTCTGGCACATGAACGACGTCCAGGCCCTGCCGATGGGCTACCTGCTCTGCGGTCCCGTCGGCACGGGCAAGACGTATCTCGTCGAATGCCTCGCCGGCGACGCCGGCGTGCCGGTGGTGAAGCTGAAGAACTTCCGCGACAAATGGGTCGGCAGCACCGAGGGCAACCTGGAGAAGATCTTCCGCCTGCTCAAGGGACTCGGCCGCTGCTTCGTCTTCATCGACGAAGCCGACCAGGCCCTCGGCAAACGCGAAGGCGGCACCAGCGACTCGGGATTGTCCGGCCGCATCTACGGCATGTTCGCCGAGCAGATGAGCAACCCTGCCAACCGCGGACGCATCGTCTGGATCCTGGCCTCCAGCCGTCCGGACCTCATCGAGATCGATCTCAAGCGCCCGGGCCGCATCGACGTGAAGATCCCGATCTTCCCGACCACCACCGCCAGCGAAGGCTTCGCCCTGATCAAGGCCCTGGCCAAGCGCCGCGGCGTCGAGCTCACCGATGCCGACTTCGCCGCGGTCGAGTCGCAGATCCCGCAGCTGCTCACCCCCGGCGCGGCCGAGGCCATAGCGGTGAAGCTCTATCGGGCCGTGCGCACCGAGGGACTCACGCCCATCGACGCCCTGCGCGACACGCTGGAGGGATATCAGAACCCCGTGCCCGCGGACGTCATGCAGTTCCAGATCGCCCTTGCCGCGCGCGAGGCCAGCGATGGCGACTTCGTTCCCGAGGCGTTCCGGCACCTGCGGTGAGCGGGACTACAATCCGCGCATGTCGCTTCTGATGCAGCGCAAGGCTCCCGCCACGCCGCCGCGGCTCGAGGGCAAGGAAGTTCTCGTCGGCCCCGACCCATCCATCGCCAAGGTGAAGGGCGTCATGTTCGGCGGACGCAAGGCCTTTCTCCTGGAGATCCTCGGCGAAGAAGGCTTCGCCCAGCTGCTGGAGAAGCTCACCCCGCGCACGCGCAGCTACGTCAAGACTCCGCTGGCCTCGAGCTGGTGCGAGTTCGAGTCCCTCATCGAGCTCGATCGGGCCATTTACAACGAGCTCAAGGCCAAGCACCCGAACGTCCTCGCCCTCATCGGCGCCGCCAGCGCCGAGCTGGGCATCGGCCGCGTCTACCGCTCTCTCGATTACGAATCGCTCGTGGCCTTCCTCGAGAACAACGCCCTCTTCCACGACCAGTACCAGAAGTTCGGCACGGTCAAGTTCGAGAAAATGCCGAACGGCGCGCGGATGATCTACAGCAACTACCCCTGCTACAGCCCCGTCTTCTGCGCCAGCGCCATCGGCTACTTCCTCGAGTCCATCCTCCGCCACGGCGGCACGGACCCGACGGTGGTGGAGACGAAGTGCCAGTGTCACGGGGACAAGACGTGCACGTTCGAGATGAAGTGGACGTGAGAGGGACGCACCATGGACACGGACGCGCTAAAGCAGCATTTCGCCGACCTGTCCGATGAAGCCCTGAGCGACGTCGTCAACGGCCACCCGGGCGACTACACCGAAGAGGCCCTTCTCCTGGCGCGTGCCGAGCTCCTGGCGCGGAAGGCGCCGCCCGACGAGGCGGTATCCGCGAAGCCCGAGGATCGGACACCGGAGCGCATGCAGAGCAAAGGCGCGCAGTGGTTCACGGTGGTGGGCGTGCTCTCGCTCGTCAACACCATCTTCTTCGCATTCGCAACGCCGGAGGTGTTCATCTTCGGACTCGCCGTCACGCACTTGCTGGAGGTCTGCTGTCCCGGGGAAGGGATCGGGCTTCCCGTTCTCACGTACGTGATCGACGCGGCCATCGCCGTCGCTTTCTTCGTGATCGGCCATCTGGCGCGGACTTCCAGGACAGCCTACCTCGTCGGCGTCGCCGCATACGCGGTCGACGCGGTTCTGGCTCTGCTCCTCGGGTTGTGGATGATCTTCTTCCTGCACGTCATCGTGCTGGTGATCCTGTACGTGCGCCTGATCCCGACACTGGAACGAGGCGAGCCACAGCAGGCGGGCGACGGCGCGGTGGTGTGAGCTACCACTCCGCTCCCGGCCGCCCAAGCCACACCCAGGCGATGTAATCCACGAGCGGCGGCGTGGCGCCGAGCTCGCGCAGGCGCGTGTTCACCTGGCCGCGGTGATAGCTGCTGTGGGCGGGGACCTGGAACATCGACTCGCCGACGGTGGCGGCCTGGAACTTCCGGCCGGCCGCCTCTTCGAACTCGGGGATCCAGGGCGGGACGATCGGCTCGCGCAGCTTCTCTTCGGTGACGGTGTCGACGTACGGCTGGACGGCGCGGTGGTACTCGCGTGCCCACTCCGCGAGCGACGCTGCATCGCGCGGCGCGCGGAAGCTCAGCGCTTCGCCACGCCAGAGGATGAGAAAGGCGCGCTGGACATAGTGGATGTGGCGGAGGAGCTTGATCAGCCGCTCGTCGTCGGCTGCAGTGGCTCGGACGCTCTTCCAGATCGTCGCATCGGCCCACTCCATGTGCCGGTAGAGGTCGCGGAAGAGGTCGACGGTGAACATGGCTACCGCCGTTCCGGGCGCGGGAGGCGCGCCAGCAGTTCCTCGGTGAGGAAGTCGACCTTCTCGTGGAGGTGCATGATCTCCAGCTCGGCCTTGAGGTTCACCTCGTACTCGGTGTCGTTGCGCAGGCGGTCCTTGGCGGCCTGGCGGTTCTGGCTGACCAGGACGAAGATCGACAGGAAGATGGCCTCGAGCGAGACCACCATGGTCAGGAAGCCGAACGGATAGGGGTCGAAGTGGGGCAGGAACGACGTGGTGTTCCAGACGATCCAGGTCAGGAACCAGAGCGCGTTCAGGCCGAGGAAGTGGATCGAGCCGCTGAACGCGGCGATGACGTCCGCGATGCGGTCCATCGTGGTGGTGCGGATGGCCAGCTCCTCGTTGATGTTGCGGGCGACCCGGCGGCGGAGGAGCTCGTCGGTGGAGCGGATGCGCTGGCCCATGGTGGTGAGGAAGTCGAGCGCGGCGTCGGGATGCTTGCGCAGGAAGGCCAGGAGATCGGCGCGGTCGAGGACGAGCAGGGTAGAGGGCTCGAGGACCACGGCGCTGGCCGTGCGCGCGCCGCCGTCGAAGAGGGAGAGCTCGCCGAAGGGCTCGCCCGGGCCGCAGACGTGGAGGACGATCTTCGAGCCGGTGTTGTCCTTGACGGAGAGCTCGACGCTGCCGGTGCCGACGATGTAGAGGGACTCGCCGGGCTCGCCGAGGGAGAAGACCTTGTCGCCGGGGCCGAGCTCGCGGCGCCCGAAGGTGCGCTCCAGGTCGGCCCGTTCGCCCTCGTCGAGGAGCTTGAACAGGGGGACGCTGGCGATGAGCTCGGCGGTCTGCATCGCCGGCGATTCTAGCGTGCTATTCTCGCTGTCGGGTCCAATGGACGACGAGAAGAAGACCGTCGAGGCGCCGATCGAGGAGCTCGATGAGCGATCGATCGCGAAGAAGTACGGCCTCCGGGAGCTGGTCTTTCCGGACACGGAGCAGGTGAAGGCCCTGGCCGCGTTCCTCACCGACGCGGCGGAGAGCGGGCGCTGCGGCCCGATCCCGAAAACGGCGGTGATGGTGGTGCTCGAGTTCCTGCAGGCCATACTCAACCGCCAGCACATCACCAAGGGACCGCGCATGTCGCACGCGGAGTTCGACGCGCTGCAGACGCCGTACTACGTGGCCGCGCGCATCATCAGCCGCATCCAGCGCCAGCGCGAGGGCGAGAGCGCAAAGAAGAAGATGTACGAGTCGACGTACGTCTCGCTCAACCAGTTCCTGGAAGTGCTGCGCAGCCTCCTCGATCCCGGCTGCTACTGGCTGCGCGTCAAGACCATCCCGGACGGAATCCGCGAGGCCATGGCGGCCCTGCGCGACTTCCTCCTGCTCTATCCCGAACAGCGCCGCAAAGGGCGGGCGATGTGACCAGGACGATGTCGCGCTATCTGCAGAAGATCTCGCTCCTCCCCTACAGCGACACCGACATGTGGGCCGGCTGGGAGCTGGAAGGCCGCAGCGGCGAGATCGAAGGCCTCATCCTCGCCGACGGCATGTCCGACGAGGAGCTGCGGACGACGTACGGTGTCACCGAGTTCCAGGTGATCCCGCAGGGGTATCTGGACGCGGGGGAGTTCCTGCCGAAGAAGAGGTAGACAGGCAGGATTGCCTGTCCTTCACAGCCGCGCCCGCAAACGTTTTTCTTCCCGTTTTCCCGCGATTCACGTAACCTTCGCCGACAGCGTCCAGAATTCAGTCCAGCCATCTTTGTCAATCTTCGGAGGGGATTTTCATGCAACACGTGTGTGCTTTCCGCCGCTGGGTCACAGCGGTCATCGCGATGTGTGTCGTGTTCGCGCTCGCCGGTACGGCGATGGCGCAGACCGACGTCACGACCAGCCGTATTTCCGGCGTGGTCAAGGACCAGAGCGACGCAGGTCTGCCCGGCGTCACGGTCGAGGCGAAGAACCAGGAAACGGGTTTCGTCGCCACCGCGGTCACGGGCGATGACGGCTCGTATCGCATCATCAACCTGCCGACCGGCAAGTACACGGTCACGGCCTCGCTGTCCGGCTTCAACACCGTGACCCGGCCGAACCTCGAGCTCAAGCTCGGTCAGGCCCCGACGGTGAACTTCACGCTGCAGCTCTCCGGCGTGACCGAGACCATCACCGTCACCAGCGCGGCGCCGCTCGTGGAGGTCACCAACACCACGGCCTCGACGACCATCGAGACCGAGGAGATCAAGGACCTCCCGCTCAACGGCCGCAACTTCGTCGACCTCGTGTACCTCACCGCCGAGACCCGGCGCGAGCGCGAGCGCGGCAACATCGCCATCTCCGGCCAGCGCGGCATCAACACCAACGTGACCGTCGACGGCGTGGACTACAACAACTCCTTCTTCGGCGGCACGGCCGGGACCGCGGAAGGCCGGGCCCCGCTGTCGATCTCCCAGGAGTCGGTCAAGGAGTTCACGGTCATCACCAACGGCGCCTCGGTGGAGTTCGGACGCTCCGCGGGCGGGTTCGTGAACGTGATCACCAAGAGCGGCACGAACAACATCCACGGCTCGGCCTTCTATTACACCCAGCCGGAGAGCCTGATCTCCGACTTCGCCGACGGCCGCGAGCCCGCCGAGCAGAAGAAGAACCAGTACGGCGCCTCCCTCGGCGGCGCGATCATCCAGGACAAGCTGTTCTACTTCGCCTCCTACGACGAGCAGAAGCAGGATCAGAACGTTCCCATCAGCAGCCTGATCGTCGACGCCGAGATCTTCTCCAAGTGGCCGCAGCTCGCCTCCGATCCGGAGTACATCCAGACCACGGACGGCCGGGTCATCTTCGGCCGCATGGACTTCCAGGCCAATCCCGCGAACCGGTTCATGCTCCGCGGCAACTACACGACCTACGAGGGCGACCACGGCACCTCCGGCGCCACCAACCGCTCCTCGATCACCAACGGCGTGGAAGGCCTCGACTCCCGCACCTACGTCGGGTCCTGGTCGGGCACGTTCGGCGGCAGCCTGCTGAACGACCTCAACGCCACCTGGTCGGACGAGTTCACCCCGCGCGAGGCCGCGCCGGGCTCGGAGAACCTGCCCGAGATCATCATGGGCAACACCACCACCTACGGCGGTGTGAGCTTCCTGCCGATCACCTCCACGGTGCAGCGCCAGGCCATCGCCGACACGGTCTCGTACATGTGGAAGAACCACGTGTTCAAGGCCGGCTTCGACTACAACGACACCAACGTCGACCAGATCTTCAAGGGCAACTGGCGCGGCGTGTTCCAGTTCACCGGCACGTTCGCCCAGGCCAAGGCCAAGCTCCTGGCCGGCAAGTGGGATCAGTATCGCCAGTTCGGCGGCCTGGGCGGCCTCTCCGCCGATGAAGCCGGCGGCGTGAGCTTCGGTCAGAAAGAGACCGCGCTCTTCCTCCAGGACCAGTGGTACTTCCGCCCGAACCTGACCATCACCGCCGGCGTGCGCTGGGAGAAGCTCGACAACCCCGACCAGCCGGTGCTCAACCCGAACCAGCTGAATGCGAACGGCACGTTCGCGCTGAACGGCGAGATCCCCGACGTCGACGACCAGTTCTCGCCGCGCCTCGGCGTGACCTGGTCGCCCTGGACCCGCACCGTCGTGCGCAGCACCATCGGCCGCTACTGGAGCCGCACCCCGGCCCTGCTCTGGGCCCAGCTGTTCAGCTCCAACGGCGTCCGCGGCACGCAGTACGTGATCAACGCCACGGGCGGCAACTGCCCGACCGATCCGCTCTCGCCGGGCTGGGGCTCCGCGGCCGACAACTGCCGCGGCGCGTGGACTCCGGAGGGCGTCGAGCGCATCGACTTCTCCAAGGTCACCACCATCGCCACCCCGGGCGTGTTCGCCGTCGATCCCGACTTCACCAACCCGCGCACCGACCGCTTCACCATCGGCGTGGAGCAGGAAGTCTGGACCGAGACCGCCTTCGGCCTCGACTACACCTGGGCCGAGACCGAGAACCTCGAGCGCCTGACGGACATCAACATCGACTACCAGCGCGACGCCAGCGGCAACATCGTCCTCGGCGCGAACGGCATGCCCCGCTTCTCCTCCACGCGTCCGAACCGCGCTTACGCCCGCGTCACGACCTACACCTCCGACGCCCGCTCGGAGTACTGGGCCCTCACCGCCACGGCGCGCAAGCGCTGGGGCGCGAACTTCCGCGCCTTCGCCAATGTCACCTACGCCCACGACAAGGACAACGACTCCAACGAGCGCAACTTCTCCGGCATCCAGGCCGAGGACGTGCTCAACCTCGACCAGAACTGGGGCTACTCGGAGCGCGACCAGCGCTGGCGCAGCAACCTGAGCTTCTCCTGGGACACCCCGTGGTGGGGTATCGGCCTCTCCGGCTCGTACCAGTACGCCAGCGGACAGGCTTTCAGCGCCCGCTTCGGCTCGGACGCCAACAACGACGGCAACAACGTCGACCGCCCGACCATCAACGGCGTGCACCTCGGCCGCAACACCTTCCGCCAGCCGGATTTCTCGTCGATCAGCCTCCGCCTCGGCAAGAGCTTCACGCTCCCGGTCGGCAGCCTGACCGTGTTCGGCGAGTGCTTCAACTGCGCCGACAGCGCCAACCGCTCGATCTCGGCGGCCAACCAGACCTGGGGCACCGGCCAGACCCCGGCGGCAAACTTCGGCGTGATCGACCAGGTCACGACCTCGCCGCGCACGATCCAGCTGGCTCTGCGCTACGACTTCTAAGATTCACCGATTCGCAAAACGTGGAGCGGCGGGCCTCAAGCCCGCCGCTTTCGTTTTTGTGGCATGTCCTCCGCTAAACTCCCTCCTCGTATGTTGCTGTTCGTCCGCATCAGCCTCGGCATCGTCTTCGCGATCCTCGGGGTCATCGGCTCTCTCCTCCCGGTCATGCAGGGCTGGGTCTTCTTTCTCCTCGCCTTCCTGGTCCTCTTCCCGAAGAGCCCGTGGGCGGTGAAGGCGCTCGACAAGATTCAGCCGAAGATGCCCCGCCTCGTGAACTGGATGCGCCGGCAGGGCATCGGCGTTCATGACTAAGCAGTACGACCGCGCCTACTTCGAGCACTGGTACCGCAACCGGCAGACGCGCGTGAACACGCCGGCCGAGGTGCGGCGGAAAGTGGCCATGGCGGTGGCGTCGTGCGAGTACTTTTTGCGCCGGCAGCTCCGGAGCGCGCTCGACATCGGCTGCGGCGAGGGCGCCTGGCTCAGCCACCTGCGGGCCTTCCGCCCGAAGATCGCCTACACCGGCCTCGACTCTTCCGAGTACGTCGTCGGGCGCTTCGGCCGCTCGCGCAACATCCACCGGGCCACGTTCGGCGAGCTGCCTTCGCTGCGCCTCCCGTCCTTCGATCTCGTGGTCTGCTCCGACGTTCTGCACTACGTCGAGGAAGACGAGATCCGCGCCGGGGTCGACGAGATCGCGCGGATCTGCGAGGGCGTCGCCTTCCTCGAGATCCTCACCGCCGAGGACGAGATCATCGGCGACCTCAATGGCCTCATCCGCCGCCCGGCCGGGTGGTATCGCAACGTGATGAAGAAGGCCGGGTTCACCCACGTCGGCCCGTACACCTGGGCCTCGCCCGCGCTCCGAGGCACGCTCGCCGAGCTGGAGACGCCGTAAGCTTCTGCGCCATGCGCGCACTCGCACTCGTCCTGGCGCTCACCGCCTTCGCCTGCGGCACCACGAAACCTGCCGACTGCAACCCCGGCGACACCATCCTCAACGCCACGCTCTGGATGCAGAGCGCCGCCGAATACCGCGCCTCCGCGCTGCAGACCTACGCCGTCGCGCGCAAAGCGCTCGATGCCGCGCTGGCCGATCCCTCCGCGGACTCTCTCCCGCCGGCGGTCATCCTCGACCTCGACGAGACCGCGCTGGACAACTCGCCCTATGCCGGACGCTCGGTCCTTGCCGGTAAAACCTTCGTCTTCGACGATGACTGGGAGGCCTGGGTCGCCGAGTCCGCGGCCACTGCCATCCCGGGCGCGAAGGAGTTCCTCGACTACGCGAAGAGCCGCGGCGTCACCCCGTTCTACATCACCAACCGCGGCACGGATGAACAGGCCGCGACGAAGACCAACCTCGAGAAGCTCGGCTTCCCCCTCACCGACGACACCCTCCTCGTCCGCGGCGCGCGCCCGGAGTGGAACACCTTCGACAAGACCCCGCGCCGCGACTACGTCGCCTCCCGCTACCGCGTCCTCCTCCTCCTCGGCGACGACCTCAACGACTTCACCGCCGCCAGCGGCAAGTCCGTCGCCGAGCGCGAGGCCATCCTCCAGTCCACGCGCGACGAGTGGGGGACGCGCTGGTTCGTGCTTCCGAACGCGATCTATGGATCCTGGGAGGGGGCGGTGGGTGGGAGTGAGGGGACGCCGTGCGAGCAGGTTCAGAAGAAGCGTGACGCGCTGAAGACGAAGTAGCCAGCGCACCCACTGGCTACTGGCTACTGGCAACTGGCTACTGTCCCCCCCACCCACCCCACCCTTTCGCACGGGCTCCCCACCCATCCCTCCGCGTGCCTCCACCCACCCCGCAAGCGGTTCGTTCTCAAGCGGTTGCGAACCGAGAATGCTCGAGGAAACCACGGAGGAAGCTCAATAAAAACCCTACGGTACCTCGCCATCGCACTCATCGTCCTCGCCTTCGGCAGCGCCGCCCAGGCGCAGCTCAAGATCGTGTACACGGACACCAACAAGCTCTACATCACTCTCGCCACGGTCGGGACGGCCCAGGCCCTCGACCACAAGAACGTCTTCGACAGCAAGGGCGCCCCGCTCGCGAAGGTCGAGCCGGGCTTTCAGAACGCCTTCGGCGATCTCGGCTTCGTCGGCAAATTCGGCAAGAACGCCGAGATCGAGATCGTGTTCGACATGTACCTGTCGAGCCGCAATCACCCATCGCAGACCTACGGCAACGAGGGTTACATCATCCTGCGCGGCGTGCCCGAGAACATGCAGGGCCTGAAGTTCCTCGCGCCCGTCCTGGAGAACGCCATCGACCGCATCGAAGACGGCGAGGTGGCCCGCTGGAAGGGCTTCCCCCAGCCGACGTTCCAGATGCGCGTCCCGGTCAACACCCTCCGCTGCGGCAACGGGCGGATGGAGCGCGACATGTACCGGGCCCTCCGCTCTGAGGCCTACCCGGCGATCGAGTTCCGCTTCCAGGAGTTGATCGGCGGCGTGAACCACGACATCGACGCCGGCCGCTATCACGCGAAGATCGCCGGCGTGCTGTCGCTGGCCGGGCAGTCGCGGCGGATCGCCGTGGACGTCGTCCCCCAGCGTGTCGACCGCCAGCGCTTCCGCCTTCGGGCCACGCTCCCGCTGCGGATGACCGACTTCCGCATCACTCCCCCCACCGCGCTCTTCGGCGCCGTCAAAGCCAAGGACGAGCTGATGGTGCAGTTCGATCTCTTGCTGCAGAGCGGAGCGCAGTGATGCGGGCGCTCGGTCGGTTTGCTGCACAATACGCACTCCCGTTCGACGGAGCGCGATTCCTGATGACCCTCAAGCGGCTGCGATTGATCGCCATCACCATGCCCATCTTCGCCGTCGTGGTGGTCGAGATCGCGCGCTCGCTGATCATCGGCTTCGTCTCCTGGCAACAGCGCCTGGCGCTCGACCTGGTGATGGTCGGCGCGATCGTGTTCTTCTCGGTGATCATCTTCCGCTACGTCGACCAGATGCAGGAGCGGCTCAAGCGCCAGAACGAGGAGCTGCTCGCGCTGCACAGCGCCGGCCTCGACGTCACCGCGGAGCTCTCCCTCGACGTCGTGCTCCGGAAGGTCGTCGAGCAGGCGCGGAACCTCGTCGGTGCAAAGTACGGGGCGCTCTCGGTCATCGACCACGAGCATCGCATCCTGTCCTTCGTCACCACCGGCATCAGCAACGAGGAGCGCGCCGCCATCGGGCCGCCTCCGGTCGGCCACGGCCTCCTCGGCATCGTGCTGCACGAGGGGCAGCGCCTCCGTCTCGGCGATCTCACCCAACATCCTGCATCGCACGGCTTCCCGGCCAATCATCCGCCGATGCACTCGCTGCTGGCCGTGCCGATCCCCTGCAAGAGTCCCTTCCGCGGCAACCTCTATCTGACGGAGAAAGTCGGGGCCGGGGCGTTCTCGGTCGACGATCAGGAGACGCTGGAGCGCTTTGCCGTGCAGGCCGCGCTGGCGATCGACAACGCCCATCTGCACGCTCAGGCCGCCGATCTCGCCGTCGCCCAGGAGCGCCTGCGCATCGCCCACGAGATGCACGACGGCCTGGCCCAGGTCCTCGGCTACGTGAACACGAAGGTGCAGGCCGCGGAGATGTACCTGAGGCGCGACAAGAAAGAAGACGCGGGCACGCAACTGCGCGAGCTCGCCAGCGCCGCGCGCGGCGCGTACACCGACGTGCGCGAGTCGATCATCGGCCTGCGCTCGCTTCCCGGGCCGGAGCAGACCCTCCACGACGTGCTCAGCGAGTACATCGGACGCTGGCAGGAGATGAGCGGCGTGGCCACGACCCTGGCCATCGATCCCGAGCTGCGCTTCCGGCCGGGCGTCGAGCTCCAGCTCGTGCGCATCGTGCAGGAGGCGCTCACGAACGTGCGCAAGCACGCCAAGGCCTCCCACGCGCGCGTGGAGATCCACCGCCTCGACGGCAACGTCGTCGCCGCCGTCGAGGACGACGGCCTCGGGTTCAACACCGCCGCGCGCGGCCGCGGCGAGTTCCCGCAGTTCGGCCTGACCACCATGCGCGAGCGCGCGGAGAGCATCGGCGGACGCCTCGAGGTCGAGTCCACACCCGGACAAGGCACGGCCGTGCGCTGCACCGTCCCGCTCGCTCAGGACGCCACCGAATAGCGCGCACCGTATACTTCGCCCCAGTGCGCATCCTCATCGCAGACGACCACTCTCTCTTCCGCGACGGCCTCCGCAGCCTCCTGCGGGCCGAGGGCCACGAAGTCATCGGCGAGGCCAAGAACGGCCGCGAGGCGGTCGAGCTCGGGAAACAGCTCGCCCCCGACCTCGTGCTCATGGACGTCTCCATGCCCGAGGTCGACGGTCTGTCGGCCACGCGCCTCCTGACCACGGAAGTCCCCAGCGTGAAGGTGGTCATCCTCACTGCCTCCGAGGACGAGGCCACGCTCTTCGACGCCATCAAGGCCGGCGCGCAGGGCTACCTGGTCAAGAACCTCGAGGCCGACACGTTTTTCGAGATGCTCGAGCGCGCCCAACGCGGCGAGCCCGCCCTCACCCCCGCCCTGGCCCGCAAGCTCCTCCAAGAATTCGCCAAGCCGCCCGAGCCCACCGCCGCCCCGCCCAGCGAAGACGAGACCCTCACCGCGCGCGAGCGCGAGGTGCTCGAGTTGATGGTCGAAGGCGTGACTTCCAACCGCAAGCTCGCCAAGCGCCTCGGCCTGTCCGAGAACACGGTGAAGTTCCACGTGCGCAACATCCTCGACAAGCTGCGCCTGCACAACCGGGCGGAGGTGGTGGGATACGCGCTGCGGAAGGGGATCGTGGAGCCGCCGAAGTGAGTGCGGCGGCGTTGCCGCCGCACTCCGGAGAAATTACCCGCGGTTGATCGTGCGCAGTTCGCGCTCGATGTCCGCCTGCTTCCACTTCGCCTCGCCGTACCGCTCCTGGATCTTGCCGACGATGCGCTCGCGCTCGCCGTCCATCTGGTCGATCTCGTCGTCGGTGAGGTCGTTCCACTTCGACTTGACACTGCCTTTGACCTGTTTCCAGTTGCCCTTGATCTGGTCCCAGACCGAGTCGGCCTTGTCGCCGGCGTAGTCGGCAGTGTCCGCGGCGAGAGCGCCGGTGCGGGCGGTGGTGCGATGGGCGCCGCTGCGCACGCGCTCGAACGAGTCGCGGGTGGCCTCGCGGACGTCGCGCCACGGGGTGGTCGACGGACCGCGATAGGTCTCCCAGTTCCTCTCCAGGTCGCGCTCCGCATCGTTGAAGCTGCGGTTGGCGAACTCAGGACGCGATGCGGTCTCCCAGCCGTACCGGTAAGCCGGCTCGTAGTGCTCGTAGGGCGTGTCCTTGCGCACGTACGGCCGGGTCTTGTGCTCGCGCTGCCAGTAGGCGTTCTCTTCGGTCGGATTCACGGCCTCGGCCGCAGCCTTGCCGCCATATCCGCCGGCGACGGCACCGATCGCGCCGCCAACGGCAGCACCGATCGGTCCGCCGACTGCACCGCCAATCGCAGCGCCTGCTACTGCGCCTCCGGTACCGCCACCGGCCACGCCAAACGGATGCGCGCCGGGCTCGCCTGTAATCGGATCGGGATTGCTGTCGGGTGTTTTGTCGAGATTAGGCACATTGTCTTTCGCCATGTGGGACCCTCCTTCAAGTCCACACGACCAAGTGCAAGGGGTATGCGCGTATCATGGGATCGACATGACTCGGCAGAAGATTCGCGCGTTTCTGGACACCAATGTCCTCCTCGAATACATCCGAGGCAAGGCCGAACTGCAGCGCTTGTTTTCCGAGGAAGTACGCGAACGGACGGCGTTCGTGATCAATGCGATCGTCCTGCAGGAACTGCTGCTCGCACGAAACCGAGCGGCAGAGCTGGACTTGGCGAAGCTGGAGCCTTATCTCGATATCGTCCAGACCGTCATTGACCTCAGCAACCCCGAGACACAGGTTGAGATTGGGAAACTACGAGGTCGTATCGCGCACGCGAACGACGTACTCATTCTTGCCGACGCGCGCACCTGCGACGTCCTGCTGACATACGACAGACAGTTGCTGAACGTCGGCGACGTTGCCGCGATCCGCTCCGAAACCCCGGAAGAGTTTCTCCAGGACCTCGACGCCGCGGCGTGAAGGTCTATCTCGACTCAGGCGTCTTCATCGACTACCTGGTCGCTCCAGGCCACGTCGGGGCCGCACTTCGTGCCACAGACCGCCGCGGCCGTACACCAGAGCGCCTTCGCGAGGATGCAGAGGCGTGTTTGGTAGCGATCCTGGAGCGTCACGCGGGAATGACATCGAGTCTCATGGGCTACGAAGTCGAGGAGGCACTCTACGGAGCCCTCCGGGACTCCGGTATTTCACATCCCCGTGCCATTCCGGCGGCCCGTGATGTCGTCATCCAGGCGTTAGTGACGGCCCAACTGTTCAGAATCAGGTTGCTTGATCTCACGCCGGCGATCGTGATGGCGCAGTGCGCCAATGTCGAACTTCAGCACCGGGGTGTTCGCGCGGCAGATGCCCTGCACGTAATGACCGCACTCGCGGAAGGCGCGGATCTCCTCGTCACGACTGATTCGCGTTTGATCAAGCTGGATAACGTCTTCGCGGGCGCCGGTGGTCAGCGTTTGCGTTTCGTCGATACAGACAAGGCCCTTGCGCTTCTCGCCTGAGCGGCTCAGTACGCAATCCGCCGCGTAGGCGGTACGGGCTCGACCTTTTCCACCCGAATCCGCGCGTCGACCGCGGCCGCGCCTTGCGGCAGGACCTTCACCGGATTGATGTCGAGCTCGCGAATCTCCGGACAGATGGTGATCAGCGCGGACAGGCGCTCGAGCACGTCCTTCAGCGCGGCGACGTCCGAGGGCGGGGTGCCGCGGAAGCCGGCGAGGAGCTTGGACCAGCGCACCTCCCCGAGCATGTCCTCGACGTCGAGGTCGGTCAAGGGATGGATGCGGAAGGCGACGTCGGAGAGGAGCTCGACGAAGGTGCCGCCGGCGCCGTAGACGACGAGGTGGCCGAAGGTGGGATCGGCGACGGCGCCCACCATCACCTCCACGCCCCCGCCCACCATCTGCTGCACGATAGCGCCGGTCATCTCGTCACCGAGGCGGGCAGTCATCTCCAGGTAGGCCTCGCGCACTTCGCGCTCGTCCTGCAGGCCGAGCTTCACGCCGCCGGCCTCGGTTTTGTGCAGCGGCCCCTCGGCCTTGAGCGCGACGGGGAAGCCCATGCGCATCGCGGCGGCCACGGCGTCGTAGACGTTCGTGACCCGCTCGAGCATGGCCGTGGGGATGTTCGCCGCGAGGAGCATGGCGTGGGTCTCGAGAGCGTCGAGCCAGCCGCCGCCGCGCGCGAGCCTGCGCTCGACGATCGTCCGCAGCTGCTCGTAGTCGAAGTCCTCGAACTTGATGACTTCGCCCGCGGGTCTGCGCCGCCACTCGGCGTACTTGGTGGCGCGCGCGAGCGCGGTCACGGCGCGCTCGGGAAAGCGATACGACGGCACCGGCGCGAGCGTGGACGGCGTGCCGTGCGCGCTCATGAACGTCGCCAGCATGGTCTTGCCGCGCGCGTCGAGTCCCACGTCCTGAATCGCCGCGGCAACGCCCGCGGCCTCCGTGGCCAGGACGGGGATGTAGATCACGAGGATGGTGTCGATGTCGGGATCATCGCGGAGGATGCGCAGCGCGCGGCGGTACTGATCGGCCGTGGCCGAGGCGATCATGTCCACGGGATTGCCGACGCTCGCCGCGGCCGGCAGGAACTCGCGCAGCTTCGCCTGCGTGGCCGCGGAGAGCTGCGGGATCTGCAGGTCATTCCCCTCGCAGGCGTCCGAGGCCAGGATGCCCGGGCCACCCGCGTTGGTGACGATGCCGACGCGGCGCCCGAGGGGCAGCGGCTGATTGGCCAGCAGCGCGGCGATGTCGAACATCTCTTCGAGCGTCTGGGTGCGGATGATTCCGGACTGGCGGAAGAGATCGTCGACGATGACGTCGCTGGTCGCCAGCGCGCCCGTGTGCGAGCTGGCCGCGCGCGCGCCGGCCGTGGAGCGCCCCGCCTTCACCGCTACGATCGGCTTCTTCTTGCCCACGCGCCGGGCGATGTCCGCGAATTTGCGCGGATTGCCGAAGCTCTCCAGGTAGAGGAGCATCACATCCGTGTTCAGATCCTCGGCCCAGTACTGAATGAGATCGTTGCCGGAGACATCGGCCTTGTTGCCGATGCTCACGAAGGTCGAGAAGCCGAGGTTGAGAGCGCGCGCGTGATCGAGAATGGCCAGGCCGAGGGCGCCGCTCTGCGAGGACATGGCCAGCGACCCGGGCGGCGGAAAGACCTCCGCGAACGTGCCGTGCATGTTCACCTGTGGGTCGGTGTTGATCACGCCCATGCAGTTGGGGCCAACCATGCGGATCCCGGCGGCGCGCACCTTGGCGAGCAGACGCTGCTCGAGCTCCCGCCCCTCCGGCCCGGTCTCGGCGAAGCCGGCGGTGATCACCACCAGCGCGTTCACGCCCTTGATCACGCAGTCGTCGATCACGCCCTCGACGGCGTCGCGGGGCACGACGATGATCGCCAGGTCGACCGGATCGGGAATTGCGGCGACGCTGGGAAACGACGGGATGCCCTCGATGTCCGTGATCTTCGGATTGACCGCGTAGAGCGGTCCCTTGAATCCCGTCGTGCGCAGGTTGTTGAGGATCTCCGCGCCGAGCTGGCCGCGGTTCCGGCTCGCGCCCACGACGGCGATCGAGCGGGGGGAGAAGATCGACTTCACCGAGGCCCAGGCGGCCTTCTGCGAGCGCTCGGCGGCGGCATCCTCGAACTCGACGGTGGCCTCGATCGGGAACGACACCGACACCGCGCCTTCCGCGGTCCGGCTGGTCACGTGGAAGCCCGAGCAGAGGAAGACGTCGAGCATCTTCTGGTTCTCGGGCAGCACCTCGGCCCGGAACATCTCGATGTGCTTCGTCCGGGCGATCTGGGCGAGCTTCTCCAGCAGGCGCGTGCCGATGCCGCAGCCCTGGGCGTGATCGGCGATGGCGAACGCCACCTCGGCCACGCGCGGATTCTTCTTCGCCCGGTAGTAGTGAGCGATGCCGGCGAGCTCGCCGCCCAGCTCCGCGACCACGCCGAACTCCGACTCGTAATCGACGTCCGCCGGCGTGTCGCGCAGCGCCGCGTCCGCCGTGCGCACATCGAAGAAGCGCATGTACAGGCTGTCGCGGGAGAGGCCGCGGTAGAAATCGAGGATGGCCTCGCGGTCTTCGGGCCGCACGGGCCGGAGGCGCAGGGTACGGCCGTTGCGGAGGACGACGTCGGACTCGAAATGGGCGGGGTACTCGATCACGCAGGACATTAGATGATGCGGACGTCCTCTCCGGTCAACTGCAGGACGAACTTCGCCAGTTCGGCGTTGTCGAAGTCCTGCCAGCCGCGGCAGGTGTCGCGGACGCGGGCCTGGACGTCGCAGGCGAGAGGCAGCTTCTTCACGTCCTGCTGGGCGAGCTGCCAGGAGTTGGCGATCTGCTCCAGCTCCCCGCGGGTGATCCCCGGCCGCTTGCGCACGATCCAGGCGTAGCGCTCACGCAGCTCGTCGTCCGACCAGCGGTCGAACCCGTGGCAGAAGAGCTGCTGCTCCGCCGCGACTTTGCAGGCGCAGTTCTCCTCGTCCGTCTTCGCGACCAGCCGGTCGCGGAGCTTCGAAATGGCCTCGTCGCGAGTGATTGTCGGCATGACCTCAATGTCTACCCGCGGAGAACCCGCAGCGGTGGGTGGCATCACCCCGGGGTGTGATGATCGTCATACCCCGGTGTCGGCCGCCATCGTTGACTGGATCGCATGCTGAAACCGGTCGAGTTGGAGATCGAGCTCTTCTGCCGCGGGATGCGCATCGACGTGCCCCACGACGCGGCCCGCCGCATCAGCCGCACCCGCGCCGGCCTCGGCTCCGGGCTCGAGCTGGTCATCCCCGGGACGCCGAAGGACATCTGGGTCAATGTCCCCGTGGTGGAGCGCTTCGCCCGGTACTCGCCACTCGTGCTCCGGCACTCGGAGGACGGCTACGTCGTCCTCGACACGCGCAGCGGAGCCGAGTACGCGGTGGAGATCCCGCCGGAGCCGGAGTGGTATTCGCGGAAGACGAGATCCGGAACGGAGATGAGCCGCATCGGCGTGCTGCAGGGCAACTACCTCGGCATCTACGTCAGCGCGCGCTGCCTGTACTGGTCGTCGCAGGTTCAGGGCGCGTGCAAGTTCTGCACGACCGGGAAGAACGTCGGCACGGCGGAGGAGACGCGCAAGCGGGTCAGCGACGTCGTGGAGGTCGCGCGCGCCGCGCAGCAGGAGTCGGGCTCGATCTTCACCCACTTCAACACCGGCTATCACTACGAGGAGCAGGCCGAGCGCGAGCACATGCACGGCCTGCGGATGTGCGAGCCGTACGTGAAGGCCGTGCGCGACCAGGTCGGCGGCTTCATCGGCGTGCAGGCCGTGCCGGTCCTGCGCCGCAACTACTCCGAGTACGACGAGCTCATCGCCGCCGGCGCGGATCACTTCTCGTTCTGCTACGAGTTCGAGGACCCGGAGTGGTTCGCGCGGCTCTGCCCCGGCAAGGCCAGGACCCACGGCCAGTCCGCATTCTTCGAGGCCATGGAGTACACAGCCGGGAAGCTCGGGCGCGGGCGCGTCTCCGGCGAGATCATCGCCGGCGTCGAGCCGATCGAAGCGACCAAGCGCGGCATCGACCGCATCGTGAGCGCCGGCGCGTTCCCCACGGTCTGCATTTTCCGCCCGACCATCGACAGCGAGATGGAAGACGTCCCGCCCCCCGACCCCGAGGCCATGCGCGAGGTGTTCGCGTACCTGCACGAGAGCTGTCGCCGGGCGGGACTGCCGATCGGCATCCTGCCGATCGAGGTGTCGCTGGTGGTGCAGCCGGAGGAGGCGAGCGCGCTGGTGAAGCCGACGTTCGCCGACCATGCGTACCGGCTGAAGAACTGGACGCTGCGGCAGCTGGCGAAGCCGTATGTGGCCTGGAAGCTGCGGCCGGACGCGGCGTAAGCGTCAGTGCCCGAAGTGACGCCACCTGAGCGCGGGGCCGCTCTTCCAGCCGCGCACGCGCTCGAGGTAGTCCTCGGCCGAGGCGGGGTCGAGCTCCCAGCGATGCCGGTCGCGCTCGTGCTCCTTCGGGCCGAAGGTCAGCTCCTCGTACGGCTCGTAGACGATGCCGAAGTCCTCGACGATGGTCTGCTCGTCGATGGCGGCCTCGGCGTCGAACTGGGCGATCTCCCGGGCAATCAGGTCATCCAGCGATTCGATTTGCGGCTTCCTCATCATGCCCTTCAACGTAGGCATCCCGACCGCGGTCGATTGTGACGATCGCCACCACTCCCTGTGCGCATGGTCATTCGACGGCGCGAAGGTGCCGGCTAGCCTCGGGGATGACGGAGGTGGCCCATGTGTCTCGGCGTACCCGGCCAGGTCGTGGAGGTGAAAGACAACCGCGCAACGGTGGATTTCTGGGGCCTGCGCAAGTGCGTCCTCCTGGACCACCTCACCGAGCCCGCGCGAGTCGGCGACTACGTCATCGATCACGTCGGCTTCGCCGTGCGGGTCATCGCGCCGGACGACGTCGCCGAGACGCTGTTGCTTTACGAGACCGTGCTCGCCGAGGCCTGACGTGGATCCGCTCCGCGTGGCCATCCTCCCTACCGCGGCCGCGCGCGAGCTGCGCGACGACCCCAACCGCGGCGTGCTCTGGAAGCTCGTGGACGTCCGCGACCGTCCCGATTACGTGCTCACGCTGCACGACCACGTGCATGAGGCCATCCGCAACGGCGACACCGAGACGCGCTCGTCCATCCACCTGATGACGCCCGACGGCGACCGCGGCCCCCTGTTCCTCCTCGGGCCGCGCTATCCGCTGGCACACATGGCCCTCGACGCCCGCGAGCGCGGCGACAGTGCCTTTCTGGCGATGTACGGGGAGCTGCACCGCCGCTGGATGGCCATGTCCTGGGGAACGATGCTGACCCGCGCGCTCGAGCTCCTTGCCGGAGGCACGCTCCAAGTTGCCGGCGATGTGGTCTGGGTCGACGGCGCGCCCGGACCGTGCCGCATGGGCGACGCACCGCGGGAGTGCCACGACCCGGAGACCATGCTCGCGCGCGGCATCCCGCAGAGCTGTCCGTTCATCATCGGTTCGTGAGCGTCGTCACACCGTCAGGTGTGCACAGTCATCCCCTCGACCGGCACCCGCGTGTTTCCATCGATCGCCAACAAAAATCGGCGAGGTGCTCTATGGAAATGCTTGGTGGAACCGAACGCGCGCGCGTGGTGATGTGGGAGCTGACGCGTGCCTGCAAGCTGGGTTGTGCCCACTGCCCGATCGGGGCGCAGCCGCGGCGCAGCCCGCTCGAGCTGTCGACCTACGAGGCCTACAAGACGATCGACCAGATCGTCTCGCTGAACCCCGAGGAGGTGATCATCTCGGGCGGCGATCCCCTGGAGCGCTCGGACATCTACCAGCTCCTCGACTACGCCCGCCGGCGCGGACTGGCCCCTGCACTCACCGTCAGTCCCACCCCCCTGCTCACCGGCGCCGCGATCGGAAAGCTCAAGCGGAACGGCCTGGCCCGGCTGGTCATCAGCCTCGACTCGGCGTCTCCGGAGCGCCACGACCGCGCGCGCGGCATCGGCGGCCAGTTCGGCTCCACCCTCCTGGCCATCCGCTGGGCGCGCACGGCGGGGCTGCCGGTCGAGGTGAACACGCTCCTGAGCCGCGAGAACATCCGCGACCTGAGGACCATCACCGAGCTCCTCGGCGATCTCGACGTGCAGCGCTGGAACGTCTACTTCCACGTGCCGGTCGGCAACACACGTCAGGTGCCGGCCCTCACCGCCGACGAGGTCGAGAACGTCTTCGAGACGCTCTACGAGCTCGGCAAGCGCGTGCCCTTCCCCATCCGCACCTTCGAGGCCCCGAGCTACCGGCGCTTCGTGCTCCAGAAGGCGGTCACCGAGCGCCAGAAGTCGATCGAGGACTACTTCGAGCCGCAGGGCGCGGGGCTGCGCATCGGCGACGACACCGGACGCGCCGCCGTCGCGGTCAACAACTTCCTCTACATCTCCCACACCGGCGAGGTGAGCATCAGCCCGTTCCTCCCGCTGACCGCGGGGAACGTGCGCTACCAGGCGCTGGCCACCGTGTACCGCTACGGCGAGCTGTTCGCCGCCGTGCGCGACGAAGTCAACCTCAAGGGCAAGTGCGGGCGCTGCGAGTTCCGGACGGTCTGCGGCGGCTCGCGCGCGCGGGCCTTCGCGGCGACGGGCGATCTGTTCGGCTCCGACCCGCTCTGCGCGTACGTGCCGGGCACCTTCCTTCCGGTCGCGGCCACCGCCGTGGAGGTGGAGACATGAGCACCACCTGGGATCCGCGCACCACGCCGTGGCACATCGACGAGTCGGAGTTCTACGAGATCGAGGACCCGCGCGCGCAGCGTGAGTTCCTGCTGCGCTACGCCGTCCTCGCCCCCTCGGGACACAACACCCAGCCCTGGTCGTTCCGGATCACGGATGACGGCATCGAGGTCTACGCCGACTACCGGCGGCGCCTGCCCGTCGCCGATCCGGACGACCGCGAGCTGCTGATCAGCATCGGCGCGGCCATCGCGAACCTGCGCGTCGCCGCGGCGCACTTCGGCTTCGAGTCCACGGTCCTCTATCAGCCCCTGCCGGACGATGCCCTGCCGCTCGCGCTGATCGCGCTGCGCGAGACCTGCAACCCCGATCCGGAGTTGCGCCGGCTCTTCCCGGCGATCACGAACCGGCAGACGAACCGCACCACATTCGAGGAGCGGGAGATCGAGCCCGAGGTCCTGGAGCGGCTGTGCGATCTCGTGGAGAGCTCCGAGCACATAAACTGCGTCCTCCCGCAGGAGCGCACCCGCATCGCCGAACTGGTCGAAGAAGCCTCGCGCGCGCTGATGGCCGACGAGCGCTGGCGCAGCGAGCTCGCCGAGTGGGTACGCCCGAACGAGAGCGGTGCGGTCGACGGCATGTCCGGCGACGCCTTCGGCATTCCCGGCCCGCTCTCCGCTTTCGCGCCGTGGCTCGTGCGCAGCTTCGACCTGGGCGAGGTCCGCGCGGAGCAGGAGCGCAAGGCCATCGAGAAAGCCTCCGGTCTGATCGCCATCACCGGCGACGACAGCCGGATCGCCCTCGTGCGCACCGGCGAGGAGCTCGAGCGCCTGCTGCTCACGCTGACGTCCTGCGGCGTCCAGTACGCGTTCGCCAACGCGCCGTGCCAGGTTCCCGCGACCCGGCGCGAGCTGGGAGAGCTGATCCGCTCCGCGCAGCCGCCGCAGCTGCTCGTGCGGATCGGCTACGCGAAGCGGATCTCGCGGCGGATGCCGCGAAGGCCGGTCGGCGCCGTCACGGGGTGACGGCGCCGTACCCTCACCGCCCGCAGAACACTCGCGTCACTCTCTGGTTGTTGCTCTCGTTCTCCTCGGCAACGGCATTGAAACGGTCGATGGTCGCGGCGAGGGTGTGAAAGCCCTTGATCAGCCGGAGATTCGCGGCGCTGGGGAACCAGATGTGTTTGATGGATCCGCCGGCATTGCGGAGCTTCTTCTGCGGATCGACGCCGGCGAGCCGGATGCCGCCCCAGGCCTGGTTGTTCCGGCGCAGCTGGATGGCCACGCCGTTGGTGGGGTGGTACGCCGCATCGGGCAGATTGCCCGGGCCGGCATTGGTCAGCGTCAATTCGATCTTGCAGTCGGCCAGGAGGGCGATCTTCGAGACCAGCAGATCGGGACGCCCCGGCCCCGCCGGCGCGCCGTCGACGATCGTGGCCCGTGCCTCGCGGACCTCGAGAGCCGCCTCGTTCCTGCAGCCGGTGGTGGAGCTCGAAAGCACGACCTTGAAGGTCTCCTCGGGCTCGGTGATGGAGTCGCCGATGATCTGGACGGCGATCGTTCCGAGGGAGAGGTCGCCCGGCTCCGAGAACACGAGGGTCTTGCTGAGCGTCCCGTTGTCGGGCACGAAATCCTCCCCCGCCGTGGCCGTCTCGGCGACGGTGCGGAAGTCGACGCAGACCGGCACCCGCTTGGTGTTGCAGTCCGGCTGGGACGGCTGGCAGGTGATGAGCGGGTAATTGAAAAACACATCCACGGAGAACACGGCCACCTGCGGACCCGATCCGCTGTCGGCGACGGTGTCGCCACCGATGATGCGGATACGGGGGGACTGGGCGTGGACGAGAACGGGAAGGGCGGCGACCAGCGCCAGCGAAAGAACACGAGCCCGGAATCGGCTCCCAAGACGTGAATCCACCATGATCAACTCCTCCAATCACTTTGTTGCGGACAGCTTCATAGTGACGAGGAGCGTCCGATCGTTTCACCGGACCTTCATGCCTCACCGAACGTCGTCGTACTCCCCCACCTTCTCCTCCTCCACCGTCACGCTCTCGCACATCCGGTCGATCTCCGAGTAGCCCTCGCGCTCCCGCTCCCGAAAGGCCTCGTAGGCCGCACGCGACGTCCACCAGTCGACGGTGAGGTAGTGATCCGGACCGCGGAGCAGGTCCGTGCGGACGTACTCCGGGTCGCGGCGGAAGAAGCGCGCCCACGTGCCGTCGGGACCGTAGTGCCGCTCGAACTCGGCGGGGGTGCGGGTGGTGAAGCGCCAGAGGATGACGAACATCGTCGTCAGTGCGGCTGCGACTCCGCGGCGAGCTCGGTGCGCGCGGTGTTGAGGATCTCCAGCGCCTCATCCGCCTTTGCCGGCGTGACCCAGATCCGGGCCTGCCACGGCTCGGGCGTGTCAATGGCGTCGACCTGGCCGTCGAGGAGGCGCAGCGCGGTTCCGGCTTCGATCACGTACGGCACTTCGGCACGCTCCAGGCCGTCGACGACCGCGGCGACGAGGCTCGACGAGCGTTCCAGAGTGAGCGGCACCAGGGCCGCCACTCCCAGCTCGGGAACGAGATCGACCTCGCAGTCGGAGCAGACGGTGAAGCCTTCGCGGTATTCGGTCTCACATTGCGGGCAGAACATGGGAAACATTGTAGAAGCGCGGGCGTACCACCGATCATGCGGACAGCGCGCTTCGAGCTCGGGCTGTTCCTCGGCCTCACCTTCCTCCTGAGCAGCCCGTTCTACGCGCTCATTCTCTTCGGCGACGCGCCGCAGTGGACGTCGGGACTCAGCCACCTCTTCATGTGGATGCCCGGCCTGGCCGCGGTGATCACGATGCTGGTCACGCGCCGGAGCGTATTGCCGCTGGGCTTCCGCCTCGGCAGGCTGCGGTATTACGCGGTGTGCTACCTCGTGCCCATCGCGTTCTGCGTTCCGGTGTACCTCTTCACCTGGCTGTCCGGGCTGGGACGCTTCGACCCGAACGTGATCGAAAAGCAGCTCGGGCTGCGCGGCGCGGCCGCGGGAGTTGCCGTCGCCGTATTGCTCCCGCTCTTTGCGTCAGCGGGCATCCTGGCAACGCTCGGCGAGGAGCTCGGCTGGAGCGGCGTTCTCACGCCGCGGCTGCTGGACCTGACCACCTTCACCCGCGCCAGCCTGATCCGCGGCATGATCTGGTCGCTTTGGCATTACCCGCTGATCGCCGTCCTCCTGCCACGCTATCGCCCCGGACTGCCGGTCTGGTACGCGCTGACGTGCATGACCGTCAGCATCACGGCCATCTCCTTCGTCTACACCTGGCTGCGCGTGGCCACGGGCAGCGTCTGGCCCGCCGCCCTCCTGCACGCGGTCAGCAGCGGCTTTCAGGAGTTCTTCGAGGCGGTGACGAAGAACACCGGGCCGACGTACTGGATCACCTTCGAGTTCGGCGCGGGCTTCGCGGTGGTGCTGTCGCTGATCGCGTGGGGATTCGCTACTTCAGCGCGGCGAGGTGCTGATACATCTTCCACCGGCCATCCACGTCCCGCTGCGCGGCCTCAATCACCTCCGGCGTCAGGGACTGCTTGAAGCGGTTCTCCATGCGCAGGAAGTTCTCGACCGGGGTGGTGATGCGGCGCGTGTCGAGCTGCAGGGGCGGCTCGCCCTTCGCGGCCCGGTCCGGGTGATAGCGATACAGCAGCCACTGGCCGGCGTCCACCATGGCCTTCTGGTGCTGCAGGCCGTCGGCGATGTCGATGCCGTGGGCGATGCAGTGGCTGTAGGCGATGATCAGCGACGGCCCATCGTAGGCCTCGGCCTCCAGGAAGGTCTTGAGCGTGTGCTCGTCGCGCGCGCCCATGGCCACCGAGGCGACGTAGACGTGGCCGTAGGTCATGGCGATCAGGCCGAGGTCCTTCTTCGCGGCGGGCTTGCCGGCGGCGGCGAACTTGGCCACGGCCGCGCGCGGAGTCGACTTCGAGGCCTGCCCGCCCGTGTTCGAGTAGACCTCGGTGTCGAGGACGAGCACGTTCACATTGCGGCCGCTGGCCAGGACGTGATCGAGGCCGCCGAAGCCGATGTCGTAGGCCCAGCCGTCGCCGCCGACGATCCAGACGCTCTTCTTGACGAGGTAGTCGGCGAGGGCGAGCAGATGCTGCGCGTCCGTGGAGTCGAGCTTGTGCATCCGCTGGGCGAGCTCGAGGCGGCGCAGGCGGGTCTTGAGCACCTCGACGCGCTTGCGCTGCTCGAAGATCTCCGCCTCGTCGGTCTGCGCGCAGCCGAGGATCTCGTCGGCTAGGTTGTCGCCGAGGTCCGGCGTGAGGCGCCCGAGGAGCTCGCGGGCGAAGTCGCGCTGCTTGTCGATGGAGACCCGGAAGCCGAGGCCGAACTCGGCGTTGTCCTCGAAGAGCGAGTTGCACCACGCCGGCCCGCGCCCCTCGGCATTGGTCGTCCAGGGCGTGGTCGGCAGGTTGCCGCCGTAGATCGACGAGCAGCCGGTGGCGTTGGCGATGACCACGCGGTCGCCGAAGAGCTGGGTCATGAGCTTGAGGTACGGCGTCTCCCCGCAGCCGGTGCAGGCGCCGGAGAACTCGAAGAGCGGCTGGGCCAGCTCGATCGAGCGGATGAGATTCGGGGTGAGCTTGGAGCGGTCGAGCTCGGGGATGCCCAGGAAGAAGTCCCAGTTCTCGGCCTCATCCTGGCGCAGCGGCGGCTGCGGCTTCATGTACAGGGCCTTGCGATTCGGGACGATCTTGCTCTTGGCCGGACACACATCGACGCACAGCGTGCAGCCCGTGCAGTCCTCGGGCGCGACCTGGATCGTGTACGCCCAGCTCTCGCCGAACTCCTTGTGGATCGGCTTCATCGATTTGAACGTCGCCGGCTGGTTCGCGAGGTGGGCCTCGTCGTAGACCTTGATGCGGATGGTCGCGTGCGGGCAGACCATCGCGCACTTGCCGCACTGGATGCAGGCCGCGGGATCCCACACCGGGATCTCCTGGGCCAGGTTGCGCTTCTCGTACTTGGTGGTGCCGACGGCGAACGTGCCGTCGCAGGGCATGGCGCTGGAGGGAAGGTCGTCGCCGCGGCCGTTCAGGAGAGTTGCCAGTGGCCAGTTGCCAGTAGCCAGAGGGGGTGTGGGGGGAGGGAC
Organism: Thermoanaerobaculia bacterium; assembly: GCA_044866315.1. GTDB lineage: Bacteria > Acidobacteriota > Thermoanaerobaculia > Gp7-AA8 > Gp7-AA8 > QHVT01. Next base: position 1,227 of record JBIOTX010000165.1, on the reverse strand, counting down.
GTCGATGGCGAGTTTGGAAGGGAGAGGGAGCTCGCGGAGGTTGGCGAGGGCGGCGTCGACGGCGCGGAGGTTCTTTGCGACGACGGCCTCGCCTTTCTTCGCGTAGCTCTTGCGGACGGCCTTGCGGATGGCCTCCAGCGCTTCGTCGACGGGCATCACTCCGGCGAGCTGGAAGAAGCAGGCCTGCATGATGGTGTTGATGCGATTTCCGAGCTCGCTCTCGCGGGCCACGCGGGTGGCGTCGATGGTGAAGACGCGCGCCTGTTTGGCGATGAGCTGGCGCATGAGGCGCGGCGGGATCATCTCCGCCGTGCCGTTGAGGAGGAACGTGCCGCCGGCGACGAGCTCCCGGGCCACGTCGTAGCGCTCCAGGAGCGAGGGCTGGTGGCAGGCCACGAAGTTGGCCTCGCTGATGAGGTACGGCGCGTGGATCGGCCGGGGGCCGAAGCGGAGGTGGGACACGGTCGCCGCGCCGGACTTCTTCGAGTCGTACACGAAGTAGCCCTGGGCGAAGAGATGGGCCTCGCCGATGATCTTGCAGGAGTTCTTGTTCGCGCCGACGGTGCCGTCGGCGCCGAGGCCGTAGAACATGGCCCGCACCACGTCGTCGCGCTCGATCGAGAACGACGGGTCGTAATCGATCGAGGTATTGGTGACGTCGTCCTGGATGCCGACGGTGAAGTGATTGCGCGGGTTCGGCTGGGCGATGTGATCGAGCACGCCCTTCGCCATCGCCGGCGTCAGCTCCTTCGAGGAGAGGCCGTAGCGCCCGCCGACGACCTTCACGAAGCGCTCGGCCTCGAACAGCGCGTTCACGACGTCGAGGTAGAGCGGCTCCCCGTTCGCGCCCGGCTCCTTGGTGCGGTCGAGGACGGCGATGGTCTTCACGGACGGGGGGATGGCGCGGACGAAGCCCGCCGCGTCGAAGGGCCGGTAGAGACGCACCTTCAAGACGCCCACCTTCTCGCCGCGGCCCAGGAGCACATCGACCGTGTCCTGGATCGTCTCGCACGCGGAGCCCATCACCACGATCACCCGCTCCGCATCCGGCGCGCCGTGGTACTCGTACGGCAGGTAGCGGCGGCCGGTGAGGCGTCCGAGGCGCTCGAAGGTCTCGGCCACGATGGCCGGGCAGGCGTCGTAGAACGGGTTCGCGCGCTCGCGCGACTGGAAGAAGACGTCCGGGTTCTGGGCCGTGCCGCGCACGACCGGGTGGTCGGGCGAGAG
>JBIOTX010000164.1:0-9884 GCA_044866315.1 Thermoanaerobaculia bacterium | reverse complement strand
CCCTTGAGCGCGAGCTCGCGCTTCATCGTGCCGGCGGCGGACATCTGTTCGAGCTCGGAGGAGAGGGTGCTGAGTAGCGTCATAGGCTCACAGGCTCACAGGCTCACAGCGCGGTGCTCCTCTGAGCCTTTGCGCCTTTGAGCCTTCGCGCCTACTCGTTGTCGTACTTTAAATCCCGCCGGTAACACAACTGCGCGTCCATGTCGAAGACGACGCAGGAGTCGATGGGGCGCGAGTAGACGTGCATGCTCACCGCGCGCTCGTTCCACTCGCCGACGTTGCGGATGCGGTGGATGGTCTGGGTCTTGTCGACGGTGTTGAGCGGGCCGCCGGGGATGGCCAGCTCGTTGCCGAGGTGCTCCATGACAATGCGCGTGGCCCCGGCCAGACAGTCCATGCCCACGACCTGCTGGTTCTCCGGCCGGTTGCACTCGACCTTGCGGTAGTTCTCCACCAGGAGTTTGCCCTCGATCATGGTCATCCAGCCGAGCTGCCCGTTGTGGGTGTGCAGCGGCGTCACCGCGCCGATGGGCCAGCAGATCAGCATCACCTCGATCATGTCGTTGCGGAAGATCTTGTTGCGGGTGTGGCGGTCGGGGATCCACTGCTTGTAGCGCTCGAGGTCCTCCGGGCGGATCTCGTAGGCCACCAGGTAGTCGTAGATCTTCTGCTTGGTGATGATCCCCTCGGAGAGCCTGCGCACGCCGTCCACGAACTGCTCGGCGGAAATCGGCGTCGGCGAGTAAATCTGCTGCGGCACGACGGTCATGTTCTGCATCTCCATGCGCTCCCTCCGAGTCAGGGCGAATATAGAGCAATTCTCGGTCCGGGGGTGATGAGGGGCACGGGGGCACGAAGGGCACGGGGGGCACGGGGGCAGGGATCCCCCTCGTGCCCCCGTGCCCCTCGTCCCCCCTTCGTGTGCTACCCTCCGCGCCGCCTTATGCCCGACCAGGTCCGCAACGTCGCCGTCATCGGGGCCCAGTGGGGCGACGAGGGGAAGGGAAAGATCGTCGATCTCCTCTGCGAGGACTTCGACGTGGTGGCCCGCTACCAGGGCGGCCACAACGCCGGCCACACCGTCAAATTCGCGGACAAGCACTTCGCCCTCCGCCTCATCCCCTCCGGCATCATCCATCCCGACAAGCTCTGCCTTCTCGGCAACGGCATGGTCATCGACCCCGAGGCCCTGCTCACCGAGATCGAGCAGCTCCGGGCGGCGGGGGTGGTCATCGAGGACAACCTCCTCATCAGCGACTCCGCCCACGTCATCCTCCCCTACCACCGGGCCCTGGACATCGCCCGGGAGGAGTCGGCCGGCGTGGCCAAGATCGGCACCACCGGCCGCGGGATCGGTCCGGCCTACGAGTCCAAGGCCGGACGCTACGGCATCCGGATCGCCGACCTGGTCGACCCAGAGGTCCTGCGCCAGAAGCTCGAGTTCACCTGCGCCGAGCGCAACGCCGTCCTCTTCGACGTCTACAACCAGCCCACCTTCGACCCCAAGCAGCTCTACGACGCCTACCTCCGCTTCGGCGAGATCCTCGGCCCCCGCATCACCGCCGGCACGGTCTGGATCAACGAGCAGATCCGGGTCGGGAAGAAAGTGATGTTCGAGGGCGCGCAGGGGATGATGCTCGACATCGACCACGGCACCTACCCGTACGTGACCTCGTCCAGCACCATCGTCGGCGGCGTCTGCACGGGCCTCGGCGTCGCCCCGAAGCACATTCACAAGGTCATCGGCGTGGCCAAGGCCTACACCACCCGCGTCGGCGGCGGCGCCTTCCCCACCGAGCTCCACGACCATCACGGCGAGCACCTCCGCAAGCGCGGCAACGAGTTCGGCACCGTCACCGGCCGCCCCCGCCGCACCGGCTGGCTCGACCTCGCCGTCCTGCGCACCGCCGCCATCGTGAGCGGTCTCGACGAGATCGCCCTCACCAAGCTCGACGTCCTCGACGAATTCGACGAGATCCCCGTCTGCACCGCCTACAACGTCCGCGGCAAACCCTGGAACACCTTCCCCGCCTTCGCCGTCGCCCACAACGACTACCAGCCCGAATACCGCACGTTCAAAGGATGGAAGACCTCCACCGCCGGCATCACCTCCTTCGACGACCTCCCCCGCGAGGCAAAGGACTACGTGAAGTTCATCGAGGACGAGACGGAGACGCGCGCGGCGATCATCTCGACGGGGCCGAGGAGAGAAGAGACGATCGTGCGGTGAGAAGGCGCAAAGGCTCACAGGCACAAAGGCTCAGAGGAGCACCGATCGTACGGTGATGCGCGCGCGTGGAAGGATGAAGGCGGAACGTTGAAGGATGAAAAGATGAGGGAAGAGGTTCGAGTGAAGAATTAAGAATGAAGAGGCCCACCCACCCCGTGGGGCGTGCTTCTCAATTCTTCCCTCTTCATTCGAACCTCTTCATTCCCGTCCCGGGCGCCTCCTCCTTGATCCTTCATCCTTTCTACTTGATCCTCTCCACTTCCTCGATCTTCACCGTCCCGAACTCGTGCATCTGCTTCCACAGCGCCATCACCTCGGCGGGGATGTTGTCCGGGATCGAGGCGTCCTTCCAGGTCAGAAACTCGATCACGTACGGCTTGCCCTCGGCGTCGCGGGCGCGGAAAGCGTAGCGCTCCTTGTGCGTGACCAGGCCGAGGCGGGTGAGCGTCTCCCAGTGCTTCGTCAGCACGGCGTCGAGCTGCGCTTCGCTGCCCGGCTTGGGGCGGAAGGTGGCGATCACCGAGTGGGGTCGTCGGCCATGGCCGCGGACGGCAACAACAGCGAGAAGAGAAGGGCGAGTGTCATCTTGCGCATGACGGGCAAGATAGGCGCGCGCGAGGGGGCGGTCTTCTCAGTTCTTGCGAATCTAGTTGCAATGGCCTTCAGTTAAGCGCGAGAAAACCCCTCACCCGGCGCTGCGCGCCACCCTCTCCCCGCAAGCGGGGCGAGGGGAAACACGGCAGGTAGCCCTTCTCCCCGCCGCGCGGGGAGAAGGTGGCCCTGAGCGAAGCGAAGGGCCGGATGAGGGGCCTAGTTGCCGCTGGCTACTGGCTACTGGCAACCGGCTACTGATTCACCGCCCCGTCTTCTTCCGCCGCCGCGTGGTCGTCGATCGACCGGCGCAGCTCGTCCAGGACCCGGTCGCTGGTCATCTTCTCGTCGAGCTGGATGGTCCGCACGGGCGACCATTTGCCCTCGTCGAGGACCAGGTAACGGAACTGGGTGTCGGGGGTGTAGAGCACCAGCCGGTCGTTGCGGATGAACGACTCCACCGGCGCGGCGTTGGCGACGAAGCGGTTGGGCGGGAGGGTCGAGCCGTCCCGCGGGAGCGGCTTCCAGATGCGCGCGTTGGGCTCGACGACGCGGCGCGAGTCGATGCGCACCCGGGTGATGGCGGTGGAGTTCGGCGCGCCGAAGGCGGCGTCGACGGCCTTGTGGTTCCTGGCGATGGCCAGCGGCGGATACGGCGAGCCGGTGTCCTCGTACTCGGACTTGGGGTCGGTCAGGCCGGCCAGCTCGCGCAGGTTCGACACGTCGGTGGACACGTGCTCGCCGTTCTCGAACGCGGCCAGCGCGTAGCGCGGCGTCGCTTCGGTCCCGAGCTCCCACCACGCGGCATGCAGCAGCGTGGCCTCGCCGCCCTCGTGCTTGGCGTGGGTGAGCAGCACGTGCAGGGACACGTTCTTCGACGGCACGTCGTTGAGCACCAGCGGCTCGGCCCACTCGGCGCCGGCCTTGTAGCGCGCGATCACGATCTGGTCGGCGTCCGCGGCGGAGCGGCGATAGACCACAAACAGGTCCCCGGTCCGGCTGTCCCAGGCCAGCCGGGGGCTGGACTCGATCGCGTCGTCGTCGGTCGACGGCACGAGCACCGTCTCCTGCTCCGCGCCGTTGCGCCGGGTCAGCTCGAGCTGCTGGCGCTCGCCGCAGCCGTCGACGACCCACAGCGTGTTGTCGGCGGTGAGCGCGCTCTCCATCTGCCCCGCCAAAGCGGAGCCGGCGAGAAGGAGGAGCGCGAACAGCGTGAGGAGACGGGGCTTCATGGGATCAGGCCTTCCAGTTGACGACCGAGCAGAGGTCGACGGCGACGAGGAGCTGTTTGACGTTCTTGAACTCGGGGTAATAGCCGGCGACCACGTCGAAGAAGCGATCGGCCTCGTCGTAGCGGTCGGTGCGAACACAGAGCTCGCCGAGGAGGTGATTGGCGTTGCGGATCTGCCGGTCGACGCAGGCGAGCTCGAGGGCCGTACGGCCGAAGCGCTCCGCGGCGTCGTGGTTCCCGAGCTCCAGATTGGCGAAGCAGAGGTCGAGATAGGCCTCCGCGCGATCGTACGGATCCACGAGCTGATCGATCGAGGCTTCCAGAATGGCCACGCCGGCGAGCGTGTCGCCCATCAGGACCTTCGCCCCGCCGAGGTTGGCCTTGACGGCGGCGGTGGTGAGGGCGATGCGCTCCGGGTCCCCCTCGGCGACGGCGAGCTCCGCCAGCGCGGAATCGAACATGGTCACGCCGGCCTGGAACTGCGAGTCGGCGACGAGGGTGATGCCGAGGTGCATCGAGATCGCGGCGTGGGCAAACGAGTCGTCCATCTCCGCGGCCGCGGCGCAGGCGATCTCGCCGTAGAAAATCGCCTTGCGGCGATCGTCGCCCTCGACGTGGCGGCGCATGAGCATGCCCGCCGCCAGATAAACGTGGCGCGGCGTGCGACGGCGCATGACGATGCTCGGCAGCGCGGTCACTTCCGGCCCCTCCCGGTCCGCGGCGATCAGCGCCTCCGCCTTGCGGATCGTGATCAGCTCCCGGACTTCCTCCCCCTCCGCCACCGCCATCGCCTGGTCATACGTCTCGATGGCGGCGTCGACCTCGCCCCGCCACATGTACTGCAGTGCGAGCTCCACTAGCTCCAACGGCCGCTGCTCGTTCCTGCTGGTCATCGTCATCTCGAACCCTGGTGAGACTGGAATTTGGCGCATTCTAACTGCAAATCACTGCGGTTTTGCTCCTGCTTTTTCAAGAATTTCGTCCACGGTGGCCTGGGTCACCGGGTGGTAGCCCGGCCGGGCCTTGGCGTAAACCGTCCGGGCGAACTCTAGGTCCGCCTTGTCCCGGACCAGTTTCTCGAAAATCGGCTTGACGAATTTGCGCCTTCCCTGGGTGGTCAGGAAGCGCTCCACGGCCGGATAGGCGTCCTTGTACCGGGCGTCGATGGCCTTCTCCAGCCAGGCCGACAGCACCTCGCTGTTGCCGCTCTGGCTGAACTTGAACCGCGCGTCGAGCTCGGCCATGCGCTTCGGATCGAGCACCGGCAACGACTGGATGAAGTGCACGCGCTCGTGCGATGACCACCCATCGGCCTTGATCGCCGACGCCGGCCCGCCTCCGGCGAACGCCTTCGCCTCGGCCTCGACCTTCGTGAACGCCGCCGACTGCGGCCGCGGCGCGTTCGCCGGGATCCCGGCCCCGTAAATCCACTCCGTCACATCCACCTTCTGCGCGGCCTCGGGGAGGGCCGTCTTCAGATACTCGATGAACTTCTTCGTGGTCATGGTCTGGAAGGCGAAGCGGTCGAAGTAGCCGCGCAGGAAGGCGTCCCACTTCTGGCGTCCGACGCTCTCCTCCAGCAGCCGCAGGAAGAGCGCGCCCTTTTCGTAGACCGTGCCCGGCGCCTCGTCCGGATCGCGCCCGGTCAGATCGATGTACAGCCCCTGGTCCTTCGGCGGCAGCGTCGCCAGCTCCTCCTTGAGGTCCGTCAGGCCGAGAAGCCAGAGCATCTCCGAGTACTCGCGGCCGTACAGCTTCTCGGTGATGCGATGCTCGAAGTAGGTGGTGAAGCCCTCGTTGAGCCAGAAGTCGTTCCAGGTCGCGTTGGTGACCAGGTTCCCCGACCACGAGTGCGCCAGCTCGTGGGAGATGAGCGAGACCAGCGAGCGGTCGCCGGCGATGACCGTCGGGGTGAGGAACGTGACCCGCGGATTCTCCATCCCGCCGTAGGGGAAGCTCGGCGGAAGCACGAGCAGGTCGTACCTCCCCCACCGGTAGGGCCCGTACAACTGGGCGGCCGCGGCCATCATCTCCGGCGTGTCGCTGAACTCCTGGGCCGCGGCGTCGATCAGCTCCGGCTCGGCGTAGACGCCGCTGCGGGTGTCGAACGGCCGGAACTCGACGTCGCCGATGCCGATGGCCATCAGATACGACGGCACCGGCTGGGGCATGCGGAAGTTGTAGACGCCCTCTTCGTTGCGCGCCTGCGGGTTCTCCGCGCTCATGATCGCCAGGAGCTGCGCCGGCACGCGCAGCGTGGCGTCGTAGGTGAAGCGCACCGACGGCGTGTCCTGCAGCGGCACCCAGGTCCGCGCGAGGATGGCCTGCGACTGCGAGAGCAGGAACGGCTGCTTCTTCCCCGCCGTCATGGCCGGCTCGAGCCACTGCAGCGCGCGCGCGCCGGGGCTGGAGGAGTACTCGATGACCACGTTCTGGGTGTCGTCGCGCAGCGGGATCTCCAGCTTGCGGCCGAGGATCGGGTCGGCGGCGGCGAGATGGAATTGCGCGGCGACGCTGCCCGGCTGCAGCGTGACCTTGCGGATCTCCAAGCCGTTCGTGTCCAGGACGAGCGCCTTCGCGTCCTGCGCGCGCTTGATGCGCAGCGTGGCCGTGCCGACCAGCTGCTTCTTCGGGAAGTCGGCGGTGAGGTCGAGGGTGATGTGCTCGACGCGGGCCTCGTCCGGCCGCGCGTAGGAATGCGGGTCGGGCCCGGCGGCGGATTTCGCCGGCGCCGCGGGCGCGGGCGCAGGCTGCTGCGGTGTTTCTTGTTTTCGGCAGGCAAGAACGAGAAATAGCGCGAACAGCACGGCCAGTCGTTTCATGGGAGGCGAAGCATAAAATGCGGACGCAGGCTCCGTCATGTCATTGTCCTCCGGCACACGGCTCGGGCCGTACGAGATCGTGGCGGCGATCGGCTCCGGCGGCATGGGAGACGTCTACCGCGCGCGAGACACGCGCCTCGACCGCGACGTCGCGGTGAAGGTGCTGCCCGAGCGTTTCTTCCGCGACGCCGACGCCCGGGCCCGCTTCGAGCGCGAGGCAAAGGCCGTAGCCGCGCTCACGCACGCGAACATCCTGGCCATCCACGACTACGGCTCGACCGAGAACGCCGCGTACAGCGTCACCGAGTTGCTCGAGGGTCAGACTCTCCGCCAGCGCCTGCATGAGGGACCGATCGCCTGGCGCAAGGCCGTCGAGATCGGCGCCGCCATCGCCGACGGCCTCGCCGCCGCGCACGCGAAGGGCATCGTCCACCGCGACCTCAAGCCGGAGAACATCTTCCTGACCTCCGACGGCCGCGTGAAGATCCTCGACTTCGGCCTCGCCCAGCTGCGCCGCACGGACACGAAATCGAGCGAGGAGCTCGACCCTTCGACCATTCCCACCGCGCCGATGAAGACCGATCCGCAGGCCATCATGGGCACGGCCGGCTACATGGCCCCCGAGCAGCTCCGCGGCGAAAACGTCGACGAGACCACGGACATCTTCGCCCTCGGCTGCCTGCTCTTCGAGATGGCCACGGGCAAGCCGGCCTTCATCCGCAAGACCCTGATCGACTCCCTCTCGGCCATCCTCAGCGAGAACCCCGACGTCTTCACCGTCTCCACGCGCCAGATCCCGTTCGAGCTGGCCCGGGTCATCCAGCGCTGTCTGGAGAAGAACAAAGCCGAGCGCTTCCAGTCCGCGCGCGACCTCGCCTTCGCTCTGAAGGCCATCGGCTCGTCGACGTCGCTCACCTTCGAGGCCCCGGCGGTGCGGCGCAGGCGGATGCTGATCGGCGGCACCGCTCTGGCCGCGGCGCTCGTCGTGATCGCAGTGGCGTTCGCCGTAGTCAAGTGGCCGGACTCCGTTCAAGAGCCGACACCGCAACGGCCCGCGAAGATCCGCTCGCTGGCCATCCTTCCCTTCGTCAACGCCACCGGCGACCGCGAGGCCGAGTACCTCTCCGACGGCATCACCGAGACCCTGATCAACACCCTGGCCCAGGTGCCAGGGCTCCGGGTGATGTCCCGTACCTCGGTGTTCCACTACAAGGACAAGCCCGCCGATCCCGTGGGCGTGGGCCGCGAGCTGAAGGTCAGCGCGATCGTGGTCGGGCGGGTGGAGGCGGTCGGCGACCGCCTGATGATCAGCTCGGAGCTCATCAACGCCGCGGACAACACCGTCATCTGGGGCAACCGCTACCAGACCGCGCGCGCCGACATCTTCACCGTCCAGCAGTCCATCGCCTCGGAGATCGCGCGCATGCTCCGCCTCCAGCTCGGCGGCCGCGAGCAGCAGCTCCTGGCCAAGCGCCACACCACCGACCCGCGCGCGTACGAGCTCTATCTCAAGGGCCGCTTCCAGTGGAACAAGCGCAACGCGGAGGGGCTGTACGAGGCCATCAAGCTCTTCAACAAGGCCATCGAGATCGACCCGCAGTACGCCCTCGCCTACGCCGGCCTCGCCGACTGCTACAACCTCCTCGACATCTGGGCCGGCCTGCCCACGAACGAGACCTTCCCCCGCGCCAAGGCCGCCGCGGAGCGCGCGCTGGCCATCGACGACCAGCTCGCGGAGGCTCACACGTCACTCGCGTATGCGATTCACACGTACGAGTGGAACTGGCCCGAGGCGGAGAAACAGTACCGCCGGGCCATCGAGCTGAATCCGAACTACGCGACGGCACATCAGTGGTACGCCGAGTTCCTGACTGCGAACGGCCGCTTCGCCGAGGCCGAGCGGGAGGGGCAGAAGGCCCTCCAGCTCGACCCCATGTCCCCGATCATCAACGCCGTCGTGGCCTGGAACTCGACCATGGCCCGGCGCTACGACGCCGCCATCGAACAGGGCGTGCGCACCACCCAGCTCTTCCCCGACTTCATGGCCGGCCACGCCTACCTCGGCCTGGCGTTCCTCGAGTCCGGCAAGCCGCGCGAGGCCATCGAGCCCTTCGCCTCCGCCCAGCAGCTCCTCGACATCATCGTCATCCGCACCTGGGCCATCCGCACGCGCCTCGCCTCCGGCGACCGCGCGACCGCCGAACGCCTCACCCGCGAGCTCGAGGCGCGCGGCGCGCGCGAGTACCTCCCGCCGTACTACATGGCCGCGCTCTACGCCCACCTCGGCGACCGCGATCGCGCCTTCCGCGAGCTCGATCGGGCCGTGGCCGAGAAGACAGGCGCGCTGGTATGGACGAAGGTGGATCCGGCGCTCGATCCGCTGCGGGAGGACGCGCGCTTCGTACGCGTCCTCCGGCAGGTGGGGTTTTGATCGTTATCGCTGGTACGCGTAGCTCACCTTGAAGAACAGCGACCGCCCCGTCCGCGCCAGCCGGTCGCCGTCCAGCAGCACGCGGTCATCGCCGTAGCCGGCGAAGAGCACGGTCTGCCAGTTCAACTTGTAGCTGTACAGCACCGAGCCGAGGAAGTTGCCGCCCTTGCCCTCGCCGGGAAAGTCCTCGGTCACGTACTGGGCGATCACCCGTACGAGCGACTTCGCGGAGAAGCTGTACTGCGCGCGCAGGCGCTCGACCAGGGCCGTGAACAGCCGGCCGCCCTCGACGTCGAGGGTCTCGCGGCTGACGATGCCCTGCAGGTCGAGGCGGTCGATCGGACGCACCGTCGCGGCGAGGCTGAGGAACACGCCCTCGCCGACCTGCCGGCCGCCGAAGTCGATCGAGTCGCCGAGCCGTCCCTCCAGCGAGATGCGCGGGAAGCGCCGGTTCGGATCGATCTGCAGGAAGAACGTGCCGTAGGTCTGCGACAGGAGGGCGTTGCCGACGCGGATCTTCTCCTCCGGCCGGAAGCTGAAAAAGAAGTTCAGGTTCTTGAATCCGAAGCCGTTCACCGC
>JBIOTX010000163.1:0-2116 GCA_044866315.1 Thermoanaerobaculia bacterium | reverse complement strand
ACCGCTTTCTTATCCGGATCACAAAGCGGTGGCTACCGCCACCGCACTCCGATAGGAATCTTTTAAGAAACGCCCCCTCCCGCCGAAGGCCCCCTCTCCCCTTTTCGCATTCCCCTAGCGAACTCTTAGCAACCGTGCGCCTCCGCGCTCCCTACATTGGCTCGCGGAAGGAGAAACGAACGTGACGACATTCGAAACGGGCATCGACCGGAGCGTGACCCAGGCCCTGGAGACGATGCTGCTGATCCGCACTTTCGAGGAGAAGTCGGCCGCCCTGCAGGCCGCCGGCAAGTCCGGAAGCATGTGCACCTCGGTCGGCCAGGAAGCTTCCGCCGTCGGGGTGATCAGCGCCCTCGGCAGCGACGACCTGATTCTGACCAACCACCGGAGCGCCGGGCACCTCCTCGCCCGCGGCGCCGATCCGGGCCGGGTCATGGCCGAGATCCTCGGCAAGGCCACCGGCTACTGCAAGGGCAAGAGCGGCAGCCTGCACATCTCGGTCAAGGAGCTGGGCGTGATCCTCACCTCGACCATCGTCGGCGGCGAGCTGTCGCTGGCCACCGGCGCGGCGCTGTCCCTGGACATGTCCGGCAGCGACGGCATCGTCACCGTCTTCTTCGGCGACGGCGCGGCCACCGAGGGCATCTTCCACGAGTCCCTCAACCTCGCCGCGGTCTGGAACCTCCCGGTGCTGTACGTCCTCGAGAACAACCAGTGGCAGGCCTTCGTCCACCGCAAGGAGACCATGCTCACCGACCGCATGAGCGGCTGGGCCGACTCGTACGGCATCGAGTCGGTCAGCGTCGACGGCAATGACGTCGAGGCGGTCGCCGCCGCGGCGCGGAAGGCTGTGGCCTACATCCGCGAGAACCGCAAGCCGTACCTGATCGAGACCTACACCTACCGCCTGCGCGGGCACATGGAGCCGGACGATCAAAAGTACGTCGACCCGGCCGAGCTGAACGCGTGGAAGCTGCGCGACCCCATCTCCACCCTGCAGGCGCGCCTGATCCAGAACGGCGAGATCAACATCGACGATCTCGACGCCATGCACGACCGGGCCCGCCTCGTCGTCGAGGAGGCCGCCGAGTTCGCCCTCAGCTCCCCCTATCCCGGCTTCGCCGAAATGACCACCGACGTGTACGCGTGAAGGAGAACGACATGAGAACGATCACTGCAGACCAGGCCATGACCGAGGCGCTTGCCGAGGAGATGAGACGCGACCCGCGCGTGCTCACTTTCGGAGAGGGCGTCGCCACGAAGGGATACGAGCTGGTGAAGGAGTTCGGGCCGCGCCGGGTGCGCAACACCCCGCTCTCCGAGGCCATCATCGCCGGCACGGCGGCCGGCGCGGCGGCGACCGGACTGCGCCCGGTCATCGATCTCCTCTTCGCGCCGTTCCTGACCTACTCCATGGACGCGCTGGTCAACAGCGCCGGCAAGTTGCGCTTCCTCTCCGGCGGCCAGTTCTCCTTCCCCATGGTCACCATCACCCGCACCGGCGCGGGCTGGGGCGTGGGCGCGCAGCACAACCACAACCTCGAGGCGTGGTTCGTCCACGCGCCGGGGCTGAAGGTGGTCATGCCCTCGACGCCGGCGGACTTCAAGGCGTTGCTCAAGAGCGCCATCCGCGACGACAACCCGGTCATGTTCTTCGCCGACATCGGCCTGCTCTATCAGACGGGCGAGGTTCCCGAGGGTGACGTCGTCGCGCCGATCGGTAAGGCCGCGGTGCGCCGCGAGGGCACCGACGTCACCCTGATCTCGTACGGCAAGACCGTGCACAACTGCCTCGCCGCCGCGGACGCGCTGGCCGAGCAGGGCCAGTCCGCCGAGGTGATCGACCTGCGGTCGCTCAAGCCGCTCGATGAGGCCACCGTGCTCGCGTCCGTGCAGAAGACCGGGCGGGCGGTGGTGGTGCACGAGGCGGCCGGCCCGGCCGGTGTCGGCGCGGAGATCGCGGCCATCCTCGCCGAGAAGGCCTTCGGTGCGCTCAAGGCGCCGGTGGTGCGGCTCACGGGCCTCGACGCCCCCGCGGCGGCCTCGTTCCCGCTCGAGGCGGCGTACGTGCCGAGCGTCGAGCGGATCGTCAATGCGGTGCGCGCGTAAGCGATCC
>JBIOTX010000162.1:0-3669 GCA_044866315.1 Thermoanaerobaculia bacterium | reverse complement strand
ACGATGATCACCGTCTTCACGCCCGCGCCGGCGGCCTTGAGCGAGCGGATGAGCGCGTCCACGCCGGCCTTGTTCGTCCGCTCGGTCACGCCGACCAGGAGCAGGTCGCGCCGCGGGACGAGCACGTCGCCGCCCTCGAGGGTGGGCATGTTCCGCGACATCGGCCGCTCCCGCTCCGTGGCCATGAAGTCGACCCAGAACGGATCGCGGTCCTTGAAGTGCGGGTGATGGAGGAAGACATAGCGCGAGAGGAGCGACTCGCGCCGGCGGGCCTGCGTGGCCATCGAGGAGATGACCACGCGGTCGCCGAGGACGACCTGCGGGTCGCGCATGAAGAAGAGGTTCGGGATGGGGAAGAGATCGAACTGGGGCAGCTCGCCGGAGCCGGTCTCGCGGGCGATGCCGGCGATGAGCACCTCCGCGAGCGCGGCCGGCCGCCGCTCCAGAAGCTCGGCGACGAGCTTGCGGCCGAGGCGGTTGCGCTTGCCGAGGTCGCGGACGATCTCCTCCTTGACCTCGGCGTCCTCGAGCACCTCCTCGAGCAGATCCTGGAGGTCGAACACGTCGTCGGCGATGAAGCGGATCAGCTGCTGGAAGCGGCGGTGCTCCTCTCGGGCGACCTGGCCGTAGAGGATGTCGTCGAACAGGAGTTGCGCCATCATGGGCGGGATCATCTGGTCGATCTCCCGCCCGGGCAGGTGGACCAGCACGCTCTTCAGCCTGCCGATCTCACTCGTCACATTCAGTCGCATGCGGGCGGCATTCTATCCACGGGCGGTGTAAGATCAGGCAAACCCATGCGCCCCCGTGGCTTCGCCCTGTTCGTCGCGGTGCTCGTTGCCCCCGTCCTCGGCGCCGTTTCGCCGCGCGTGACGTTCGAGCGCGTGCTCCCCGCGCCGCACGACCTCGGCGCGGCCGAAGAGATCGCGCTGGTGCAGGCGGTCGGCGACTCGCCGAAGATCGCCTCGTTCGTCGACCACTTCCTGCATCAGACGAACCGCTCCGGGATGCTGCGCCTGCGGGACATGCGTGGGCGGACGGAGCCGGCCGACGCGTTTCTCGCCGTGCGCTCCTTCCGCTGCACGACCGAGCCTCGCGGCGCGGAAGAGAGCGTGTACGACGTGGACGGCAAGCGGGTCAAACGCCGGCAGGTGTGGGTGGAGGCGAGCTGCTCCGGCCGCATGGAAGTGCTGACGGCGAGCGGCGCGCGATCGTCCTTCGCCATCAAGGGCGAGGGATCGTCGGCGCACGTCGGCGAGTTGACGGACGAGGAGCGCGAGGACGCGCTGGAGCATGCCGCGCGTTACGCGGCGCTCGACGCGGCGGAGAAGATCACGCCGCGGCGCGTGCGCGAGTCGATCATCCTCGACGACACCGCGCCCGCGTTCGAGGAAGGGCTGGCCATGATCGAGGCCGAACGCCTGGCCGAGGCGCGAAAGCTCTGGGAGGAGGCCATGGCCAGGCAGCCTCGCTCCGCGGCCCTGCACTACAACCTGGCGGCCGTGTGCGAGGCGCTCGGCGACCGCAAGGCCGCCGAGCAACACTACATCGCCGCACGGGAGCTCGCGCCGCGCGAGACGCGCTACGCGAGCGAGCTGAAGCTGTTCCAGAGACGGAAGCCGTGACCGTCCGGTCCGGAATCTTTTGTCTCTATGCCTGTTGACGCGCCCGCATGAGTGCCGTTCCCGAGATCCAGCAGGACCAGCTCGATCGCGAAATCGCGCGCCGGCGGACGTTTGCCATCATTTCCCACCCGGACGCCGGCAAGACCACGCTGACCGAGAAGCTGCTGCTCTACGGCGGGGCCATCGAAGAGGCCGGCTCGGTCCGCGCCCGCAAGGCCCAGCGCCACACCACCTCGGACTGGATGGCCATCGAGCAGAGCCGCGGGATCTCCATCACCTCCACCGTCCTCCAGTTCGAGTACGAAGGCTCGGTCCTGAACCTCCTGGACACGCCGGGCCACCAGGACTTCTCCGAGGATACGTATCGGACCCTGGCGGCCACGGACAGCGCGGTCATGGTGCTCGACGGGGCCAAGGGCATCGAGCCCCAGACCCGGAAGCTGTTCGAGGTCTGCCGGATGCGGCACATCCCCATCCTCTGCTTCGTGAACAAGCTCGACCAGCCGGCCAAGGACCCGTTCGAGCTCCTGAGCGAGATCGAGCGGGAGCTGAAGGTCTCCGCCGTGCCGATGAACTGGCCGATCGGCGACGGACCGACGTTCCAGGGCGTGTTCGACCTGCGTCACGAGCAGGTGCTCCGCTTCGAGCGCACCAAGCACGGCGCGTCCGTCGCTCCGATGCACGTGAGCGGCCTCGACGACCCGTCCCTCGAAGACGCCATCGGCCCGACCGCCTGGCGCGAGCTGCGCGATGCCGCCGAGCTCCTCGAAGGCGCCGGCGCGGCCTTCGACCGCAAGCAGTTCGAGTACGGCCGGGTGATCCCGGTCTTCTTCGGCAGCGCCGTGAACAACTTCGGCGTCGAGCCGTTCCTGCGCGCGGTGATCGAGCTCGCGCCGCCACCCTCGCCGCGCCACGCCAAGACCAACGGCGAGGACTTCGAGCTCCCGCCCGACTCGCCGACCTTCACCGGCTTCGTGTTCAAGATCCAGGCGAACATGGACAAGCGTCACCGCGACCGCCTGGCCTTCATGCGCATCACCTCCGGCGTCTTCGAGCGCGACATGGCCGTGCAGCACGCCCGCCTCGGCCGCGAGGTGCGCATGACCCGCCCGCACCGCCTCTTCGCCCGCGAGCGCGAGACCATCGACCGCGCCTATCCCGGCGACGTGATCGGCTTCGTCAACCCCGGCCTCTTCCAGATCGGCGACGCCGTCTCCTCCGGCACGCCGGTCGAGTTCGACCGCATCCCGCGCTTCGCGCCGGAGCACTTCGCCACCCTGCGGGCCAAGCAGGTCACGCGGCAAAAGCAATTTCAAAAAGGGTTGGAACAGCTCGAGGAAGAGGGGGCCATGCAGGTGTTCGTGGTGCACGACGGCCTCCGCTCCGAGCCGATCCTGGCCGTCGTCGGCGAGCTGCAGTTCGACGTCCTGCAGTCGCGGCTCGAGACCGAGTACAGCGTCGAGACCACCCTCACGAACCTGCCCTACAAGCTGGCGCGCTGGGTCGACCGCGACGTGGACGAGGTGGCGAAGATGACCCTCCCCTCGCGCAGCCGCGTGGCCACGGACCGCAACGGCCACGCCGTCGTGCTGTTCAGCTCCGACTGGGAGCTGGAGTTCGCCCAGAAGGAAAACCCGGGCGTCGCATTCGCCAGCGCGTCGTAGAATCGCGCGCGTGATGCGCAGTCGGTTGTTGGTCCTCCTCGCCGCGGCCGTGGTCTATGCCACCGCCTTCGCCCAGTCCGCCGGAGAGATGCAGAAACAGCTCGAACAGGAAGCGGCCAAGCTCCGCGCCTGGGGCAGCGACCCGGCGATCGTCGCCGCGGTGAAGGCCCAGAACGCGAAACGCGTCCCTCTCGCGCAGATCCAGGCCCTCGACGAGCAGTGGAGCGCCGGCAAAGCAGCCGCGCTGGTGAAACAGGTCACCACCGGCCCCTGCGCCGCCCGCCTGCGCCAGCTCGCCGGCGGAACGTACGGCGAGACGTTCGTCATGGACGACCAGGGCGCCATCGTCTGCGCCACCGCCAAGACCTCCGACTACTGGC
>JBIOTX010000161.1:0-14934 GCA_044866315.1 Thermoanaerobaculia bacterium | reverse complement strand
CCCCCCACCGCACTCCTAAAAAATTACCAGATACGCACTCGCTCCTCGGGCTTCACGTAGTTTCGATCGCCCTCCTTCACCCCGAACGCCTCGTACCAGGCGTCCACGTTCCGCAGGGGGGCGAACGCGCGGACCATGCCGGGGGAGTGGGAGTTGGTCATGAGGTACTGCCGCAAGGCCTCGTCGCGCATCATCACCCGCCAGACCTGGCCCCAGCCGAGGAAGACGCGCTGGTCGCCGGTGAAGCCGTCGAGCACCGGGGCGGGCTTGCCGCCGAGGGAGATCCGATAGGCCTCGAGGCCGAGGAGGATGCCGCCGAGGTCGCCGATGTTCTCGCCCATGGTGTTCCTGGAAATGATGTGCAGGTCGGGGAGCTGCGGGAAGGCGACGGCCTCGTACTGCGCGCCGAGCCGGGCCGCCTGGGCCTCGAACTTGGCCGCATCCTCGGCCGCCCACCAGTCGCGCAGCACGCCGTCGCCGTCGGACTTGCGGCCCTGGTCGTCGAAGCCGTGGGTGATCTCGTGGCCGATCACGCCGCCGATGGCGCCGTAGTTCACGGCCGGGTCGGCCTTGGGATCGAAGAACGGCGGCTGGAGGATGGCCGCGGGGAAGACGATCTCGTTCTTGCCCGAGGTGTAGTAGGCGTTGACGGTCTGCGGGGTCATGCCCCACTCCTCGTCATCCACCTTCTTGCCGATGCGGGCCACGTCGTAGGCCCACTCGAACTTCGCGGCGCGCTCGGCGTTGCCGGCCAGGTCGCCTTCCTTGATCGCCAGCTTCGAGTAGTCGCGCCATTTCGACGGATAGCCGATCTTCACCCCGAACTTGGCCAGCTTGTCGATGGCCCGGGTCTTCGTCTCCGGGCTCATCCAGTCCAGGTTCTGGATGCGCACTTTCATCGCCGTGCGCAGGTCGGCGACGAGCTTCTCCATCTTCGCCTTCGACTCGGCGGGGAAGTACTCGGCGACGTAGGTGCGGCCGATGGCCTCGCCCATGGACCCTTCCGCGGCGCCGACGGCGCGCTTCCAGCGCGGGCGCTGCTCCTGCGTGCCCTGGAGGAACTTCGAGCGGAACTCCCACTGTGCGTCGACGAAGCGCTTCGACAGGAACGGCGCGGCGTCATCCACGAGGTGGAAGGCCTGCCAGGCCTTGAGCGTGTCCACCGGCGCGTCGGCGAAGACCTGGGCCAGCTTGGGGAAGGCCGTGTTCTGGCGGACCACGGCGCGCTCGGCCTTGTCCAGCCCCGCCTCCTTGAAGTACACCGCCCAGGGGAAGCCCGGCGCGTTCTTCTCGATCTCGGCCGGGGTCATCGGGTTGTAGGTCTTGTCGCGGTTGCGGCTCTCCGCCCGCGGCCACTGCCCCTCAGCGATCTTCGTCTCCAGGGCCACGACGGCGGCCGCGTTCTTCTCCGGCTCCTCCCAGCCCGCGAGGCGGAGCAGGTCGGCGACGTACTGCTGATAGCGCTCCTTCTGGGCCTTGAAGTTGTCGCGCAGGTAGTACTCGCGGTCGGGCAAACCGAGGCCGGCCTGGGAGAGATAAAGCGCGTAGCGCTCGGGATTCTTCGCGTCGTCGTAGACCGCGGCGCCGAAGAACGATCCGCCGAACGTGCCAGCGGAGCGGCCCATGATCTTCGCCACGTCGGCATGCGTCTCGGCCTTCTTGATGGCCTCGAGGTGCGGCTGGATCGGCTCGGCGTCGAGCTTCTCGACCGTCTCCTCGTCGAGGAAGGTGCGGTAGATCGCGGCGACCTTGGCCTCGTCCGAGCCGGCCTTCAGCTTCTTGTCCGCCGCCCAGCGGTCGAGGATCGCCCGCACCCGGGCCTCGGAGAGGTCGCCGAGCATGGCGAAGGCGCCGTAGCTGGTCTTGTCGGCGGGGATCTGGGCGGTGGCGGCCCACTTGCCGTTCACGTAGCGGAAGAAGTCGTCGCCCGGCTTGACGGTGCGATCCATTCCTTCGAGGTCGACGCCCCATGTGCCGTAGCGTTTGACGGCGATGGACGGGTCTTCGGCGTGGAGGGCGGTGGCGAACAGAGCGATGACGAGGAGAGCGAGCGCGAGAATGCGGGATTTCATGGCTGGCGAACGATACCAAGCGCCGGCCGCGTGAATTTCGCCCCGGCACTCGTCCGTGCCGCAACGTTGCCATTTCGTTTGGACCACAAATGTCCCTGGCCCCGGAGCCGATCGGGACGTATTTATTTCCGTACTCTCGACCGGTTGTGGGATCAAAGCATTTCGGAGGACAACGATGCGTCAGAGACGTTCACAGTGGATTCTCGCTTTCGCGGCGGCGGCGGTCATCATCGCCAGCCCCACGATCGCGCAGGCAAAAGGGTTACTCAGCGGGTCGCTCGACGTCGCACACCAGCAGCAGTTTCCGGAAGGATGCCGCGGCCTGATCACTCAGGTGACCGACATCGGCTTCGAGAACGTGAAGACGACGGCCCACAACTTCAGCAACGCCACGGGCGGCGGTGAGTCGAAGCGCTTCGACATCACACCCGTTCTGTCGACGAAGGTCGAGCTGAAGGAAGGCTGCCTCAACGCGCATTTCAGCGCACTGGTCGGCAGCGCCCAGACCTACGGCACGTCGCCGATCACCCTGTTCCAGGTGACGCTGACCCCCGCCGTCGCGGGCGGCGTACCGCAGCACATGTACGGCCACTACGAGACGCCGTACGGCATCTACGGCCCGGCGGTGGCCATCGAGGCGGAGACGGACGTGGACGAGATCGGCGCGAACTTCTTCCAGCGCATCGGTAGCGGCCACGGCGAAGTGCCCCCTGGCGTGTACTACGTCGATGTGTGGTGGGCCGGCGGTCCGGCCGGAGCCGGCGGCGCCATCGGCGCGGCGTTCGTGCTGAAGCTGTATCAGTAGTTCCGATTCGTGCGGGCGGCGGCCATCCGCGTCGATCGGCCGCCGCCCTCACGTTCCGCGTCAATGAACCGTGCGCAATATGCCGTTTTCGACGGGCGAGAACTTCATGAGCGCGCAAGAATCTCGTAAGAAACGTAAAACGTGACGAGCGCGGCCCCGCGCCGCTTCGCGCGGCGCTAGACTCGTGCATCGCCATGAGTCTCCCGCGCGGCGTCAACGCGCTGCTCACGTTGCTGCTCGTGCTGCTGGTGATCGGCCTGGCCGTGCTGGCGGTGCTGCAGTACCGCTGGATCGATCGGGTCTCCGAGGCCGAGCGGCAGCGGATGCAGGCCAACCTCGACTTCGCCGCGCGGCGCTTCGCCGACGATCTTCGCGCCGAGGTGGGAGCGCTGTTCGAGACCTTCGCCCGCGCCGAGGGCGGCGATCCCGCCTTTCGCTACCAGAACTGGGAGCGCGGCGCGGCCCATCCGCGGCTGGCGGCGGAGGTATTCGTGATCGAGCGCGGGGAGGGCGGGTGGGCTGTGCGCAGGCTCGACCGCCAGACCCGGCAGCTCGTCGATACGGACTGGCCGCCGGTGATGGAGCGCGTGCGCGAGCAGATCGAGGACGACGAGGCCTGGGGAGGGCGGATCCGCTGGCCGCCGCCGTTCATCTCCAGCGTGCCGGCGCTGTTCATTTCGCCGCGGCGCGGGCCGCCGGGGGCGTTCGAGCCGCCGTCCGATCAGCCGCCGACGGCGGTCTTCGTGCGGCTCGACCGCGCCGAGCTGATGAACGCGGTCGTCCCGCGCATTGCGAAGCAGCACTTCTCCGGGGACCACCTCGCCCTGCTGCAGCGCGACCAGGTGCTCTATCGCTCGCAGGCCTCGTGGCCGGACGGCCGCACGCCCGCCGACGTGGAGGTGCCCTTCCGGCTCATCGACGAGCCGAAGCGCGGGCCGGGGCCGCCGCAGCGGTTCGAGGCCGAGATCGAGCCGTGGCGGCTCGCGGTGCGGCGCGCCGACGGCGGGCTGGAGACGCTCGTCGCGGCCACGCGGCGGCGCAACCTGGCCATCAGCTTCGCCATCCTCTTCATTCTCGCCGGCACGGTGGTCCTGCTCCTGGCCCTCCTGCGCCGCGCCGACCGCCTGCGCGCGCAGCAGACCGAGTTCGTCGCGGCCATGACCCACGAGCTGAACACGCCCATCGCCGCGCTGCGCTCGGCCGGCGAGAACCTCAAGGACGGCATCGTCGCCGAGCGCGAGCGGCAGGTCCGCTACGGCGAGACCATCGTCAAGGAGTCCGCCCGCCTCGGCGACATGGTGGCCCAGGTCCTCGACTTCGCCGGCATGCAGGCGCGCGGCGCGCGCGCCCAGGACGAGCGCGTCGACGTCGCCGCGGTCGTCGGCGAGGCCGTGGCCCAGTGCCGCTGGCTCGTCGACGGCACGGCCATCGACGTCGAGACCAGCGTCGACGCCGGCCTCCCGCCCGTGCGCGGCGACGCGGTGGCGCTCACGCGCGCCGTCCAGAACCTCGTCGCCAACGCCATCCGCCACGGCGGCGCCGGCAACTGGGTCGGCCTGCGCGCGGCGCGCAACGGCAACGGCGGCATCGCCATCACCGTCGAGGACCGCGGCCCGGGCATCGACAGCCGCGACGCCGCGCATCTTTTCGAGCCCTTCTACCGCGGCAAGGGCAGCGCCCGCGTCCGCGGCACCGGCCTCGGCCTGGCCATCGTCCAGCAGGTCGCCCGCGCCCACGGCGGCTCGGTCGAAGTCGATCGCAAGCGCCGCGGCGGCGCGGCCTTCACCCTTCATCTCCCCGCGGCGGTGGACCATGCCTGACGGCCTGCAGCGCCACATCCTCCTCGTCGAGGACGAGGAGAGCCTGATTCTCACGATGCAGGATCGCCTGGCCAGCGAAGGCTACGACGTCACCGTGGCCGCGGACGGCGAGATCGCGGTCGACGCCGCGACCCGCCGCGCGTTCGACTGCATCCTCTTGGACATCGCCCTGCCCAAGAAGAACGGCTTCGACGTCTGCCGCGACCTGCGCGCGCGCGGCGTGCAGTCCCCGATCCTCATGCTCACCGCCCGCGGCCAGGTCATCGACCGCGTCCTCGGCCTCAAGCTCGGCGCCGACGACTACGTCACCAAGCCCTTCGAGATGGCCGAGCTCCTGGCGAGAATCGAGGCCCTCCTCCGCCGCTCCCGCACCCTCGTTGCCAGCAGCGCCGACGCCTACGCCTTCGGCACCGTGACCGTCGATTTCCGCCGCGCCGAGGCCAAACGCGACGGCGCGCCGGTCGACCTCTCCGGCCTCGAGCTCAAGCTCCTGCGCTACCTCGTCGAGCACCGCGGATCGGTGCTCACGCGCGACGAGCTGCTGGAGAAGGTGTGGGGCTATGACGCCACGCCGGTCACGCGAACGGTAGACGTGCACATCGCGTCGCTGCGGCAGAAGCTGGAGACCAACCCCGCCCGGCCGGAGTTCATCGTGACGGTGCATGGGATGGGGTACAAGTTCCTCGGGTGACTGAAGGCAGAAGTCTTCATCCTTCATCCCTTCCATCCCATCCGGCGAACGAGCTCTTGCAGAAACTCAATGGGCGCGCCGTGGTAGTACGTTTTTCGGCGCAGCTTCGACTGGTTGACGAAGAACTCTTCGGCGCGATGGACGTCCCGCCGATCGTTGCGCAGCGGCGGCGGGTCCTGCACGAACAGCATCGGCGGACCGTAGCGCAGGTCGGGTGAGCCGGTGAACCGCAACAGCGTTCCGTCCTGGGCATCGAACCCGAGCACGAGCAGCAGGTGCGTGCTGCGGATGACTTCCATGGCTTCGAAGGACCGGTCCAAAAGCTCGTGATCCGATTCACTGGCGTGTTCGATGGAGCCGTACAGATGCAGAACTTTCACTGGTTCGCCGGCCAGGCGCTTCCCGGAGCGCCGCAGGCCCTGATCGAGATCGCTCGACATCGCCGTGGTGATGTAGGCCTTCACCGGCAGCATGGCCAGCAACAGATAAAGTGGACTCGCTTCCTCGACGAACGGCACGCGGCCCGAGACGGTCTTTGTCCACCCCGTTCCGAACGTACATTCGAGATAGTCGATGACGCTGCGGAGATCGCCGGTATCGCGGAATGGATAGTCGTACTCTTTCGCGAGGTCGCGCGCGAGCTGCTCGTCGGCGGAGGGCAGCCGTGGGCCTAGCAAGGCTACGCTGTTGAATTGGAGGATGGCAGGCAGGATTCGATCCCACTCTCCTTCTGCCATTCCGCGCAACCGCACAGGGCCACGCAGCGGTGAAAACAGAGACCGGAGCCACGATCCGCGCTCGGTCGGGGCGTTCTCGATCGCTTCCAACGCCCGAGGGGTTCCGATGGCCCGCAAGGCATCGATGGCCGGAGTCTGCAGCTCCGGATCGCGCAGCAACCGTTGGATGGCATCTACGGCGAGCTCATTGCCCGTGGCGCCGAGGGCGCGCAAGGCGATAGCGGCGCGCGAGGGGTTCTTCAGCTGCCGGATCAGCAGCTCGACCGGCTTCCCTTCGCGCCACTCGCCGAGATACAGCATCACCCGCTGCACGTCGTCTTCCCCGCTCTGACTGTCGCGCAAAAAAATGCGGATGAGCTCGAGCGGCGGCGTTTTGTGTGCCGACGCCGCGCGAAACCAGAGACCGAGCAGGTCTCGCGATCGCGCGGCGGCGGTGAGCAGGCGGTACCAGTCCGTACGGTCGAGCAGCGGCAGCAGCTCCGAATCGTTGAGCAGCTCGATGAGGCGCTCCTCCTCGAGGGTCAAGGCCGGACCGGCCTCTACGAACGTCCAGAACAACGGCCGCCTGCCCGGCACGCTGCGAATCCAGAACAGGCGCAGCCTCGGTCGCAGCTGGCTGGAGATCTTGCTCACGTGATCGCTCACCCACTCCACGGTCGTTTCACTCCCGCGGCTCTCCATGCGCAAGAGGTGCATGCTCGTGAGCTCGTGCACGAGATCCTTGATCTCCGACCCGCCCTCCCGGATGTACAGCTGCAGCTCGGCCATGCTTCGGGCGCGCTTGGTCCAGTCGGCGGTGCTCAGCAGGGGAATGATTTTCTCGAGCGTGACCAGCTTGGCCGGATCGAGCTTCCGCAGATCCGAGTAGACCCGGCGATCGAGAATCCCCTTCGCGCCGCCGGCCATCTCGTAGATCAGCGCCGTGATCACTCCGTCGTCATTCCGCCGCCGCCACAACGTGTCGCAGACGATCTGGAGCTCGACCGGATTGATGAATCCATCCTCCCGGGGCATGTCCGCGATGATCGTGTCCACCACTCCGGAGTCGTACGAGAACGGCGGCTCGACGACGCCTCGCGGTCCTTCGATGGCCTCGCGGGCCTGCTCGGCGGTGAGCGGCCGGAGGCGCAGCTGCGATTCCTTCTGAAAGATGTTCGGAATGAGGTCGCGGAACGCGTCCATCTCGGCGAGGTAGTCCTCGCGCAACGAAAAGACGATGTGCACGCCCGATTCGGAATCGTCGTAGAGACGGGCCACCTGTTCGATGAACGAGCGGCGGACCGGATCGGGGAGCTCGTGCAGGAAGAACTCCTCGAACTGATCGATGATGATCACCAGCGGGCATTGGGCGCGGTTGACGTGCGCGGTCAGGGCCTCGGCCAGAGGTCGTTCCGGCTCGGCCAGCGACTGCAGGATCGACCGCGCCGGATCGCTGCCGACGCGGCAGACCGTGACTCCGTAGTCCACCGCCCGCAGCCGCGGAATGATGCCGGCGTGGATCAGCGACGACTTCCCCGTGCCGGTGCGCGCGAACAACACCACCAGCCGCGCGGAAATGATGTCGGCGAGCAGGATCTCGATCTCGGTGCGCCGGCCGAAGAAGAGCGCGCTGTCGGACTCCAGATAGAAATCGAGGTACTTGTACGGAGCGACGGCAAGCCTATCCGGCATTTGCCCCTCCGTCGTCGAGACCGCATGCGGCGGCCAGCGCGTCCGCGAACTCGTAGATGTCCGCCTCGAGAATCGTGACTTTCTGATCCCGCCAGAAGCCCACCCAGTAGTCGGGCGCGCTTTTCTGGATGGAGTAGCGCGGCTTGAGGAAACGCTTGTTCTCGAAGGTCCGCATCATCGCCTTGTAGATCACCCGAAAATCCCAGTCCTCAAGGCTGTAGCCGAGGAACAGCACGGTGCTGCTCTGCACGCGCGAGGAGATGACTTTCGGAAATCCTTTCTTCGGCGATCCGAGCAGGGTCAGGAAATCGATGTAGTCGTCCTCGGTGATGATCACCGGCGAGGTGTCGATCGGAAAGGCCGCCGGATCGGCTGCCGGCTCGGGGTCGCGGAACGTGCCGTGGATCTTGTAAACGAGCGGCGGGCGCGGATCGGCCGCCAGCCATTGCGTCAGATTCGAGGCCCCTTCCAGCGATTCGGCCGTCTGCACCACCACCAGCGGCTTCCGCCCGTGCATCGCCAGCGCGCGCTCGAGAAGGCGGTCGTAATTGGTGGTGATGTAGAGCTCGAGAGGCAGCCGCGCGAGGGTCATGAGCAGACGCGATGGCATGCGGTCGTCGTCGGGAAGCAGCGCCTTCAGGCGCTCGATCAGGCCGGACCGCTGCAGGGTCTGCTCGTAGACCAGCGACACCTTCGGCAGATTCGTGTCGTCGCGAATGCCGGGATCCTGCATCTCCAGCGCCAGCGCTCGGGAGACGTCGATCCCCAGCGGAAGCCCGTCATAGGCCTCGCACTTGTCGGAAGCGTCGTGTTTGATGTTCGCGGCAGCGCCGAGAAACGGAACGCACTGGCCCTTTTTGATGCTCTCGGCGATCTGTTGGATCTGAGCCTGATTGAGCGCCACGACCACTCCGCATCCGGTTGTGATGAAGGATGCGGAAGCGTAGCACGCCCTCGCTACGACCCCAGCACGTTCAGCAGCTCCGTGTCGAGATACTCCGTCACCTCTTGGATCCGCCCGTCTTCCAACCGATAGATGAAGCAGTATTCGTTGTTGTACGGCACGCCCGACTTCGCGGTCGACTGCCCACGCGCCTCGACGACGACGAACGGTCCGTCGCCGAGGATGCGCTGGGCGGAGGCGCGGTAGCGGTCGGCCAGGTGCGCGCGCAGCTGGCCGAGGAGGTCGCGCAGGACGGCCTCCTTCCCGCGATACGTCCCCGACCAGCGCGTCCGGCCCAT
This sequence comes from Thermoanaerobaculia bacterium, assembly GCA_044866315.1. Taxonomy (GTDB): domain Bacteria; phylum Acidobacteriota; class Thermoanaerobaculia; order Gp7-AA8; family Gp7-AA8; genus QHVT01. Next base: position 5,896 of record JBIOTX010000161.1, on the reverse strand, counting down.
CACGTTCCACACGACGTCGTCCGCGAGCGCGTCGACCATGGGGCGGGAGTTGCCGGTGGAGAGCTCGGTGAAGATGGATTCGAGGAGCTGTTTGTTGCCGGTCATGCGCGGCGATGTTATAGGAGTGCGGTGGCGCAGCCACCGCTCTGGTATCCGGATACAAGAGCGGCGGCTACGGCCGCCGCACTCCTACAAGCCTCCGCAACATCTCCTTCGCCTCCGTCCCCCACGGGTTGAGCGCTTGCGCTTTCTCGTATTCGCGGATGGCCGCGGCGCGGTTGCCCAGCGTCGCGTGGGCTTCGCCCATGCGGGCGTGGAATCCCGGCTCGTCGGGGTACATCTCGGCGGCGACGGTGAGGATCGGGAGCGCGTCCTGCACCTTGCGGTGCTGCATGAGCCGGTTGATGGCGAGGCCGAGCTGGGAGGGGTTGAAGTTGTACGCGTCGGGCTGCTGGGCGCGGAGCTCGCGCAGTTGCGCGGCCGCGGCGGCGCCGCCGCGGGTCTCGACGGTCTTGACCAGCTCTTCGCCGATGGATGGCTTCTCCTTCGACTGGAAGTTCCAGCGGTCGTAGTTGGGGCGGTTGCCGAGGAGGTCGATCTCGATCTCGACCTCGTCGCTGAGGCCCCTGGACCAGAATTCGGGGCCCTCGACGCCGAAGTCGCGGCGCTTGATGGTCACCGCGCCGGTGCCGCCGATGCGGACGTTGCCCCAGCCGGCGTCCGGGCCGCGCGGGACGGTGCGGGTCATGGGGATGGCGATGGCGCGGGTGACGCCCTTCATCGTCAAGTCGCCGTGTACGAGGTAGCGGTTCGCGCCTTTCGCCTCGATGCGCGTGGACTGGAAGACGATCCGCGGGTGCTTGTCCGTCGCGAACCACGGCTCGGCCTGCAGGTCTTTGTCGCGCCCCTCGTTGTAGGTATCGATGGACTTGGGGTCGATGACCAGCGTCACCGAGGAGCGCTCGGGCTTGGCGTCGTCGTAGAGGATCGTGGCGGTGTAGTCGTTGAACGTGCCGCGCACTTTGGTCATGCCGAGGAACCCGACGGTGAAGCCGAGGTAGGAGTGGGCGCGGTCGATGCCGAAGATCTCGGCGCCGACCAGGTCGATGCGCGCGGGCTCCTGGGCGTGGAGGGCGGCGGCGAGGGCGAGAGCGGTGAACATTCGTGCGATTCGCATGCGTGGCAGGGTAGGGAGGGGGAGGGCGGCGAAGGCGGGGAGGGCGTCAGCGGTTTGTCAGGATTCGGTCAGGAGCGTTGCGCGCGGGGCGCGGTTGGTCGATCCTCACGCACATGCTGCAGCGCGAGGGGGCTCGAAGCGCGTTCATCGTCGTGCTGCTGGTGATCACGTTCCTCCTCACGGCCTTCATGGCCGTGCGCGCGCAGCAGGCGGCGACGTACCACCGGGCCACGGCGGAGAAGGTGATCCGCGACTGGACGCGCGTCGCCGCCGACGAGCTGGCGCGGCGCACGGACGTGCAGGCGGGGTTCTATGGCACGTACCCGATCCTGCAGCGCATGCTGGCCGGGGAGGACGCGGCGAGCCGCGAGCCGCTCGTCAAGTGCGCGTTCCGATTCGAGGGCGGGGACGTGATCGCGCCGACGTGTCCGCCGGACGTGCGGGCGTGGCTGCGTCCGCGTCTGGCCGCGTTGCGCGCCGCGCCGCCGCCGCCGCTGAAGCGCGCGCCGCTGCATTACGGGTCGCACACGTTCGTCTACGCCGTCGCCGCCGACGGAGGGAGCCTGAGCGGATTCGAAGTCGATCGCGCCCAGCTCGCGCCGTTCTTCGCCTCCGTGCTGGACACCCGTCCGCTGATGCCGCCGTCGCTCGCCGAGGGGAAGATCACCAATGATGCGATCCGAGTGCGCGTGCGCGACGCGAGCGGGCGGCAGATCTTCGCCACGACGCGGTACAGCGAGGACGCGCCGCTGGCGGTACGGCTGCCGGTCGAGGACGGCCTGCTGCGCGGGATGAGCGTCGAGGCCTCCATCGCCCCGGAGGTGGTGCGCCTCTTGGTCTTCGGCGGCATCCCCCGCCCGCTGCCGATCTACATGGTCACCTTGGCCGTGACCTCGCTGCTGCTCTTCACCGCGCTCCTGCAATTGAGAAAGGAGCGCGCCCTGGCGCGGCTGCGCTCGGATTTCGTGGCCGGCGTGTCGCACGAGCTGCGCACGCCCCTCACCCAGATCCGCATGTTCGCCGAGACTCTCCTCCTCGGGCGCGTCCGCTCCGACGAGGAGCGCCGCCGCGCGCTGACGATCATCGACCAGGAGTCGCGGCGGCTGGCCCAGCTCGTCGAGAACGTGCTCCAGTTCTCGCGCGGCGAGCGCGGGACGCTGCGCCTGCGCCGCCGCAGCGTCGACGTCTCCGCGCTCGTGCGCGAGACCGTCGAGTCCTTCCGCCCCATCGCCGCCGCGCGCGCGGTCGCCCTGCGCACCACGCTCGCGCCGGCGGTCGTCGAGGGAGACAGCGACGCCATCAGCCAGATCGTGCTGAACCTCCTCGACAACGCCGTCAAGTACGGGCCGGCGGGACAGGAGGTGGAGGTGATCGTGGAGAAGACCGCCGGCGTGCGGATCATCGTCGACGACGCCGGCCCGGGCGTGCCGCCGGGCGACCGCAGGCGGATCTGGCGACGCTACGAGCGCCTGCCGCGCGACAGCGGACGCGCCGTCGCCGGCGCGGGCATCGGCCTGGCGGTGGTGCGCGAGCTCGTGGCCCTGCATCACGGCAAGGCCTGGGTGGAGGAAGCCCCGCGCGGCGGCGCGCGCTTCATCGTGGAGCTGCCGCCATGAGCCGCGTGCTGATCATCGAGGACAACGCCGATCTCGCCTACGGCCTGCGCAACAACCTCGAGATCGAGGGCTACGCGGTGGAGGTCGCCGCCGATGGGTCGCGCGGTTTGGAGCGGGCGCGGACATCGCGGCCGGATCTCGTCGTCCTCGACCTCATGCTGCCGGAGATGGACGGCTTCCGCGTGTTGCGCGCGCTGCGCGCGGAAAAGCTGACCATGCCTGTGCTGATCCTCACCGCGCGCGGCGAGGAGGCGGACAAGGTGCGCGGCTTGAGGCTCGGCGCCGACGACTACGTGACCAAGCCCTTCGGTCTGCTCGAGCTCCTCGCGCGCGTCGAGGCCCTGCTCCGCCGCAACGCGCCCGCCGCGCCGCCCGCGCGCGAGCCCGATCGCTTCGGCGAGATCGAGATCGACCGCCCCACGCGCACCGTCACCCGCGGCGGCGCGGCCGTCGAGCTCGCGCCGAAGGAGTACGACCTGCTCGTGGCCCTGGTCGACCGCGACGGAGCGGTGGTCTCGAGACTCGACCTCATGCGCCGCGTGTGGGGCTACTCCGACGCGGTGGTCACGCGCACGATCGACACGCACGTGGCCGAGCTGCGGCGCAAGCTGGAAGCGGATCCGGCCAAGCCGCGGCACATCTTGACGGTGAGGAAGGTAGGGTATCGGTTGAAAAGATGAAAGCCGAAAGCCGAAAGGCGAAGGCGGCCCCCCTCCCCATCTTTCGCCCTTCGCCTTTCGCCTTTCGCCCCGTGGCGCGATAAATTAGCGGTTACTCCCCGATTCGCTGGAGGTATTCATGCGCTTCATCCGCCTGGCAACGGCCCTCGTTCTCTTCGTGGCCTTCGGAGGAGCGGCGTTCGCGACCTGTACGCCGCCGGCGATCGCGGTCACGCCGTCCAATCCGACGTGCGGCAGTCCGGCCACGCTCGATGCAGGCTCGGGATGGAGCACGTATCACTGGACCGACGCCTACGGTTACGACTACGGAAGCGCGCAGGCGATGACCACCGCGTTCAGCGGCACGTACACCGTCGAGGTCAGCGACGGAAACGGCTGCACGACCGCGGCATCCGCCACCGTGGCCGTCGAGGACTTCGCCCTCGCCCGCGTTCCGTCCGCGGCCTGCCCCGATCAGCTCATCCGGAACGTGGAGATCGTCGGAACGGCCGGGACGTATTCGTGGACGCTGACGAACGGCACCATCGTGAACGACTACGGCCGCAACATCGATCTGACCATCGACGGCACGGCCACCGCCGTCCTGACGGCCACCGTGGACGACGGCGCCGGCTGCGTGATGTCGAAGAGCGCCGCAATCGCGGTTGCCGATCCGCTCGGCGGGGCCACCATCGCCGCCGGCGACACGACCCTCTGCCAGGGCGCGAGCACGAGCATCACGGCGACGCCCGCCGGCGGCAGCGGCAGCTACAGCTACGTGTGGCACGCCTACGGCGATACCGTCAACGCCACCACGGCGACGATCGTCGTCTCTCCGTCCGGCACGGCCTGGTACTACGCGGAAGTCCTCGACAACTACGGATGCGGCTCGACGACGACGCCGGCCGTGCAGGTCGAAGTCACCCCGATCTCCGCCGCCATCACCGCGCCGGACAACGCCTGCGTCAACGTCACCTCGACCGCCAGCGCGCCGCAGGGCGCGAACGGAACGACCTACACCTGGACGATCGACGGCGGCGGCGCGATCGAGTGGGGACAGGGCACGACCGCGATCGGCTTCCATCCCGGACCGAGCGGCTCGACCATCGGCCTGACGGTCACCAGCGGTGAGTGCACGGCCACCGGCTCGAAATTCGTCGGCGGCCTCCCCCAGCCCGCGCAGCCCACCATCTCGCCCTCCGGCCCGACCACGTTCTGTTCGGGGTCGTCGGTGACGCTCACTTCATCGCCGGCCAACACCTATCTCTGGTCCAACGGGGCCACGACCCAGTCCATCCTCGTGAGCGCGAGCGGCTCATATTCGGTCACGGTCACGAACGCCGCGGGCTGTTCCTCGGTTCCATCGGCGCCGGCTGGAGTCACGGTGAACAATCGGCCCTTCGCCGCGGTCTCGGGCGGGGGGACCATCTGCGCCGGCGGATCGGCCAGTCTCAGCGTCTCGCTGAGCGGCACGGCGCCGTTCACCCTCACCTGGAGCGATGGATATACCCAGACCGTCTCCAGCGGCACCACCGCGACCCGTACGGTCTCGCCGTCCGTGTCGACGAATTACACGCTGACGGCCGTCTCCGATGCCACCGGCTGCCCCGGCATCACCGGCGGCAACGCCTACGTGCTCGTCCGGACTCCTCCCACCGCGACCGTCTCCGGCTCGACCGCCGTCTGTGCCGGCGCATCGGCGACCATCTCGGCGTCGCTCACGCTCACCGACTATCCGGTGAACGTCACCTGGTCCGACGGATTCACCCAGCAGTTGTCCTCGGGGACGACGGCCACGCGCAGCGTCAGCCCGAACGATACGACGATCTACACCGTCACCGCGGTCAGCGACTCCTTCTGCAGCGGAACCAGCAGCGGCTCCGCGACCGTGACCATCGACCGCGCGCCGGCGATCAACGTGCAGCCCGCGAGCGTGACCATCCGGAAGAACACAACCGCCATGCTGTCGGTGAGCGCGAGCAGCCCGAGGCCGATGACCTATCAGTGGTACCTCGGATCGTCGGGCAATACGACCTCTCCGATTCCGGGAGCGACCTCGTCTTCCTACATCACCCCGAAACTGCAATCGACGACGTCGTACTGGGTGCGGGTGACGAACTCCTGCGGCGCGACGAACAGCGCCACGGCGACGGTCACGGTGCGGTAGTGTGGATGAAGGATGAAGGATGAAGACGAGGGAAGAGGTTCGAGGGACGAGGGAAGAATGAAGAAATCCACCGCCCATCATCGCGGTGGGTGGGTTTCTCAATTCTTCCCTCGTCCCTCGAACCTCTTCCCTCCGGTCCCGGGCGCCTCACTTCATCCTTCGTGAGCCGCGCCGGCGCTCAGCGGGGGATGATCAGCTCCACCCCATCCAATGGGTTGGGCGTTCCCTCGGGGCGTTTTTTGGGCGGCCGGCCGCGCCGGCGCGGACCGGGGGGGCC
>JBIOTX010000160.1:0-3200 GCA_044866315.1 Thermoanaerobaculia bacterium | reverse complement strand
GACGTCGGCGGCACCTCGGCCTATCTCGTCCACGGCACCTGCCGCGCCGGCGCGAACCCGCGCGCGTCGGTGCTCGATCCCTTCTGCCGCGTGCACGCGCTGCGCAACCTCTACGTGACCGACGGCTCGTTCATGCCGACCTCGGGCGGAGCCTCGACGACGCTCACCATCGTCGCCAACGCGCTCCGCACGGCCGATCACATTCTGGGGAGAATCTGACGAGATTATGGTGGCATGTAGGTGAAGACGTTTTGATGTCTTCTGCCTATTGACATTCTTCCATCTCGAAACCAACTTGTGGCTTTCAGTTGGAGGACGGAAGATGTCAGGTTCTTCCACCGCGCTTTCGGAGAATGTGGGAATTCTCGCCGAGGGGCGCAGGACCGTATCAGAGCTGTTGGACAGTCCCCGGTGGTCGCTGGCGCAGACCCTGGCGGAACGGATCGCCGACGATCGGCCGGGCCTGGTCGATTGTGAGCTGGCGGATAAGCGCCTGGACCGGTGGAAAGCCACCGGAGTGTTCGCGAGGAGCCCGGAGCTGTGGGCCGAGCGGCTCGCCGCGGCAGGCCTCACCGAGGACGAGTTGCTATCGATTCTCGGGAAGACTCCGGAGGGGCGGCCTGCGTGGGTCTCGATCTTGGCCAAGGCGTACGGCGACGGCGCGACCACGCCGCCGTTTCCGTGGCCGGCGGGCACGGAGCTCGAGCGATGCCGGTTTCTTCCACTCATCGAGCCGCTGGTGTGGCATTTCTGGAGGCGGCTCGAGCTCGCAGTCCGCGGGATCCTGGCCGCGCATCCCGATGCGCCGTTCGATACGGAGATCGCGCGCGCTCTCACCGCGCACCTCCCGGACCATTTCGCCGCGCTCCTGAATCGCACGCTCGTCGTGGAGATGCACATCCTCAAGCTCAGCGACGAGCTCGCCGGCGACACGCCCGAAGAACGGTTCGACGATTTCCTGCGCCAGCTGCGCTCGAAGGAGTACGCGCTGGAGATCCTGGAGCAGTATCCCGTGCTGGCGCGGCAGGCCGTGCAGCGCCTGGAGCTGTGGACGGCCGCGTGCGTCGAGCTGCTACAGCGGCTGGCCGTGGACGCGGAGGACATCGCGGACGGCAAGCCGCTCGGAAAGCTGCAGTACGTCCACGGCGCGATCTCCGACTTCCACCGCGGCGGCCGGGCGGTGTTCCTCCTGCTCTTCGATTCCGGCTTCGAGATCGTCTACAAGCCGAAGCCGCTGGCGCTCGAGGCGGCGTTCCAGGAGCTTCTCGGATGGCTGAACGAGCGCGGCTTCACGCCCGCGTTCCGGCAGACCCGCGTCCTCGACCGCGGCGACTACGGCTGGATGGAGATGGTCCACACCGGCCCCTGTCCGGACGACGCCGCGATGCAGCGCTTCCTCGAGCGCCAGGGCGGCTACCTGGCCCTCCTGTACGCGATCGATGGCACCGACTTCCATCACGAGAACCTGCTCGCGTCGGGCGAGCACCCGATCCTCATCGACCTGGAGACGCTGTTCCAGCCGTGGCTCAACGCCCGCGACCTGCGCGACGTCGAGCGCGCGCCCGGCGCGCCGCTGCGCGCGACCGTGCTGCGCGCGAATCTCCTCCCCGAGCGGTGGTACGGCGACAAGGACAACGCCGGCGTCGATCTGTCCGGTCTCACCGCGGCCGACGGGCAGTTCACGCCGCGGCCGATGCTCGCCGCGACGGACACGGGTCTGGACACGATGCGCATGGAGCGCCGGCGCATGCGCATCCCGGTGGGCGAAAACCGCGCGCGCGTGGAGCAGGGGCGCGAGCTCGCCGCGCACGAGCTGGCCGCGCCGATCGAGGCGGGCTTCCGCCGCATGTACGCGCTGATGGCGGAGCATCGCGAAGAGCTCATCAAAGAGCTGGACGCCTTCGCCGGCTGCGAGATGCGGATCCTCTTCCGCACCACCATGAGCTACGGCACGGTGCTGCTGGAGAGTCTCCATCCGCACGCCCTCGGCAACGCCCTCGAGCGCGACCGCCTCTTCGACAATCTCTGGACGTCGATGAAGCGGAGGCCGTACCTCCGCGCGCTCTTCGCCGCCGAGGCGGAAGACCTGCACCGCGGCGACATCCCGCTGTTCCTCTCCCGTCCGGGCAGCCGCGACGCGTTCCACTGGCGCGGCCAGCGCTACACCGGGCTCTTCGCCCAGAGTGGACTGGAGCGCGCGGCGGAGAGGATCCGCGGACTCTCGCCGCGCGACCTCGAGCGCCAGGTCGCGGTCATCCGGGACACCTTCGACGCAGTGCGCATCAGCGGCCGCGCGGTCGAGCGCCCGTCGTACAACCTCGTGCCGCGGGCCACGCGTCCGGGGCAGGACGAGTTGCTCGCGCTCGCCCGCCGGGCCGGCGACCGCATCGTCGAGCGTGCCTTCGAGAACGGCGAGCAGGCCCACTGGCTCATCCTCGACTACCGCGATCCCGACGGCTGGACGGTCGTGCCCGCGCATCCCGATCTCTGGCTCGGTCTCACCGGCGTCGCCTTCTTCCTCGGCCACCTCGGCGCGGCCACGGGCGAGCCGCGCTACACCGAGGTCGCGCGCAAGGCCCTCTACGCGCAGAAGCAACAGCTGGCCGCGGAATCGACGCTCACCGCCATCGGAGCCTTCAACGGCTGGGGCGGGGTCATCTACACGCTGGCGCACCTCGGCCGTCTCTGGAACGACGATGCGTTGCTGGACGAGGCCGAGTCGTACGCGCGCGGGCTCGCGCCGCGCATCGCCGCGGACGAGCTCCTCGACGTCATCACCGGCTCGGCGGGGTGCCTGTTCTCTCTGATGGCCCTCGCGCGCGTGCGGCCGTCGTCCTGGCTGGACGATCTGATGCTCGCCTGCGGCGAGCGGCTGCTCGCGAAAGCGGAGCGGCAGAGCGCGGGCATCGGCTGGCGGATGCCGCTCGCCGGCGATCGCGCGCTGGCGGGCTTCTCTCACGGTGCCGCGGGAATCGCGCTCGCGCTGCTGCGCCTCGCCGAGAGGACGGGCGACGCGCGATTCCGCGCCGCCGCCGTCCAAGGCATCGCCTATGAGCGCTCGCTCTTCGTCGAGGCGGAACAGAACTGGCCGGACCTGCGCCTGGGCGCGGAAGGCGTCGACGGCAGCGCCGGCCACATGATGTGGGCGTGGTGTCACGGCGCGCCGGGCATCGGCCTCGCGCGCGTCGCCGGGCTGCCGT
>JBIOTX010000159.1:0-35372 GCA_044866315.1 Thermoanaerobaculia bacterium | reverse complement strand
TTCGGCGCGCAACTTCGGCGACAGATGAAACAGACGTCGCCAGACATCATCAGCCACGTGCTGCGGAACTTCATACGCCCGCTCTCCGCGCGAAATCTCATCGTCGAGCCCGATGGTCGCAAGATCGGCTGGCGGATCGAGCGCGATCTCGTGATCTTCATAGCCGGTCTGCCGGAAACGCAACCGTGCCACCACGTCGCCGTCGACGTCGAGCAACCATGCCGGCTCATCGCGCGGCTCGAACTGAAAGACGAGCCACAGCGGATACTCCAACGCCTTCGCCAGCAACCGCTCGAGATCGACCTCTCCACTCTCCGCCATCGTCCGCTGATCGTACAATTTCCGCGGCCAAACCTCGGAGCGTCACAATGCACTCCAAAATCAGTTCACCGTGACCTCGGACCGGCTGATGCCGGACACCCGCGAGACCGAGTCCATCACCCCCACCACCACGTCGTGCTTGCCGGGGCGCATGGTCAGCGGGAGGATGAAGCGGAAGTACTTTTCCTTCGCCGAGGCCAGGTCGGCGGCCGGGACGTCGATCACCTGCGGCTGTTCCACGCCACTCATGAACTCGGCGTTCTTCCCCATGGCCGCGTAGTGCAGGGTGTAGCGGGCGCGGTGCGTCGCGCCTTCATTGAGGAACGTCAGCGATGACAGTGGGATGAGCGCGTGCACCTTGACCTCGCGCGACAGGCCGTCCGCGGACTTGTCCCCCATCTCCACTTCCAGGCGGAGCGGGATCTCGCTCGGCACCGACGGGTCGACCAGCGCGGCGACGACGCTGTCGGTCATGGCCTGCTCGGGCGACTTGCGCACGACCTCCTTGCGCGTGCGCACGGTGACGTCTTTGCGCCCCTTCACTCGAACCTCGACCTTGTGGGCCACGTCGACGCCCTCGCTGGCGCGATAGCCGATCGAGTAGTACGACTGTACGTCCGTGGCGATCACCCGGACGGCGTCGTCGATGCGCCCCGAGCCGCGGAACCAGGTTCCGCCGGTCGTGTCGGCCAGGATGCGCATGGTGGTCTCGGTGTTGGAGAGCATGTCGTTCAGGTCGATGTTGCTGTTGCCCTGGCCTCCCATGAGGTTGATGGACGAGTTCGTCCGGAGCTGCAGCGGCGGGCCGTCCACGCCGCCGCCGGGGGCGGAGCTGCCGAGGTGAACCTCCGGCTGCAGGGCGTAGATGGTGATGCCGCCGCTCGCGGCGGTGCGGGCGATGTCCTTGACCATCGGCACGAAGTCGTACCAGTCGTATTCGAGGTTCGGATTGCCCCGCTCCGGCCACATGTTCTTCGGGTCCGTGGCCGGGTTGCCCTTGATCGCCATTCCGGTCTGGTCGTTCGGCGAGTACGCGAGGGTGTCGTTGTAGAGGCGGAAGGCCTCCCGCCCCGGCTCCGAGGGAAGGGAGTCGGTCACCACGATCATCACCTTGCGCCCCTGCAGCGCCGACGCGGCCACGACCGCCGACTTGAGATTGCCCATGCGCTGCTTGACCCGCCGGCGGACCATGTCCGCCCAGCGCCGGGCCAACTGCCGGCGCGACACCGCCGGTCCGGCGACTTTCATATCGGTCTCGAACTGCACCTTCTCCAGCTGCAGCGGCGCCGAGCGCCAGTCCTGGTGGCGGATGGCCAGGTCCAGCCAGGAGCGCACGGCCTCGCGGTCCTGGGTGTAGCCGGTGCCGAGGCGGTCCTCCTGGGTCGGGCGTACCACCACGGCCTCGTCGCCGGGCCGCATGGTCTGCACGACCATGGCGTCGAGCTGGGCCATCAGCTTCTTCTTGGAGTCGTCGGTGAGGGCCATCTCATCGACGTAGAAGATGATCTTCCGCGCCGCCTCGGGGGGAATGACGCGCTCCCCGCTCGCCGGGAAAGCCGCCGGCGCGGTGCTCGCCGCCGCCGGCGGCTCTTCCGTGTAGGCCGAGAAATTCGTGATCGGCTTGCGCTTGCCGTCCTCGAGGAGCTCGAAGTCCTCCTGGCGGAGGCCGGTGACCGGCTTGCCGCTCTTGTCGGTGACGACGACGTCGATGTTGTGAATGGTGACGTCGAGAGTCTCGATGTAGGGGATCTGGGCCTGTCCCAGGATCAGCGCGGCCGCGAGCACGAGCAGTTTCATCGTTTCAGTTCACCGTGATGGTCCCCCGGTCGATGCCCGACACGCGCGAGAGCGAGTCCAGCACGCCGATGACCACGTCGTGTTTTCCGGGCCGCATGTTCAGCGGCACGGTGTAGCGCCAGTAAGTCGACTTCGCCTTCTCCAGCTCCGCCGCCGGAACTTCCACGACCTGCGGCGGCTGCACGCCGCTGACGAAGTCGGAGCTCTTCCCCATCGCCGCGTAGTGCACGGTGAATTGTGCCCGGTAGACGTCCCCGGCGGGGAGGAAGGTCAGGGCGGACAGTGGCACAAGTGTGTGAACATTGACGATCCGCTGAGACTTGTCGAAGGCGCTCTTACCGGCCTCGACCTCCACCTTGATGGGGATCTCCTGGGGCGGCGGCGGGGCGACCAGCGCGGCGACGACGCGGTCGGTCATCTCCCGCTCCGGCGATTTGCGCAGCACTTCCTTGCGCGCGCGGACCTTCAGATCGCTATGGCCCTTCACCCGCACTTCCACTTTGTGCGCCACGTCCGACACGTCGGCGGCGCGGTAGCCGAGGGAGTAGTAGGAGTGTACGTCGCTCAGGATCTGCCGGGCCGCCCGGTCGGGCCCTCCGCCGCCGCGATACCACGTCCCGCCGGTGATGTCGGCGAGGATGCGCATGGTCGACTCGGTGTTGGAGATCGCGTCATCGAGCATGAGGTTCATACCGGACGTGGGCGGCGCGCTGAGGATCCGCTGCGAGGTCGGCACGGCGCGCGCGCTGGCGTCGCCCGGCGCGGCCAAGCCGAGCTCGAACTCCGGCTGGATGGAGTAGATGGTGATGCCGCCGGTGGAGGCCGCGCGCCCGATCTCCCGCACCAGCGGCTCGAGGTTGTACCAGTCGATGTCGACGGCCGTGGACTGATTCTCCGAGGTGGTCCAGGCGCCGAAGGCGTCGTTCTCGTCGGTGGCCGGCCAGGCCAGAGGATTGGTGACGGTGAGGAAGAGCTCCCGGCCCGGCTCCATCGGCAGCGAGTCCGTGACCACGACCAGGACCTTGCGCCCCGGAAGGGCGGAGGCGGCGGTGACGGCGGACTTCAGATTGCCGAGACGCTGCTGCACGCGCTGCCGGATCAGACCGGCGATCCGGCGAGCGGCGATCCGGCGCTCTCGCGGCGATCCGGCTCCGCGCATCTCCAGATTCAACTGATAGCGCTCGTACTGCAGCGGCGAGAAGCGCCATTTCTGGTCCGCGATCGCCGCATTGAGCGAGGACGTGAGCGCCGCGCGGTCGGCGGTGAATCCCGCGCCCAGCCGCTCTTTGGTGGGCCGAAGGACCAGTCCCTCGTCGCCCGGGCGGAACGTCTCGTCGAGAATCTGGTTCAGCCGCACGTGCAGCTTCTTCTGCGTCGGCTGCGGCAGGGCCATCTCATCGATGTAGAAGATGAACTTGCGGGAGTCCTCGGCCTCACGTGGAGCGGCGGGCTTTAGCCCGCCGACATCCGGCGGCCTAAAGGCCGCCGCTCCACTGTCCTCGGTATAAACCGAGAAGTTCGAGATCGGCTGCGGCTTGCCGTCCTCGAGGAGCTCGAAGTCTTCCTGGCGCAGGCCGGTAACCGGCTTGCCGCTCTTGTCGGTCACCACGACGTCGATCGTATGGACCGTGACGTCGAGCGTCTCGATGTACGGGACCTGCCCGCTCTCTTGGGCGATGGTGATGGGCGGAAGGAGGAGGAGGGGGATGAGAAGCCAACGTGTTGTTCTCATGACCGCGCCTTCTGCCACGGATGTGCCACGGCTGAGGTGAAATTTACGGGCAAATTCCGAAGGTCGGGGGTCGAGCGTGTCATCGGATGAGGAGCGCTCGTCACGGGTGGAGGACAGCATCGATGCCGAAGGCGATCTCGTCAACAGTGACGTCGGACACCACCACGCACTCGCCCACGCGCCGCGGCAGCACCATCACCCGGGCCGTGCCGGTGTTCTTCTTGTCGTGCTCGGTGGCGGCGAGGATCTGCTCGCGGTCCAGCGGTGGCATGGGCGCGGGATCGTAAGCCAGGATGACCCGCTCGATGCGCGACGCCTCGTCGCCCGGCAGGATCCCCCGGCGGACGGCGATCGCGTTCGCGCCGATCATCCCCCAGGCCACGGCCTCGCCGTGGGTCATGCCCTCGTAGTGCAGCGCGGCCTCGATGCCGTGGGCGATGGTGTGGCCGTAGTTGAGGAGGCGGCGCAGGTCGGCCTCCTTCTCGTCGGTGGAGACGATCTCCGCCTTCACCCGCACGGCCCGGCGCACGATCTCGCCCAGGTCCAGCTCGCGCCGCTCGAACAGCTCGAAGAGCGCCGGGTCGGCGATCACGCCGCCCTTCAGGGCCTCGTACATCCCGCTCAGAAGCTCGTGCGGCGGAAGCGTGTCCAGCACGGACGTGTCGCTCACCACCGCGCGCGGCGGATGGAAGCTGCCGACGAGGTTCTTCCCCTTCTCGTGATTCACGCCCACCTTGCCGCCCAGGGAGCTGTCGACCTGGGCCAGGAGGGTGGTGGGGACCTGGACCAGGTCGATGCCGCGGAGAAAGATCGCCGCCGCGAAGCCGGCCGTGTCGCCGATCATCCCCCCGCCGACCACCACCGCCGTCGAGTCGCGCTTGCCGCCGCGCGCGAGGAGCTGCGTGACGACGTCGTAGGCGGTGGCGACGGTCTTGTTCGCCTCCCCTTCCGCCATGGTCACGATCTCCGCGCGCGGCGCGAACGACGCGGCGACGCGCTCGCCGAAGCGCTCGCGCAGGGCCTCGGAGGTGATGACGAAGACCTTGCCTCGCGCCGGCGCCAACTCTCCGACGCGGTCAAGCAGGTCGCGGCCGACGAAGACCGGATAGCTCGCGCTAGCCTGTTGGACGACGAGGAACGGATTCATAGGAACGCGGAACACGGAACACGGAACACGGAACGGATGTACGGGTGGGTGGGCGGCGTTCCGTGTTCCGTGTTCATCGTTCCGCGTTCTTTATGCCGATGCCCAGCTCATCGAGCTGCTTGGTATCCACATGCGACGGCGCGGCGCACATCAGATCCTGTGCGCGCGCGGTCTTCGGGAAGGCGATCACGTCGCGCAGCGACTCCGCCCGGGCCATCATCATGGCGATGCGGTCGACGCCGAAGGCGATGCCGCCGTGCGGCGGCGCGCCGTAGCGGAAGGCGTCGATGAGGAAGCCGAAGCGCGCCTGGGCGTCCTCGTCCGTGATCCCCAGGGCCCGGAACATCTTCTGCTGGGCCTCGGGCTGATTGATCCGGATCGATCCGCCGCCGAGCTCGATCCCGTTCAGCACCAGGTCGTACGCGCGCGCCAGCGCGGCGCCGGGATCCGTCTCCACGAGCTCGAGATGACCCGGCGCGGGCGAGGTGAACGGATGATGGCGCGCGAAGTAGCGCTGGATCTCCTCGTCCCACTCGAAGAGCGGAAAGTCGGTGACCCAGAGGAAGTGCCACTGCTCGGCGGGGATGAGCTTCTCTTCCTTGGCCACCTTCAGGCGCAGGTTTCCGAGCACGTCCCAGACCACGGTCTGCTTGCCCGCCACAATCAACGCCATGTCGTTCTCGTTCGCGCGGACGGACGTGCGCAGGACGTCGTACGCGGCGTCGCCCAGGAACTTCTTGATCGACGACCCGCGCTGGGCGTCGAACTTGATCCACACCAGGCCGCTGGCGCGGAGCTTCTTGGCCTCCTCGGTCAGCTCGTCGATGCGCTTGCGCGAGAATGTCGCGCCGCCGGGGACGACGATCGCCCGCACGGTCTGCGCGGACTGGAACGGCTCGAAGGCGATCTGCTTCGCAACCTCGGTGATGTCGACCAGCTCCATCCCGAAGCGCAGGTCCGGCCGGTCGATGCCGAAGCGGTCCATCGCCTCCTGCCACTTCATCCGCGGGAACGGCGGCGTCACGGCGATGTTCGCCAGCGGGAAGATCTCCGCGAACAGCCCTTCGATGGTGGCGAAGATGAACTCCTCGTCGATGAACGAGGCCTCGACGTCGATCTGGGTGAACTCCGGCTGGCGGTCGCGGCGCAGGTCCTCGTCCCGGAAGCAGCGCGCGATCTGGAAGTAGCGCTCCAGGCCCGCCACCATGCACAGCTGCTTGAAGATCTGCGGCGACTGCGGCAGGGCGTAGAACTCCCCTTTGTGCACCCGGCTGGGCACGAGATAGTCCCGCGCCCCCTCGGGCGTCGACTTGGTCAGGATCGGCGTCTCGACTTCGATGAAGCCGTTGCGATCGAAGTAGTTCCGCACCCCGTTGAGCATCTTGTGGCGGAGGATCAGGTTTCGCGCGAGCGACGGCCGCCGCAGATCGAGATAGCGATACTGCAGCCGCAGCTCTTCGGCCGCGTCCGTGTCGTCCTCGACCGGGAACGGCGGCGTATCCGCGCGATTCAGGACCTCGATCGATGACGCGACCACTTCGATGTCCCCCGTCGGCAGCTTCGGATTCTTCTGCGCGTCCGCCCGCTCGACCACCTGTCCAACGACGCGGATCACGAACTCCGAGCGCACTTCCTTCGCCGCGGCGATCACCTCATCGCCCGCGCCGCGCTCCCGGTCCACCACCACCTGCACGATCCCGCTGCGGTCGCGCAGATCGACGAAGATCAGCTCCCCGAAGTCGCGCTGCTTCTGGACCCAGCCGTGAAGGGTGACGGTCTGGGAGGAGTGGTCTTTGCGGAGGGTGCCGGCGAAGGTGCGGTTCATGTGGGTGCGTGGAAGGAGGAAGGAGGAAGGATGAAAGGGGGAGATACGGGGCATCCGGGGACCGGAGCGAAGAGGTTCGAATGAAGAGGGAAGAAGGAAGAGACCCGCCCGCCCGCTCGGGTTCCCGGGGCGTGCTTCTCAATTCTTCATTCTTCCCTCGAACCTCTTCATTCCGGTCCCCGGGCGCCTATCTCTCCGCTTCATCCTTCATCCTTCCGCTTTCATCCTTCCTCCTTCATCCTTCCAGATACTTGTCTTTCGTTTCCACGTAATGTCGCCACGACCGATCCAGCCGGGCGATCTCCTCGGCGGTCAGCTCGCGCGCCACACGCGCGGGGATGCCGATGACGAGCGTGCGCGGAGGGACGTGCATCCCCTCCGGCACCAGCGCGCCGGCGCCGACCAGCGCTCCCTCTCCCACCACCGCCCCGTCCAGGACGCGCGAGCCCATGCCGATCAGCGCGCCGCGTCCGACCGTGCAGCCGTGCACGATCGCGCCGTGGCCGATCGTCACCTCGTCGCCGACGATCGCCGGCCACGTGTCGGTGGTGACGTGGATCGTGCAGTTGTCCTGCACGTTCGTCCCCCGCCCGATGCGGATGAAATGCATGTCCCCGCGCAAGGTCGTGCCGTACCACACCGAGGCGTCGTCGCCGAGCTCCACGTCGCCGATCACGGCGGCGTTCTCGGCCACGAACACGCGCGCGCCGAAGCGAGGCGATTTCCCGTCGAAGGGCCGGACGATCATGAGGGGGCGGAGATTAGCACAGGGGAATCCTTTACAATTTCCTCATGTGCCGCTGGTGCAAGGGGGTGGTGAGCGGGCGACGGCGCACGTTCTGTTCGGACGCGTGCGTGCACGAATGGCGGCTGCGGTCGAGCACGTCGTATCTGCGCCAGTGCGTGCTCGAGCGCGACGCGGGAGTTTGCGCGCTCTGCAACCTCGACACGCGCAAACTGCGCCGGCGCATCATGCGCCTTCCGTTCGCCCAGCGGATGCGCCAATTGCGCGAGCTGCAGGCGCGCGGCGTGATTCATCGCAAACGAAAATCGTGGTGGGAAGCGGACCACATCCTGCCGGTCGTCGAGGGCGGCGATTCCGATCTCGCAAACATGAGGACCCTCTGTATTCCCTGCCACCGCGAGGTTACACGCGGGTTGCGCTTGCGGCGCGCCCGCCTCACTTCACCTCCAACGTCCCCAGATCCACCGACGCCCCGTCCCCCCCGAGCTTCACCTTCGTGATCTCGGCGTCGGCACCGGGTCGGACGATGGCGTACTCCTCGTTCGGCCCGAGACCGGTGACCAGGAAGATGCCCCGGCCGTCGGTGGCGATGTCCTCGTCGCCGAGGAAGTTGTGGCTGCTGCGGTCGACCTGAAGGACCTTGAGATAGACGCCGCCGGCAGGCTTCCCGTTCTGCGTGAGCCGGCCGGAGACGCTCGCGCCGACGTCGACGGGGATGGAGCGCGTCGCGTCCCCAGGGACGAGCTCGCGCGCGATCTCGGGAGCGAAGCCGCGGGCGCGGACGCGCACGTCGAGCTCGGTCGAGAAGTGATCGACGCCCAGCGAGAACTCGCCGTACTTGTCGGTGATGGCCAAGGGCTCGGTGTCGGGGATGTTGCCGTAGCCGATGAGGCCCCCCTTGCGGACAGCGTGGCGCTCGACCACGGCTCCGGCGATCGGCTTGCCGTGCGGATCGACCACGCGCCCCTCGACGAGGCGGTCGCAATCCACGATTTGGCGCCGCTTGAGGGAGAAGTCCACCGTGTCCTTCGCCGGATCGACGTGCGCCTTGGCCATGACCGGCTCGAAGCCGTCGGCCACCGCGAGCGCGCGGAACTTCAGCCTCCCGTCGAGGCCGGTGATCCGGTACGAGCCGTCCGCCTCGGCGCGCACGAACTTCCCGCAGTCGAGGTAACACGAGGGGCAGATCGTGGGCGGCCCGACGAGGGGAAGGGCCGTGTAGATATAGACGTGTGCGTTCGGAACAGGCCTACCGGACGGGTCGGTGACCCGGCCGGTGAGGTCTGCGGCGTTGGCGATCAGGGGGAGGAATCCGAGGAGAAGGAGCAGTCGGAGTCGCATGATGTCGATTGGACGGGCGGGTGGAGAGGACGTTCCGCGGACAGAGCATAATCGACGCTATGCATCGCCCGGCACCCGTCATGGTTCGTCGACGGCGCGTCGGCAACGGCGAACACTCGCCATTCGTCGGGCGGGTGGCAAAAGCGCTGGCGAAGATGTCGTCGCCGGTCGTGCTCGACCGCGTTCGCGGCGAGCTGACCTGGATCGACATCAGCGGGGATGCATGCGACGATCGGCTATCCGCAGACGTCATCACCACTTCCTCGGCCACCGTCGCCGACTTCCTCGCGGATCGTCATCGCGTCGTCTGCCTCTATGGCGCCGCGCCGTCCGCGCATCCATCGGTCGTCTACCTCGGCGGTCTGGAAGGGACTGCGGCGGTGGAGTGCCACGCCGACGTCCGCTTCGCGAAGATCCTCACCCGCCTGGCGACCGTGCCCGGCTTCCGGCCGGCGACGCCTGTGGGACGCCCGATGCGGGCCATGGTCGAAGTGGTCCGCGCGTGCAACCTGCGCTGTCCGCTCTGTCCGGTCGGGAACGGCGAAGCGGAGCACTACGCGAACATGTCACCCGCGCTCTTTCAACGAGTGGTGGAGGCGTTGGCGCCGACGGTTTCGGCGATCTCGCTCTACAACTACGGCGAGCCACTGCTGCATCCGGACATCGCCGCGCTCGTGCGCGTCGCCCACGACGCGGGGATCGAGCAGGTCGAGATCACGACCAACGGCACGATCCTGCCGGCGGGCGTCGAGGACGCGCTCGTCGAAGCGGGCCTCGACGCGATCCGCATCTCGATCGACGGCGCGACGCAGGAGTCGTACGCGCAGTACCGCGTCGGCGGAGAGCTGGCGAAGATCTGGAAACACATCGACCGCATCCGCGCGGCGCGCGAGCGCCACGGAAGCCCCACGCCGCTCATCGAGGCGCAGTTCGTCGTCAATCGGCACAACGAGCACGAGCTCGAGCCGTTTCGCGCGCTGTGCGCGGAGCACGGCGTCGACCGCGTCCGCTTCAAGACCTTCAACGCCCTGATGACCGGACCTGCGTACGCCAAAGCCGGCCGCTCGTTTCTCCCCGCGAGCTCACGGCTGCTGCGCTATACCGACCGCGAGACGCTCACCATCCGCGACCGCTACAAGCTCTCGCAGTGCGCCTGGCCGTGGCAGCGCATCGTCGTGAACGCCGACGGCGCGATCGTCCCCTGTTGCTACGACTTCAACGGCCGCCACCGCCTCGGGTCGTTCGCGCGGGAGGGGGAATGGTGGGAGACGGACGCGCGCCACGCCTTTCGCGATCGACTGCGCAGCGATCCGATGGGCATCGACATCTGTTCGGTGTGTCCGGTCGGCGTTCCGAGCCTCACGGCCGATCTCGATTGATCCCTACCGACTCACTCCCCCTGCCACCACCCTTATCGTCACTTCGTTCCCCAACACGCCCGGGAACTCCGCGGTCCAGCCACCGCCCGTCACGCCGAAGTGGCGGCGGTCGATCTTGAAGCTGGTCTCGAAGCCGGCGAGATGCATGTTCTCGCGGCGGCTGACGCCGAGGAGGCGGACGGGGACGGTGATCTGTTTCGTGCGAGACGATGCCCGCGCCGGATCTCCCTCCGGAGCGCAACCCGTTTCGGGAGGGCCAGATTGTCATTGATACGTGAACAGTACGTCGGCCGTTCCAGGATTTCCGATGGCTGACTGGAAGACATTGGCCGAGTACCACCGGCCGTTGCGGTAGTAGACGTCGTGGTACTCCATCCGATGCAGGTCGAACCAGGAAGGGTCGGAGAGGGTGTCGTAGATGGTCGTATCTCCCTCACCGATCGAGGTGCCGGTGGCGGATACGCGTCGAGAATAGATCTTGTACTGCGCACCGGGGTCGGCGTCGCTGTGGTCGTAGTACGCAACGACGCAGGTCGTGTCCGTGCCGCAAGCCACTGCGCCCTGCCATTGAACGTGACCGGCGCCGAGACCGCTCACGATCTGCGGCGGATCGAATGATCCTTGTTTGAACCGCTGCATGACCACTTCCGCGCCGCTCGTGCCCTTTCGGCGGTGGTAGACGAGCGCCAGGGATTGGTCGGCGGAATTGAAGCTGCTGGACAGAAGGCTGGGAGAGAAGACGTATCCCCCGCCGCCACCGACGATGTTGTCACTGTTCGTCAGCAGCGGGGCGCCGACATAGGCGCTGGACACGGCCGACCAGGAGGCCCCGAGGTCCGTCGAGGTTCTGACATTGACCGTATGGATTGTCCGATCCACCCACGACAGGTAAATGGTCCCGGTCGCCGCATCGACGTCGACGCGGGTTCCCTGCAGCGAATGCGCGGACGGATTGTCATAGGCCTGCGTCGGAGTGGTCCAGGTGTTTCCGCCCGGATTCCTGGCGAACCAGATGGTCATGGGATCGCCTGCCCGGAGATAAGCGAGATAGATGTAGCCGAGGGATCCCGAATGCGAGGAGACCGCAATGGCCGGCTTGTCCACCATGTCGCTGGCTACCGACGGCACGAAGCCGGCCTGATAGGTGAGCGTCGACGAGCCGCAACAGCCGTCGATGTACCAGACGCTGATCTCATCCGCCAACGTACCAGACTGCCAAGTCCGCGCGGCGAGGTAGACCCGGTTCGCATTCGGCGCGCCGATGCCTCCCGGCACTACCGCCAGGACCGGGTCGCCCGCGCGATTGTAGGGCGAGATCATCGGCGGATTAATGAGCTGCCACACCGCACCCGACAATGGCTGTCCGCGCGCCAGAACAACGGTCGACGAGTCCGACAGGGAAATCGGATTGCGCATGAACGCGACATAGCCCATGTCGACCAGACCTCGATAGGCGTGCGACCAGGTCGGGCCCACGACCATCGCCACCTCATTGACGCCATGCATGCCGTCGCCAGACGTGACATTGGCCGTATAGGTGGGATTGGCAATGTCGGTGGCCACACGCAGCCTCGTGTCGGCCGGTCCGCGGCGTGCTGCAATTACGGTTGCGCTCGCGGCCATCACAATCACCACTGCAGCAGCAAGCATGACGAACAACCGAGAGCGATTGCGGTCTTTCATGGAGATTTTCGGCGCAATCGCCATGCCGGAGATGGCAGGGTCAACGATGCCTACCGGCGCCGCTCCCACTGCTCGCGGATGTCATTTCGTCAGCAGCTTCACGAGGGTGCCGTCGCGGTCGGTGTTCTTGGTGTCGATGCTGGTGGTGCGGACCTCGAAGCTCACGGTGGACTGGGTGGGTACGCACTAACTTAACCTCCGTCCGACGAACCGGCAGTCGGCGCGCTGGTAACGTCGGCGAGGGTGTTGAGGTCGGCATCGCAGCCCTCCTCGACAACGTCCTCGGCCTCGTCAAACGCTGAATCACGAACGGCCCCGCGCGACGCGCGGGGCCGTTCTCGCGCGCTCTACCGACTCACTCCCCCGCCACGTGAAACGCTTTCGCCCCTCGCGTCACTACTGTTGGCAAAAGGGAGGAGAGCATGGTCAAGCACAGCATCACGTTCGCAGTTCTCGTTCTCATTGGTGGCATCGCCGCGGCGGCTCCGCCGCAAGGCTCGCGCATCGTAGGGGTATGGCGTGCCGGCGCCGGCGGCGGTCAGCAGATTCCGTTCGAGGGTACGGCGGCCCAGATCCAGCAGAAACGCGCCCAGCTCGGTAAAGGCTACGGCGTCAGCTCGATCGCGGCCTTTCCGGGCATCAGCCAGCACTACGTCGTCGTCTTCGAGCCGATGCCGGAGGGGGCCACCGCCAAGTTGCTGTTCGATCTCACGCCGCAACAGTTCCAAACGACCGGCAAGACGCTGTTCGACTCCGGTTACCGGCTCGTGGACGTGGCGCTATCGGCGGATGCCAAGAACCCGAAGCTCGTGCGCTACTCCGGTTACTGGCGCAAAGGTCTCGGCACCGGCTCGCAATTCGCGATCCTGGCGACGTCGTGGGCGAACTTCGCCGCGCAGGGACAGAAGCATTTCAGCGCCGGGCGCAGGCTGGTCTCGATGAGCAACACCATCATCGGCGATCAGGTGGTCTTCACAGGCGTCTGGAACAGCGGACAAGGCAACGGCGCGATGTTTGCGATTCCGCCGACGAACGGCTCGGAGTACGTGAAGAAGGCGGAGCAGTACAAGAGCGCCGGGCTGCGCACGGTCGCCCACAGCGTCTATACGCTGACGAACGGCCAGACCGTCCTCTACACCGGCATCGTCGGAACGAACGTGCCGGCCGGCGAAGAGTTCATCAATGACCCGAAAGACTCGCCGTGGAGCGCCTTCATGGCCCAGCACGCCAAGAAAGTGGCGCAGGGCTTTCGGCTCGCGGATGTCTCGCTGCTCGACCTCGACGCCATCGAGTAGGGCGATGGGCCCTCACGCTCCGAGGCAAGAAATGACACTGGTCTGAAGACATTCATTTGGCTACCTTCCATCGGTCACTCAATACACCAAACAAGGAAGGTAAACCGAATGTCTCCTCGATTCCGCAACATCGCACTCGGCCTCACATTTCTCGTCTCGACCCTGGTTGTGAGCGACGCTCAGGCGCTTTGGCCGCTGTCCTACTCCTACTTCTGTCAAGCGAGCTCGGCAACCACCGTAGAGTGTGGTTTCACGGTCACGAATCCCGGACCGAGCGGGTATCAATACAAGTGGATCTTCGGAGACGGCTCGCAGACGGGCCTCTCGACCTCGACCACGACGACGCATATCTACGCGGTTTCCGCGGGCCAGACCGGCTACTTCAATGTCTCCCTTCTCGGGTACAACAGTGCGAATTCGCTGGACAACATCATCCAGTGCCAGATTACGGTCGGTAATAGCTGGGGTGTGGGTGGGGACCCGGGCAGCAGCGGGAACTGCTCGTAAGAGTCTTGGCCTCTTCGTCCGCCGCGCTCTCGCCACGCGCGGGAGCGCGCGCGACGGTTCGCTGCGGCCGAGGCGCTCGGCGGCGATGCGGGTGAGGCTGCATGCGTCTTCACAGGGCGTCCCTCCAGTTGAGCCACCATTTCTTGATTCCGCCGACGCCGAGCGAGTCGCGCCAGCGGTTGAACATCGTCCAGTCTTCCGCCATCACTCCCTCGCGCGTGACGCCGGGCGGGGGCGGGGCAAGTACGGCCAGGCGGTCGTAGATCGCCGCGCGCTGGGCGGGGGTGTCGGCGCGCTCGAGGATGTGCAGCAGGGTCATTGCATCGCCCGCCCGCGCCTCGGCGAGCACGGGCCCGAGCGGGCCGCCGTCGAAGTCGAAGGCGACCAGCGCGGCGCGGAAGGCCGGCGAGGTCTCGGGATAGAACGGCGTGCCCGGCCCGATGGGCTCGCGCACCACCGCCATCGCCCCACTCGGGATCAGCGACTCGCGCTCGCTGCTCTCGAACTCGACCCATCCCGACAGGACGCGCACGACGCCCTCCCCTTTCTCGTAGCTCAGCTCGAAGACGCATCCCAGGTCGCTGGCGACGCCAGCGGGGGTGCGCACGCCGAACATGAACGGCGGGGCCCAGACCCGCGCGCGGATCGCGCCGCGCCGCAGGGCCATGCGGTGGTGATCGCCGGTGTGCGTGAGCACGAGCTCGGAGTTCGGCGCGACCTCGACTTCGCCCACGCGCGCCACGCGCACGGTCACGCTCGACTGCCCGTCCGTGCGCAGGGTCTCGCCGACGGTGAGGCGGTCTTTGTCATCGACGACTTTTCCGGCGACCGTCGGCGTGCCGACGACGTCGGTGATGTCCCACGGCGTGCCGGCCGGCCACTTGAAGCGGAGCACGAACGTGGCGAAGACGCCGGCGGCGACGAAGAGGATCAGGGCCGCGGCGGCGGCAAGATAGATGGAGCGGCGGCCCCACGCCCGCCGGCGCAGAGGCGCCTCATGGCGATAGCGGCCCAGGAGCTCCTCGAGCCGGGCGACCTCTTCGTCACGCTCGCCGCTGCCGTCCCACAGATAGTCGTCTTTCACTGGAGCACCTCGCGCAAGAGCTTCATCCCGCGATGGAGATTCACGCGCACGGAGTCCGGGGTGAGGCCGGTGCGCGCGGCGATCTCCGGGCCGGTCATTCCCTCGACCAAACGCATCATCAGCGTCTCCCGATAGGCCTCGGGCAGCGTGCGGATCGCCGCCAGGGCCCGACGCGCCTCTTCATCCTCTTCCTGATGGGGATTCGACGTGCCGTCCTCGAGCTCCACCAGCTCGAATTTATGGCGGTGCATGGCGTTGCAGCGGTTGCGGGCGATGGTGGCCAGCCAGCCGCCGAAGGCGCCTTCCTCGCGCAACGAGTGGAGCTCGCGGTACGCGGAGAGGAAGACCTCCTGCACGACGTCGTCGGCGTCGGCCGGATTCACGCGCGCGAGCGCGATGGCGTGAACCATGCGGTGATAGCGGTCGTAGAGCATGGTGAAGGCGGAGCCGTCGCCGCCGCGCGCGGCGCGAACGAGAGCGGCGGCGTCCGAGGCAAGGTCGTTCAAAAATTCGATCGTTCGCTGAGACGGAGGTTGATGTTGGCGTGCAGCACGCCCTTCGCGTCGCGGGTGGTCGTCACGATCGGGGCGAACCGGCCCTTCGCCCGCGAGCGCTCCCGCAGCTCCGGAGTCACCTTCGGATCATCGGCGAACTGCAGCTCGTCCAGCCACTGTTTCGGATATCCCCCGCCCCAGGCGTTGAAATGGATGTGGGCCGGATCGCGCCGCCCGGGATAGGACCCCGGACGGATCGTGCGCAGCTCGAACCGCCCTCGTGCGTCGGTGGTCACCCACCCGCGCAGGCGCGGGTCGTTCGTTCCCTTCTTGTTGTAGTACCCCGCGGCGTCGGTGTGGTAGGCGTAGACGCTCACGCCCGCGGCCGGCTTCGTCCCGCTGGGGTCGAACAGCTGCCCGTGGACGACCAGGCGCGCGCCCGGCTCATTCGCCGGCGACAACACGGCCACCGAGGAGCTCCCCTTGCCGAAGAGCGGCGAGGTCAGGATGAGCAGAATCGCCATCAGCCATTGGATCAGCATCGGTTCGTCCTCCTGACATGAAGATGCGCCGGGAGGGGGAAGTGTTAACCAGGGCGCAGGGGGCAGGGCGCAGGGCGCAGTCACCCTGCCCTCTGCGCCCTGCCCCCTGAGATGACAAACGTCACGAGACGCCCCCGGCCCGCTCGCGGTAGAGTCCGCTCATGCCGGACAGAATGCCGTTTCGCCAGCGCGCGCGCGAGGTGTCGCGCATCGAGGCCTTCAGCGACATCGTCTTCGGGTTCGCCCTGACCCTGATCGTCATCTCCCTGGAAGTGCCGGAGACGTACGAGGAGCTGATGCACGACATGCGTGGCTTCCTCGGCTTCGCCATCTGCTTCGCCGTGCTGATGTGGGTCTGGTGGACGCACCACACCTTCTTCCGCCGCTACGCCATGCATGACGGGTACACGATCCTGCTGAACACGATGCTGCTGTTCCTGGTCCTGTTCTACGTCTACCCGCTCAAGTTCCTCTTCAGCCTGGTCACGGGGGCGCTCCACCCCGGTCCGGTCGATACACCCACGCTCTTCGTCATCTATGGTCTTGGTTTCGCCGGGATCTTCGCGCTGTTCCTGCTTCTCCATCTCCATGCCTACTACCGCCGCGAGGAGCTGGAGCTGAACGACGTCGAGGTCCACGACACGCGCTCGGCGATGATCCTGTACGCGGCGTACGTCGGCATCGGCCTCGTCTCGACGCTGATCGCCGTAGCCCTGCCGCCGCGCATGATCGGCTGGGCCGGGTGGACCTACTTCCTCCTCGGGCCGGTGTCGGGATTCATCGGCGCGCGGCGGGGAGCGAAGCGGCGGGCGGTGGAGGAGGCGCTGGCTTAGGGCGTGGGCGGCGGCGCGGTCCGGCGCCGCCGCGCCGCGAGGGCGACGATCAGCGCGAACACGACCACGGCCAGGCCGATGAGGATCGCCGGAGACACGGCCGGCCCGCCGTCGTCGACCAGCACCAGCTCACTGCCGCCGGGGCGGGTGCTGGCCGCAGCGCCGTCGATGGTGATCTCGTCGGGCGGATCCTTGATCTGATACTCGAATCCGGGCGGCAGCTCCTCGTCGCCCATGATGAATGTCGTGATCTGGCCGGGCTGAACCGTCCGCCGCGCCGTCTGTGTCCCGCGCACGCGAATGGTCACGGTCAGCGGACTGCCGGTCCGGTTCTCGACCACCACGTTCTGCCCGCTCGGCACGAAGACGCGGCGGACGGAGTTGCCCGCGCCGTCGAACAGGCGGATCCGCTTCGGCGGGCCGGTGACGCGGATGGTCGCGCCGGTCGCCTGCGCCAGGAGGGGCAAGGCGACGAGCAGCGCCTGGACGAGCGCGACTGCGCGGAACCAGCGGATGTTCATCCACTGAATAATGTCGTTCCCACGGCCGCGTCCGTCAACGCCCGAAGATCCATTGTAGGAGTGCGGCGGATCGCAGAGCGGTGGCTGCGCCACCGCACTCCTATAAACGCCAGAGCCGCCACGTCCAGATCGCCCAGATGACGGCGAACAGCAGCGACAGCAGCGCCGTGCCGATCGTGGCCGCGGTCGGGCCGAAGCGATCGGAGGCGATGCCGGCGCCAAGGCTGGAGAGGGCCATGGTCAGGGTGACGAAGCCGTAGTCGGCGGAGAAGACCCGGCCGCGGATGAAATCGGGGGTCTCGCGCTGCAGGCCGTACGACGAGACCTGCCAGGCTGCACCGCCGCCGAGGTGGGCGAAGAAGATGGCAGCCAGGCCGAAGGCGAGCGACGGCGCGAAGGCGAGCGCGGTGTAGCCGGCGCCGAAGGCGATCACGCACAGGACGATGGACCGGTACTGGGCGTCGTCACGCCGCACGGTGCCGCGGACGAGGAACGGCCCCAGGAGCGCGCCGAGGCCGCGGGCGGCGAAGAGCAGGCCGATGCCGGACGCGCCGGCGCGGAAGACCTCGCGCCCGAACACGCTCAGCATGACGATCACGCCGGCGCCGAGGCCGTAGCCGCCCTTGACCGTGAGCAGGCCGAGCACGCGCGGCCGGGAGCGCGCGAAGCGGATGGTCTCGCGGATGGACTCGAGCAGCGGCGGCTGCACGTGCCCGGCCTGCCGCTTCTCGGAGAACGGCGTGCGGATCATGGCCAGGATGCCGGCGGAGAGGAGAAAGCTCGCCGTGTCCACGACGAAGGCGACGTCGCGGCCGAAGCGCATGGCCACGGCGCCGCCGAGGGCCGCGCCGACGGCGAGCATGGTCCCCCAAGTCGAGCCCATGAGCGCGTTCGCGGCGCCGAGGTGCTCCGGGCCGACGATGTTCGGGAGGGCGGCGTGCGAGGCAGGCTCGAAGTAGGCGGAGCCGATGGCGACGACGATCACCCCGGCGAAGGCGAAGGGCAGGAGCGCCGGCGTGCGCGCGAGCAGGGGAAGGAGGCACGCGACAGCGCGGGCGAGGTCGACGGCGATCATCAGCTTCCGCCGGTCCACGCGGTCGATGAGATGTCCCGCGTGCGGCGTGAAGAGGAAGATCGGCAGGGTCATGCAGAGCATCATCAGCGACACGAGGGTGGCCGCGCCGGTGAGCTGCAGGACGAGGTCCGCCAGGGCCACGGTGAGGAACCAGTCCCCGCCGAGGGAGATCAGCGTCCCCAGGTAGAGCAGGCGGAAATCGCGGTTGTCGCGGAGGAGGCGCCAGTACACGGCGCGCGGAGTCTATCGAATCGCGCGCCGCCTCCCCGGCTCGGTCGTCCTCACGAAGATGCGCGGCACGCCGCCGTACTGCGGCATGTCGGCCGGTCGCGCATAGGCGACGACCGGCACACCTGCCGCGGAAACCACGTCCGCGTCGCTGGTGCCGTTGGCGACGGGGACCGCCTCCTCGACTTCGAGCGTCGCCGAGAGCAGGAAGAGCTCGAGGCGGTCGCGCAGCATCAGGAACTTCTCGCCGTGCGATGCGAGCGAGAGCACCATCAGGTTCGCCGGGTTGTCGAGGATGCGCCGCGGCGGACGCTCCGCGCCCTCGAAGCGGGCCGCGCGCGTGCCCTTTGGCCCATGGGTCGGCGGCAGCTCCTGCGTCTGCCAGACCAGACCAACGGCGCCCTGAGCCGAGGCGGCCTTCAGGTTGGTGATGATGACCTTCGGCTCGTCCGAGACCACGAGCGGCACCGGATCGCGGACGACGCCGTCGGTGCCGACGCGCATGGCCACGACGTGCTCGTCCACCGGCTCGGGGAACTGCCACCACACGCCCAGGGTGGCGTGGGCCCAGGCGAGTACGAACTCGCTGCCGTTCCACGCGGCGGCGGGAAGCGTGTCGTTGTGCATGAACTCGGGGTACTCGACCGAAGTGACGGCGAGGGTCTCCCCTGCCGGCCGCAGGACGGCGGCCATGATCTCGGTGTCGACACTGCTGCCCATCCAGGCCACGAGGAGCACGCCTCCACCGCCCGCAACGCTCGGGTGCTCGCCATAGAAATCGTCCAGCTTGAACGGCTGGGCGTCGATCGGCCGGAGCGAGGTCGTATAGCGTCGGACGAAGAGCCAGGTATAGCCCTTGGTCCATACCACCCAGACCACGTCGTCCTCGACGACCACATCGACGAGGTTCACCTCGTCGGCGACGACGGTAACCGGTCGTGCGCCGAGGCCGCGGGTGAGGCGCAGCTCCCAGCGCTGACCGATCTGCTCGAGCCAGGCGCTGACGAACGTGCCGCCGTGGCGGGCGATGCGGACGTCTTTCTGCAGGCCGGCGCTCTGAGCGATGGAATGAATCGACGACGAGCCGAGGCTCGCGGCCCGGACGGCGCGATCCAAGGACACCCAAACGATCACGCCGCTGCCGTCGCGGCGCACGGCAGCGTCGGGCTCGGCGGTGCGCGTGTAGGTCGAGAAGCGGTCCGGCTGGGTGATCGTCACTCCGTCCCGGCGGAGGCGCAGCGTCCCGGTGCGGCTCGCGGCGGTGAAGGCGAAGGTCAGGAGGTAGTCGCTGCCGGTCCAGACCAACGTCGGCGAGTGCGCGGCCGGCTCCCTGGAGTTCGCCGGAGCCACGTCGTTCGTCAGCGGCTGCTGCGGGCCGCGCGAGTCGCCGCTGGGCGCCACGGGCAGGGCCAGGAGGTTGACCTCGTCCCAGACGACGAGGAACTGCTCGCCGTCCGAGGCGATGGCGACGGTGGTCGCGCCGGCGCTGTCCGGCAGCGTGCGCGGGATGCCGTCGAGCGGATAGAAGCGGATGCCGGCGGAGAGGACGGAGACGATGGCGTACGACGATCCCGCGGCGGCGACGTCCACGGCGAAGATGTGATGCAGGTCGGGGCGGTCGTAGAGGATCGAGCGGATGTATTCGCCTTCCAGCGACAGCACCGCGCCGCGGCCGGCATTGGTGACGAGGACGACGTCCTCGCCGTTCGTGGCCATGCGGATCGTCTCGGCGTTGATCCAGTCGGTGTTGACGGCGTGCCTGGGCGGGCCGAGGACGCCGTCGGGGGTCATCGTGCGGACGAGCACGGACGGGTGCTGGCGATAGGCGATGAGGAAGTGCCGGCCGGTCCAGACCACGTCGCCGGCGCGGGCATTCGCGGCGATGAGGATGCCGGTCGGGTCGAGGGGATTGCCGTCGCGGTCGAGGCGCGTGCCGTAGACCGCCGGGGCATACGGGTCGCGCCGGAAGTCGGTCCAGATGGCGAGCGCGCCGTCGTCGCTCGCGGCGACGCGGGGCGTGAGGTGCAACCCGGGCGCGAGGTCGATCGGTGCGGCGACGAGCGGGCGCTCGGGGCCGAGGGCGATCGGCTCCGCGCCGGCGGAAACCGCGATCAGAAGGACAACCGCCGCAACGACTGCTCTCATCGCACGCTCCTCCTCCGGCCGTCCTTGCCGGCGCTGCGGACGTAGACCCGGGCCACGCCTCCGTATTCGGCGCCGTGCACGATCTGGGGATAGGCGACCACCGCCGTGAGTCCGCCGAGGATGTCGAAGTCGATGCCGCTGCTGCTCCAGAAGGAGTCGGACTCGAACGGCGGCAGCGCGCCGGAATCTTCGATGCCGAGGCTCGCGTCGAGCACGAGATATTCGATGGTGGTGGTGGCCAGCTCGGGCACGGGGCCGAAGGCGGTCGTGCCGCGGGCGAGCAGGAGGCCGCCGTCGTGCGGCGCGAGCGCACCGAGCTTCGTCCCCTCGCCGCCGAGGTCGTGGATCGTGCCGTCGAGGAGCGATGCGTACGTGCGCGTGCCATCCCACACCACCGCCACGCCGTTCGCGGTCGGTGCGGCCAGGACGCGGCGGACGATCTCGCCCTGCACGGCCACGGTGATCGGGGTCGCATCGAGCACCTCACCCCAGGTGTTCACTCGCGCCGCGAGCACGATGTCCGGCGGCTGTTCGATCGGAAAATTTCCCGGAGGCGCGGTCTGATGGGCCCAGGCCACCACGAACTCGCTTCCGTTCCAGGCCACGGCGACGCTGTGATCGATGAACGGCGTGTGCGCGACCTCCACTGGAGTGGTGAGGAGGTCGGGGCCTTCCGGGCGGATGAGGGCCAAGTGCACGTCCGAAGTGGTGCCGTCGTAGTGCCACGAGGCCACGGCGACCGCCCCGTCCCCCGCCGCCGCGGCGTAATCGTTCGGGTTGCCGTTGAAGGTGACGTACATGGGCGCCGCGTCGATCGGCCGCAGCTGCGTGTCGTAGCGGCGCACCACGAGCTCTCCCTCGAGGCCGCCGATGACCCAGAGCACGCCGTCCTGGACGAGCAGGTCGACCATGCGGTCGGCAGCGGCGACGGTCACCGGCCGCTGGCCGGTCGTGTGGGCGAGGCGGATCTCCCGGCTCGTGTCGGTGACCTCGATCCAGGCGGCGAAGGTCATCGCCCCACTGCGGGCGAGCTTGACGCCGTACTGCGGATGCGCGGCCACGGAGACCGGCACGACCTCGCGGAAGGGATCGGTCCCGGCCACCGACTGCGCGTCGAAGAAGCCGGCGTGGATGCCGCCGGCCAACTCCAGCCACACGGTCACGCCGCCCTCGCCGCGCGTGGCCAGGTGCGCCTCGCTCGTCGTCCGTCCGGCGGAGCGCGCCGGCTGCGAGACCGGCGTGCCGTCGCGGGCCAGGCGCATGCCGTGGACGGCGCGCCCCTCCCAGTCGACGAAGGTGGCGAAGAACTCGCCGTTCCGCCACTCGACGTCCGGATCGTGAACGCCCCAGGGTTGAGCCGTTCCGGCCGGCAGGGTCGTGAGCTGGCGCTCCGTCCCGATCGGCGCGCCGTCCGTGCCGACGACTTGGGCGTAGAGGTTGTTGCGCGACCACAGGGCTAGGAACCGCTCGCCGTCGGAGCCGATGGCGACTCCGGCGGTCACGTCCGAGGCGAGCGGGCGCACCGGGCCGGCCTGGCCGCTCGCGGATACGGTCTGCACGACCAGGTTCTGCGCGGCGGCCGCCGCGAGGTAGGTGCTGCCGGCGGCGGCGACGTCGATGCCGTTGTACGGATCCTCGGTCCAGCCGAACTGCACGTCGCGGAGCTTGTGGCCGTCGAGGTCGAGGAGGGCGCCCTTCGCGCCCGGCTCGACGATCAGCACCGTGGCGCCGTTCGTGGCCATGCGGACGTCCGTGGCGGCGTCGTAATCGCGCTCGATGACCGCGATCGGCTCGCCGAGCGTGCCGTCGGCGGCCATGGTCCGGACGTAGATCTTCAGGCCGAGGACGTAGCTCATGAGGAAGGAGCGGCCGGTCCAGATCACCGATCCCGCGTACGCGCCCGGCGCGATGCGGACGCCGACCCGGTCGATGGCGGTGCCGTCGGCGCGGAGGCGCGCGGCGTACAGTGTCGGCGGCCCGCCGCGGCGGTCGGTCCAGAGGGCGAGGTAAATCTCTCCGTTTGCAGCCACATGCGGGCTGGAGAGAATGTGAGTCACCGGGGCGTATTCGGCCGGCGTGACCGGGCGCTCGGCGCGGAACGCGAGCGGATTGGCCAGGGCGGGTACTGCCAGCACAGCTACGACGAGGGCGACCAGTGCAGGCATCAAGGGGTTTCCTCCAGAGGGATGGCAGCACCTTATGCGGTTATGGCATAGAACGCAAGTTATCCCTCCTCCGGAATGGCGTGTCCCGCGGGCGCGGCCCGGTCGTAGGTCAGGAACGAGTACGGATAGGCGTGGCGCTCGTCGGCGTCGAAGTGCTCGGAATCGGTGAGGTGCCACTCCGACACGTCGTCGAACTCGGGAAAGTACGTGTCTCCCTCCACCTCGGCATGCACCCGGGTGAGGTACATCCGGTCCGCCCGGTGGATGGCCTGCTCGTAGACCACCCCGCCGCCGCCGATGAACGGCTCCTCGTCGCCGGCCTCGCGGGCGATCGAGATCGCCTCCTCCAGGGTGTGGGCGATCTTTACCCCCTCGGGGCGGTAGTCGGGACGGGACGTGATCACCACCGCCGTCCGCCCCGGCAGGTGCCCGACCGACTCCCACGTCCTGCGTCCCATGATCAGGTGGTGGCCCATCGTCAGCTGCTTGAAGTGCTTGAGATCGGCCGGCATGTGCCAGGGCAGTCCCCCACCCTTCCCGATGATGTTGTTCGCCGAGAGGATGGCGATGATGGAGATTCTCATACGGCAATCGGCGCTTTGATCGAGGGATGGGGATCGTAGCTCTCGAGGGTGAAGTCGCTGAACTTGAAGTCGAAGATCGAGCGCACGTCCGGGTTGAGGCGCATGGTGGGCAGCGGGCGCGGATCGCGGCCGAGCTGCTCGCGGGCCTGGTCGATGTGATTCAGATAGAGATGCACGTCGCCGAAGGTGTGGATGAACTCACCCGGCTGGAGCCGGCAGACCTGGGCGACCATCATCGTCAGCAGGGCGTAGGAGGCGATGTTGAACGGGACGCCGAGGAACACGTCGGCGCTGCGCTGGTAGAGCTGGCAGGAGAGCCGGCCGTCGGCGACGTAGAACTGGAAGAGGGCGTGGCACGGCTGGAGGGCCATCTTGTCCAGGTCGCCGACGTTCCAGGCGCTGACCACGTGCCGGCGGGAGTCGGGATTGCGCTGGATCTCGGCGATGACGTTCGAGATCTGGTCGATGTGCCGTCCGTCCGCGGCCGGCCAGGAGCGCCACTGGTAGCCGTAGACCGGCCCCAGCTCCCCGTTCGCATCCGCCCACTCGTCCCAGATCGTGACCTTGTTCTCGTTCAGCCAGCGGACGTTGGTCTCGCCGGCCAGGAACCAAAGCAGCTCGTAGATGATCGAGCGGAGGTGCAGCTTCTTCGTCGTCAGCAGCGGAAAGCCGGCGGCGAGGTCGAACCGCAGCTGGTGCCCGAACACGCTCAGCGTGCCCGTGCCGGTGCGGTCGGACTTCTTCGCGCCGTGGTCGAGGATGTGCCGGACGAGGGAGAGGTATTGCTGCATTGCGAGATTGTAAATGTAGACTTCGCCCGCCACATGCACTACCGCTCCGGGATCCTCCACATCGCTGACATCCCCGCCCCCACCCTCGCCGCCCGGTTCGGGACACCGCTGTACGTGTACGACGCGGGGGCGATCCGGCGGCAGATCGCCTGCGTGCGCGAGGCGTTCGCCGGCATCCCGTTCCGCGCGTTTTACGCGATGAAGGCGAACAGCAACCTGGCCATCCTTCGCCTCGTGCACGAGCAGGGGCTGGGCTGCGATGCGGTGTCGCCCGGCGAGATTCATCTGGCCATGCTGGCCGGCTTCCCGGCGGAGTCGATCTGGTTCACCTGCTCGAACGTCTCCGACGAGGACCTGCGCGCGATTCCCGACCCGCGGATCGTGGTGAACGTGAACTCGATGTCGGAGATCGACCGCTGCCTGGCCCTCGAGCTCCCCAACCCGATCGCCCTGCGCGTGAACCCGGACGTCGGCGCGGGACACCACGCCGACGTGATCACCGCCGGCGAGAGCGTGAAGTTCGGGATCGACCTGGCCGAGGTCGAGTCGGCGCGGATGCGGGTCGAGGACTCGGGGCGGAAGGTGGTCGGACTGCACGCGCATATCGGCTCGGGCGTCGATGCGCCGGAGCCGCTCCTGGGCTCCGCGCGCTGTCTGCTCGATCTCGCCCCCGGCTTTCGCAACCTGCAGTGGCTCAACTTCGGCGGCGGCATCGCCACGCCGTACCGCCCCGGCGAGCAGGAGTTTCCGATCGCCGAGTACGGCGCGCGGCTCGCGGAGCTCGCGGGGCCGGTCCTGCGCGAGCGGAACCTGACCGCGATCATCGAGCCCGGCCGCTACATCGTCGCCGCCTCGGGGACGCTCCTCGCGCGCGTGACCACGCGCCGCGTCAGCGCCGGTCTGGACTGGGTCGGCGTCGACACCGGCTTCAACCATCTCGTGCGCCCGTCGAAGTACAGCGCGTACCACCACATCCTGAACGCCTCGCGCGGCAGCGACGCCTCGCTGCGCTGGTCGTGGGATGCCTCGGTCGCGCGCGATGAGGTGGTCGTGGCCGGCAACCTCTGCGAGTCCGGTGACGTCTTCACCCGGACCGGCGGCAGAGTGACCACGCGCAGGATCGATCGGGTCAAGGTGGGCGACCTCCTCGCCTTCTGCGACGCCGGCGCGTACGGCTTCTCCATGGCCTCGCATTACAACGCCCGCCTCCTGCCGCCGGAGGTGCTGCTCGACGGCGGCGACGCGCGGCTGGTGCGCGTGCGACAGACGTTTGAAGACTTAGTGAGGGGGATGGAGTGAGACGGTCGCTAATCGCGCTCCTGCTGTTGACAGCCTGTACGACAACCATGCCGACGAAACCGACGCTCGACCTCAAGATCACCAACGCCCGCATCGTGGACGGGACCGGCTCGCCCTGGTTCCGCGGCGACGTGGGCGTCCGCGGGAACCGGATCGTCGCCGTCGGCGACCTGGGCGAGACCTCCGCGGCGACGACCATCGACGCCGGCGACCGCGTCCTCGCCCCCGGCTTCATCGATCTCCTCGGCTGGTCGCAGGAGGGAGTGCTCGACGACCCGCAGCTCGAGTCGAAGGTGCGCCAGGGCGTGACGACCGAGGTCACCGGCGAGGGGACGTCGCCCGGACCGTCGAAGAACGGGCGGTGGAAGAGGCTCGGCGACTATCTCGATGAGCTCGACCGCCGCGGCGCGGCCATCAACTTCGCCCAGCTCGTCGGCTCCTCGAATCCGCGCGGGATGGTCATCGGCAACGTCAACCGCCAGCCGACGATGGACGAGATGAAGGAGATGGAGCGCATCGTCGAGGACGCGATGCGCGACGGCGCGATCGGCATCGGCTCGTCGCTGATCTACGTGCCGGCGATGTACTCGTCGACCGAGGAGATCATCAACCTGGCGCAGGTGGCGGCGAAATACGGCGGCGTCTACTTCTCGCACATCCGCGACGAAGGCGACAAGATCGACAGCGCGCTGGACGAGGCCTTCCGCATCGGCCGCGAGGCGAACATCCCCGTCAACGTGTGGCACTTGAAGATCGGCGGACGGCCGAACTGGGGCCGCATGCCGCAGATCGTCGCCAGGATCGCCGAGGCCCGGGCGTCGGGACTCGACGTCTCGGCGAACGTCTATCCGTACGCCGCGTCGTCGACCGGACTGTCCACGCTCGCTCCCGACTGGGCGATGGAGGGCGGCTACGGCGAGTTCCGCGCGCGGCTGCAGAAGCCGGAGGACCGCGCGCGCATCGCCGAGGCGCTCCGGAAGCAGGTCGAGCGGCGCGGCGAGCGCGGGATCTACGTCTCGCAGATCTTCAGCGACGCGAACTCGCGCTACGAGAAGAAGTACATCGAGCAGATCGCCGCGGAGATGGGCGTCTCTCCGGAGGAAGCGCTGATGCGGGTCTTCGCCGAGGAGGAGATCTCGCCGCGCGTCATCTACTTCTCCATGCACGAGGACGACGTCCGCCACGCCCTGGCCACGCCGTGGGTCTCCGTCGGCTCCGACGCCAGCGCGCCGAGCGCGAAGCTGCGCGCGGAGAACACCGCCGTGCACCCCCGCGCCTACGGCACGTTCGCCCGCGTCCTCGGCCGCTACTCGCGCGACGAGAAGCTCTTCCCGCTCGAGGAAGCCGTCCGCAAGATCACCTCCCAGGCCGCGCTACGTGCGACCCTCCACGACCGCGGCCTGGTGCGCCCCGGCATGGTCGCGGACCTGGTGATCTTCGATCCCGCGACCATCCGCGACGTCTCCACGTTCGAGGACCCGCACCACTATTCGGAGGGGATCACGGACGTGATCGTGAACGGAGTGCCCGTGCTGCGCGATGGGAAGATGACCGGCGCGCTGCCGGGACGCTCGATCCGCGGGCGCGGGTACGTGGAGAAGAAATGACGGAATCGCAGTCGGGAAAGCTCGTTCGCGCGGTCGGCTTCTGGGGCCTGGTGGCGATGTGCATCAACGCCGTCGTCGGCTCCGGCGTGTTCCTCCTCCCCTACGAGTCGTACAAGCTCCTCGGGCCGTTCTCGCTCTGGGCTCCGCTCCTGTTCGCCATTCCGGTGTTCATCCTCGTGCTCTGCTTCGCCGAGGCGGCGAGCCACTTCAGCGAGCCGGGCGGGGCGTACCTCTACGCGAAGACCGCGTTCGGCGACTTCGTCGGCTTCGAGACCGGGTGGATGAACTGGCTGGCGCGCCTCACGTCGCTGGCGTCGCTCTCGAAC
This sequence comes from Thermoanaerobaculia bacterium, assembly GCA_044866315.1. Taxonomy (GTDB): domain Bacteria; phylum Acidobacteriota; class Thermoanaerobaculia; order Gp7-AA8; family Gp7-AA8; genus QHVT01. Next base: position 7,906 of record JBIOTX010000159.1, on the reverse strand, counting down.
GGCTTCGTGGTCGCGCTGGCGCTGCTGTTTCCGGTGCTGAAGACCGGCCTGCCGCGCGCCGCGGTGATCATCGCCTCCATCCTCATCCTCGCCGTCATCCACCTCCTCGGCGTGCGCTACGGCGCGGCCTCGATTTACGTCTTCACCTTCGGCAAGCTCGTGCCGCTGGTGGGATTCATCATCATTTCCCTGGCGTTCTGGAAGACGAACCCGATTCCGGAGTCGCTGACGTTTCCCGGAGCGGGCACGAACTGGGTCGAGGCGGCGCTGTTCATGCTCTTCGCATACGCCGGCTTCGAGAACCTCGGCGTCCCCGCCGGCGAGTACAAGAATCCGCGGCGCGATCTGCCGCTGGCGCTGCTCATCGGCATCCTGGCCATCGCCACAATCTACGTGCTCGTGCAGCTCGGGGCGATGTCGGCGATGACGGACCTGTCGACGAGCGACGCACCCATCGCCTCGGCCGCGGCGGCGCTGATCGGGCCGATCGGCATGCTGATCGTGACCGTGGGCTCGGTGCTGTCCATGGCCGGGACCAACTCCGGGACCATGCTCGAGGGCTCGCGCATGCTCTACTCCCTCTCCCTCGACCGGCGCATGGGCCCGATCTCCTACGTGCACCCGCGCTTCCGCACGCCGACCGTGGCCATCGCCATTCACGCCTTGCTGGCGCTCGTCCTCGCCCTCGCGGGCTCGTTCCGGCAGCTCGCGCTGCTCTCCGCGGTGGCGCGCCTGGCGACCTATCTCGCCACGTGCCTGGCCGTGCCGCGCCTGCGCAAGCTCAACGAAGGCTTCCGCACGCCGGGCTACTGGGTGCCGGCCCTCGGCACGCTCGTCGCGCTGGTCTTCGTGGTCACGCTCGATCGCAAGCGGATGCTCGCCGCGGCGATCGCGCTGGCGGTAGGGGCGATCGTGTACGCGGTCACGAGAACATCCAGTAGCAGATCGCCACGGTAGCGATTGCCGCCACGACGTCGCCGATCAGCGCCGCGGGGACGGCGTGGCGCGTGCGCTTCACGCCGACCGCGCCGAAGTACACGGCGAGCACGTAGAACGTCGTCTCCGAGGAGCCGTACATCGTCGCGGCCATGCGGCCGATCATCGAGTCGGGGCCGTAGGTCTTGATTAGGTCCGTGGTGAAGGCTAGCGAGCCGCTGCCGGTGAGCGTGCGCAGAATCGCCAGCGGGAGCAGCTCCGCCGGAAAGCCGGTGGCGCTCATCACCGGCCTCAGCGCAGCGGTGAGGAGGTCCATCGCCCCCGAGCCGCGGAACATGCCGATGGCGACGAGCATCCCCACCAGGAAGGGAATGATCTTCACCGCCACGTCGAAGCCTTCCTTCGCGCCGTCGACGAAGACGTCGTACACCTTCACTTTGCGGATCACGCCGACGAGCGGGATCAGCACGAGCAGGACCGGCACGGCCCAGAGCGAGATCGCGGCGAGGGCCTCGCGCATCATTCGCTCACCTCGTCCGCCGGCGCCGGTGGGGCTGGCGCCGGATCGCGGTAGAACCGCTGCAGCACCTTCGCCGCGAGGACCGCGGCCACGGTGCCGATGAACGTCGCGGCAATCGAGGTGGAGATGATCGCGGTCGGATTCTTCGAGCCCGCCGCCACGAGCACGCCCAGCATCGTGGCGGGGATCAACTGCACGCCCGAGGTGTTGAGGGCCATGAAGGTGACCATCGGGTTCGTGGCCCGGTCCTTCTCCTCGTTCAGCGCCTGCAGCTCCTCCATGGCCTTGATGCCGAGGGGCGTGGCGGCGTTGTTGAGGCCGAGCATGTTCGCGGCGACGGAGAGGACGATCGCGCCGGCCGCGGGATGCTCGGGCGGCACCTCCGGGAAGAGCCAGCGCAGGACGGGCCGGAGCGCGCGGCCGAGGAGCGTCACCAGCCCCGCGGCCTCGGCGATGCGCATCATCCCCAGCCAGAGGGTCATCACCCCGACCAGGCCGATGGCGATCTCCACCGCGGTCTTCGCGGAGTCGACGGCGCCGTTGGTCACCGCCTCGGCGGTCCCGTTGAAGGCGGCGATCACCAGGGCGACCGCCATGAGGCCGAACCAGATGTAGTTGAGCATGCTTGGGATGGTAACGTCTCGGCCGTGCACGGCGCACTGCTCCTGATCGCCCTGATCTCGCTGAGCGAGGGCTGGCAGTACACGAGCCCCGCGCCCGGCGAGCTCCGGATCAGCAACCGCCTGCCGGACACGCTGCCGCCCGACCCGCACCTCGTTTTCCGTGGATATGCCGGCGAGTTCTCGGTCCTGGTTGCCGACCGGCAGATCTACGACTTCCGCGACGACGCCGCGCGCGGGCGGCTGCGCCTCCACATCGTCGCGCTGCCGCGCAACTCCGCGGGGCAGCCGATCCACGTGCGCATCCCCCGCCCGCACGGCCCGCCGTACTTCAGCGCGCCGGAGGTCGTCGCGCGCGAAGAGCTGCCGTCGACGCTGAAGGAGACGCTCACCGGTCCTCTGCGCGAGGACATCGGCAACATCCTCCTCGGTATCGCTCTCCTGGTCGCGGGGCTGATCTCCGTCGGCGCATCGAGCCTCCTGCGCCGGTCAGGCACGCGGCCGCTGTTCTGGTTCGGAGCGATGGCCGCGCTGTATGGCCTGCGCCTGGCGCTCGACTCCTATCTCCCCTACCTGCTGGGAGCGCAGGGGCGACAAGCCGCATTCGCGGTCTCGATCATCACCTACGCGATCAATGTGCCGGGTTGGGCGCTGGCGCGGTCGCTCATCGGCGACGGGTGGAAGGGCAGTCTGCGGTGGCAGCTCTACGCGTTCACGGCCTTCGCGCCGATCGCCATCGCCTCCGATCTGATCACCGGGCGTCCGAACTCCCTCAACGACGTGAACAACATCCTGGTGATCCTCGGCGGGCTGAACGCCCTCATCAACCTGATCGCCGCCCGCAGGCAATCGACCGAGGCGCGGGTGATCCTGTGGGGATCGGTGGTTTTCCTGGCCTTCGCCGTGGTCAACAACCTGGCGGGACTCGGAGTCCTGCCGCGCGACATCGAAGTGGACGAGTCCTTCGGCTTCGTCGTCTTCGTGGCCGCCCTCGGCTTCGCCGCCACGCGCAGCGTCCTGCGCGCGGAGCGCGAGCGCGTCGCGCTCGACGGCGAGCTGGCCACGGCGCGGGAGATCCAGCGCTCGATCCTCCCACGAGCGATGCCGGCGATGGAGGGCCTGCGCTTCCACGCGCACTACGACCCCGCGTCCTCCGTCGCCGGCGACCTGTACGACTTTCTCGTCATCGACGACACGCACGCCGGCGTCCTGGTCGCCGACGTCTCCGGCCACGGCGTTCCCGCCGCGCTCATCGCGTCCATGGTGAAAATCGCCGTGTCGTCGCAGGCCCGTCTCGCCGCCCAGCCCGCGGCCATGCTCGCCGAGCTCAATCGCACCCTGCGCCGCGAAGTGCGCCGCGGCTTCGTCACCGCGACGTACCTCTATTTCGACGCCACCCGCCGCTGCGTCGAGATCGCGAACGCCGGCCACCCCCTCCCCTTGCTCGTCCGCGACGGCACCGTCCGCGAGCTCGGCCCCCACGGCACCCTCCTCGGCCGCTTCGACGCCCAGTACACGGCGGAGACCCTCGACCTCCACCCCGGCGACCGCATCGTCGCCTACACCGACGGCGTGATCGAAGCGCGCAACGCGCGCGGCGAGGAGCTCGGCCTGGAGCGCCTCCAGGAGCTTGTCCGCGGCGGGGGGACGGCGGAGGCGATGGCGAACGCCATCGGCGCGGGGGTGCGGGGGTGGCGGGCGGGGGCGGGGTGGGAGGGGGATGATGTGACGGTGGTGGTGGTGGAGGTGGGGTGATGGGATGCCGGCTTTTGCTGCGCCAGAGCATCCGCCGGATCATCTCTTCGGTACCACCTAAAGACGTTGTACCGCTCCTCCGGCCCCTCCCAGGTCATGGCCACTTCCTGCCCCGGGCAGCGCAGCGGTTGCGCCGTGCGGGAGTGTACTGGCCCCACCGCATGAAACCACGCGCCGCGATACGCCGGATGGAACTGCCGGTTCTTTCGCGGGAGCGGGGGAGGTCACGGGTTCGTAGGGTCGGCTTTCTTCTCTCGACGCAAGGCGCACTGTAAGAGAACGTCGATTGCTTTGTCGTACTCAAGGACGTGACAGTCGGCAGCGTTCATCGTGTGGACAATGACTTCAGAACACGTCTGTTGATCATCACTTCGTTTCGATTCGTCAAAAGGCCTCTCACCGGCGAGGTATGAGTGCGCTTCCTGAAAGTAGAGAACATCCTCATCCTCAGGTTCCAGATCCTCGCCGATAAAGACCAATGGCTCGAGAGCTGGGATTAACATCTGGTGATCGAGGTAATGCACACGGAAATAGACGACACCTTCTTTCAACTCCTCGGCCGCAACGAACTCGGCCCAGGGCTTTAGTTCTCGGCCTTCGAAGTACATTCGACTCACGCCGGCGCTCCAGGCCCGAAGCAAAGGCTTGGATTCAGCTGACACGGATTAATGAAGAATGGCGGCAACCCAGGCACCACGGGCCTCGGCGACGGTGGATTGGCTGGAAGAGGTAGCGGAACAAATGAGGGTACACCTGGTGGAGCGTATTCCTCAAACCACCTTCTCCCTTCATCGAGCCATCGCCTGAATCGATCCATCATGCAATCTTCTCTGCTGTCGTCGCAGTTGCGCTCGACGTGCGTCTTGGTCCATTCGATGCTCGTCACAACTGTTCCGCGAATGTTTCGAGTGCGGCTTCGTGGCGCCCAATACGTCTGACATCCGTTGACTCGCCGCCCACCACAGTACGATTCGCAGTACCTCCAGTCATCGGGGGGGCATGGCTGTCGGTGCCCACGAGGAACTCGAGGAGCCAACCCTAACGGATCGGTGTTCCGCAGCGGGTTCTCCGCACCGTACGAGTAGAGATTGAGGTCGGCCGCAAGGCCGAGAGGATCACTTTGGTTATATTTTCCGCACTCCGACGCGAGCGTCGTACTACCTTCGCTCCAACTCTGATGCGATGAACGAGTTAGAGCCAGTTCCGACCAGATGCCATTCGGCACGGAGATCCGCGAAGCCCAGACGCGAGTTTTCGGCAAGCTGCGTGGGGCTGCCGACGACGATTCGAAGCGAAGCACGGATCTACTCTACGCCGGCGATGACGACGAGAGAAGCAGCTAAAGGAAGGAGTTACTTTTCGGAGTCGTCGTGCTCGTCGAGCTGCGGCGCGTCGTCGGCGACGCCACGCCGGCCGAGCCACGCCGCTGCGCCGCGTCAGCCCAATCGGGGTTAGGTTGGGCTGCGCGGCGCCGGCGTGGCGGCCGGCGGTTCTCGCCTTGGCCGCATTCAGTTGCGCAGCGCCGCGCGGTGAACGCGCGATCTCGCGCCGCAGCATCGCGGCGCTGCGTCAACTGCAATGCGGTTTGTGCCAACGACGATGAACGCGCCGATCGCTTCGTTCTCGGGTGTGAAGCCGAGCGGCCGCCGTGGGGACGGCGGACGTTCGGCGAGGGTGGAGCGTGCCGCTTGCTCCGATGACTTCGATGATCGCGGCGAACCGTGCAGCGCCCGGCGGCCTCGCGCGAGCGCGAAGGGTGGCACATGTGCAGCCGCGACGGACCGACGTCGGCCTAATGCTCGCTTCGGCGCGCGCGGCGCCGCTTCACGTGATTCGCAGCGTTTCACGTGGAGCTCGCGATGTTCGAGCGCGCGGAAGCGCGCGGAGCCACGCAGCCCGGTGCCGCGTCCGCCGCAAGCGCGCATTAGGCCGCCCCACAGGCGATGAACGTGCATTCGCAAGGGTTGCGCGGGCGGAACGTGCACGATGCGATGCTCGAACCGACATGCGGGGCGGGAAGCCGACGGCGCGGCGTTCGCCTGCGCGCACGATCGCTCACCTTTTCGCGCGCGTTGCGAACGCCGTGACGGCGGCGTGGGCGGGCGGGGATCCGATCATCACGCCCGCGGAAATCGCCAGATCACTTTTTTTCCGACGCTCGATCGGATTCACTGTCCTCCAGACGAGATTAAAGTGATCGCGCGTCGCTTTTTTCCGATCGCTGATCACTTTCAACTGTCCTCAAGATGAGATTTAAGTGATCGCGCGTCGGATAAAAGTGATCGCCGGTCACTTTCACTGTCCTCCAGGCGAGATTCATTCGATCGCCGATCACTTGTTAGTGATCGCGCGGCGCATTCACGACTCGTGACGCCTTACTCCGCGATCACTTTCACGTCTGCCAACGTTCCGCTGGCGAGGACGACCACCGAGTACCGCTCTCCGCGATGGAAGTCGAACCGTCCTTTCGCTGCTTCCGGCAGCGTCCTGTACTGCGTCGGTGGATCCCAGACGTCAACCTCCGCGAGTAGTGGAAGGGCAGCAAAGAACTGTGCAGGTACCGGCATAGCAACCGCTTCTGCCTCTCCTGCGGCTTCGTCAGGACGACTCGGTACCGGCGATCTCGCGACGAGCTTGAAGCTGCCTTCCTCCTCTTCCTGACCGCTCGCGTGCAATATCCTCACGCTGTCTCCATTACCTTCGCGCGTAGCCTCGAGCATGAGCAACTGCTGCGGCGGCTCAAACGTGATGACGTGATTCGCCAGCGTGATCTTCACGGTTCGATCCCAGGGAAAGCGAAGTCGAAACAAACCGGCCCCTTCGTCGGCTCGCCCGTGTAGTCGTCGATGAAGAGGAGGCAGAACTGCGGACAATCGCAACCGATCGGAACGTCCGTCTTCTCGTAGATACCGATGAACTTTGGCTTCGCGAGACCGCAGAGTCCCACGTAAGCACATCCTTTGATCGTCTTTCCGGGCGGCAAGCCGTGGCCCTGAATGTAATCAGACTTTGGAAAAACTCGGAACGCTGGGCATGGCGAGAGGCCCAGCGGATCCTTGAACATTAGCGGCGAGTTGCTCGCGTACGCGTACGGTTCGATTACACCCGCGAGTTCCTCAGCCGACATTCGAGGTCCGCCGGACATGCTCGTCCATGACGGCTTAACGGGGCGCTCGGCCTTCCAGCGGCGTCGATCGCGGAACGGGTCCTTTCCGAGGATTCCGATTGGATCGGCCTGCGTATACCTCCCCCACCCCGCCCGGTACCACCGGAACACGTTGTATCGCTCCTCCGGCCCCTCCCAGGTCATGGCCACTTCCTGCCCCGGGAAGCGCAGCGGCTGCGCGGTGCGCGAGCCTTCGCGCATCTCGTAGACGTTGCCGAAGGGCTCGTATTCGACGCGCCAGGTGATGGTGCCGGTGCTGTCGGTCTGGAGGAAGGGGGTGCCGAGGTGGTCGGTGAAGGTGTATTGGGCGGGGGCGGCGGGCGGGACTTGGGCGACCGGGCGGCCCGCGAACCAGACGATCTCGTAGCTCACGTTCTTGTCGGGGGCGGAGCGCAGCGACAGGCCCCACACGTTCGGGGCGTCATCGCGCGTGACGGAGAGGAGGCTCAGTTCCGGGGTGTACACGTAGTACCGGCGCGCGCTGGTGCCGGGGCCGTTGCTGGGGCTTTCGGTGCGGATGACCCGCACTCCCCTGCCGTCGTAGGCGTAGGTCAGGGTGTGCACGAGCGGCTCTGCGGGCTCGCCGAGGTCGGTCACTCGGGTGAGGAGGTTGCGCGGGGAGTAGGTGCGTGTGGCCCAGTAGGAGAGCTCGTTGCCGGCGGCGTCGTAGGTGACGTTTCGCGGAATGTCGTTCGTGGTGGCCGCGGCGACGAGGGGCGTTGTGCCTACATAGGTGAAGCTTCCGGAACGACGGCGAGGCCCGCCGAGGGGGTCGTCCGCGGGTTGGGGGCGGCCGCGACGGAGGGTGAGGACCGGGCCGTCCGGCTCTTGCTCGATGAAGCCGAGCTCGTAGGACAACAGGTTGCCCATGGCGTCCCATGAGTATGCGCCTTTTCCCCAGAGCGCCGT
>JBIOTX010000158.1:0-27783 GCA_044866315.1 Thermoanaerobaculia bacterium | reverse complement strand
GACGAGTCCTTTCATGCCGTCGACGTTGTGCCGGGCGAGCCATTTGTGAAGCTTCTGACGGCTCACACCGAAACGCTCGGCGAGCTCGGTGATCGTGTACAAGCCGGTGAGATACGTTTCAATGAATCGGGTTCGTTCTCGCACAGGACCGGTTACCTCCCAAGGCATCACACACCCTCCCTTCCGGAGGATCAGTGTCACCCATGTTCCCGGTCTGTACCTGGTGTGAAGCTGATGCGGCCCGGCTTCGGCCCGGCAGCCGAGCTGCCTACCCCATCGCCAGTGTCACGGCGTCACGGCAGTTGCGGGTCGCCACTCGGCTCTACGAACGTCATGGGCGGCAACTGCCGTTAGGCCGACGTGCGACGGGCCATCCGTAAGTCGCGACGCGTCGCGCCAGCACTTTGCCTTCAACGTCGCAGAGTGCCGATCGAAAGGCGGGGCAGTGATACACCGGACATATGACACGTGCGTGGACTGGTACGATCAGAGTGATGGGGACGAAATCGGTGATTTTGCTTGGCGAGTACGACCCTGCCTTCGCACCTCATGCCGCGACCGAAGCCGCTCTTCGTCATTCGTCGCTAGCGCTGAGCGGACACCTCGTGTCGGAATGGGTGTCCACGGCAGACGTGGATGAGTCGCTCCTAGCCACGGCCTCCGGTATCTGGGTGGCGCCTGGCAGTCCATACCGTAGCCTTGAAAAGACGCTCGCGGCGATCCGTTACGCGCGAGAGCATGACCTGCCGTGCTTCGGCACGTGTGGCGGGTTCCAACACATCATTCTTGAATACGCACGGAACGTTCTCAACTACACCGACGCCACGCACGCCGAGTACGATCCGTACGCCTCTCGCCTGTTTATATCCCAGCTGACTTGCTCACTGGCAGGACGAGAGATGCGGTTGCGCTTCACCGCCGCCTCGCGGGTGGCTGCGTGGTACGGGAATACCACCGCAATGGAGCAGTACTACTGCAACTTCGGAGTAGATCCGGAGTACGTGTCTCTCTTGTCATCGGGTGACCTGAAGATCGTAGGATGTGATGCGGAAGGCGAGGTTCGCGTCGTTGAACTGCCGGATCACCGATTCTTTGTCGGCACACTGTACGTGCCACAGATGCGGTCTACGCCAGACGCGCCGCATCCGCTCGTTACTGCCTTCAGCCGAGCAATTTTGTCATCGTGAGACCCAACCGGAAACTTCTAGAGAGAGGCGACGTCGCGCTGCTTCCCGTCGAAGGTGCTCGCACAGCCGTCGAAGATGTCATTGCCGCGCTGGCGGGCGGCGCCTGACTTTGGCGTCACCGCAAAGCGTCGGATGGGATCACGTGAAGCTCGTGCGCAGCCGACACCGACCCGATACCATAGTTCGCGCTAGGATACGGCCTCGGCCGCACGACCGTAGCGCGAGACGCACTGAGCGACAGTAACCGATGTTCCGAAAAAAGAAACGTGAGCCGCAGCCTGTTCATCTCAACCTGCCGCGGCCGGTCTGGTTTGTCCTCATAGAGGTCGAGATCACCGGAAACTCGGTTCAGCCATGGATCGCGGGGTCGAAAGCACTAGTACAGGCGTTCGTACCAGCTCATCGAATCGAAGACGCTCTGACTTTACTCGACGCTTATCTGCCAACGCAGGAACTCCTCCGTCTGGATACGCGTCGAGCGATCCGTCACGATGCGGAGGAGGAGTGGGACGAGCCGCCAGACAATTACTACAAGGAGCCGCTCGAAGAAGCATCGCGCACAAACGAATGCCAGCTCGGTGTGTTCATCGTTAGTCGCGACTCGGCGTGGCCGCACAAGGAAATCGAACTGTAAACGCCCAGCCAGCGCCGCCCAACTTCACGCCGAAGCTGATGCTGCGCGTGGCGAGTTAATTAGGGAGCCGCGTTCCTTTGGCGGCGCTGGATTGCACCATGACCGAGGAACAGAACCGTCGCGAAGACCGTGAGACCAATCAATGACGAAATGATGGAAACCAGGAAGATGATGCCCATCATGTGTTCCGAATCGGAGTGAATCATCGTGAGGGCTGGTGGAAGAAAGAACACGACGGAAACGATCGCGGATCCAACGAGGATGAAATAGAAGGCGAGTATTGCGCGACGGCTTTGGTGAGACGCCGACGCTTCATTCCTCATGGTACCGAGAGCGGCCCTGACGAGGACTGCTGACAGCAGCACGGTGGCGAGATTGCTGAGAAGGACCCAGTAGAAGACGATCCGGCTGGAATGGTGAAGACGCATCAAGGGCATGTCCTGGATCTGCGGGAATAGGCTGGGTACGAGGAGGTTGATGACCTCGAATGAGCTGCCGATGAGTATCGCGAGAGAAAACAGAAGCTGTGAGAGAGCGAAAAGGCGACGGCGAACGCTGACGGACCCCTGTGACATGTGTACGCGTCTCCTGGTTCGGTCTGCCAGGTTTCAAATTTGTACTGCAACACCGACGTATCGCCATAATACGCGAGGTGGTGCTTGACACAGAGATTCCTCGACACGCAACGTCGACGGTACCAGCGGATGTGCCCACAACTGACCCCACACGGAGTGAAACGCCGCGGACCGGACCGCGTGTTCACCACACTGGGTACGCGGCGCGCATACGTCGTTCTCGGAAGGCGAGGACAAATGAAGACGACCTTATGCGTGGCGCTCGGGCTGAGCCTGATCGTCGCTGCGACCCGGAACGCTGATGCGCAAACGACCTGGCAGCCGGCTGGCGGCCACAAGCAGATCGTTCTCTGGCCTGACGGCCCACCCGATCCCCGCCCCGGGGTCGGCGTCGAGGCTCTTCACTACGCGCTCAATGGCGAGACCAAGCAGAAGAAGCTGGTCGGCGGCAAGCCGTACATGTACATCGAGAACGTCACCCAACCGACGATCACGATCTATCCTCCGCCAGAGAAAGCCGCCGCGACACCGGCGGTCATCGTGTATCCGGGCGGCGGGTTCAACGTCCTCGCCATCGACATCGAGGGGACGGAAATCTGCGACTGGCTGATCTCGAACGGAATCGCCTGCGCATTACTGAAGTACCGCGTTCCCTGCGAGCATCAAGGCCCCTACCGCGAGTGCCCATCGGCGCACGTGGACGCCCAGCGAGCGATGAGCATCGTGCGCTCGCGCGCGGCCGAGTGGCGCATCGACCCGAACAAGATCGGCGTCATCGGTTTCTCCGCCGGCGCGCACATGGCGATCATGGCCAGCACGCGTTTCGATCGCCTCTATCCGGCCGTCGATGACGCGGACAAGACGAGCTCGCGGCCGGACTTCGCGCTCGTGCTCTATCCGGGACGCGTGGCCAAACGTACAAACTTCACACCCAATCCCGACATTCAAGTGACGGACCGTACGTCGCCTACGTTCCTCGTTCATGCCTTCGACGATCCCATGAACCCGGTGGACAACTCGCTCGCCTACGCCGCGGCGCTGCGCAAAGCCGGAGTGCCCTCGGAGATCCACATCTTCGCGAACGGCGGCCATGCGTTCGGATTGCGCCGCATCGCCGCGACCGCAACGGCGTGGGCCCCGCTCGCCGAAGCGTGGTTGAAAGCAATCGGAGTGATCGGACAGGAGCGCTCCGCTCTTCGCCTACGGTGAGCCCCGCGCCGAGCTCCGCATTCGCTAGCGTATCCCCCGCACCGCCCCCTCCCCCCGCCCCACCACCAGCCGCCCGCCCTCCACCCGCAGCGGCACGCTCTCGCCCGAGCGGCGGTCGAACGCCGCCCAGCCGCCGCCCGCCTCGGGCTGGAAGCGCAGGCGGGTGGGGAGGGCGTTGGTCATTCCCAGGAGCCGGCCGGTGGGGGCGCCTTGCCAGACGAAGGTCAGGTCCTGGGTGCCGCGCTCGCCGCGGACGCGGACGACCAGGAAGTGCTCGTCGCCGCGGCGGGCGACGCCGATGAGCTCCGCGTCGCGGATCGTTCCGTTGCGCTCGGCGTACTCGTTCAGGCGCCGCGTCCAGTTCTTCGTCACCTCCTCGACGGTGATCGGGGCGCCATAGAGGCGCGCCAGCGGCGCGAAGTCGCGCGCGATCACCGCGCGCAGGACGGTCAGGAGCTGCTGGCCGCGCCCGGCGGCGAGCTTGCGGTCGGCGTCGTCCTGGGCCGTGGTCGAGAAGAGACGCCCGAAGGCCGCCGGGTCGAGCGGCTCGACGACCAGGGCGTCCTTCTCCGCCGTGGCGCGCAGGCGGCCGCCGCCCTCGAGCGTCCATTCGCCCGCGAGCGCGGCGATCTGCGCAGGATCGGCGGCGACGACGCGCGGCACCTCGGGGTAGGCCCGGCCGGCGAGGAGGCGGTAGCCGATCTGCTCGAGCATCCGCCGGATGTAGCCGTTGCCGGAGAAGACGTTGGTCATCAGGTAGATGACCGTGCCGCTGTCGGGGACGAGGGCCAGGTCGGCGTAGAAGACGCCGTTGCTGCCGTTGTGGGTGAGGACCTTCATCCCGCCGTGCTCCTGCACGGACCAGCCGTAGCCGTAGAAGGTGTCGGCGTTCTCGCCCTCGCGTACGTGCGGCTCCCACATGGCCTTCCGCGACGCATCGGACAGCACGCGGCCCTCGAGCAGCGCGCGCGTCCAGCGCAGCATGTCCCACGCCGGCAGGTGAATGCCGCCGTTCGCGCGGAGCACCCAGTACGGTCCGTCCTCGGCCATCGGGCGGCCGAGGGTGGTGCCCCAGTGCTCCGCATCGCGGTAGCCCTGGGCCAGGCGGTCCTTGCCCCACGGCGCGAGGATGTAGCCTGTCTCGTAGAGGCCGAGCGGGACGAAGAAGCGCTCGCGCATGTGGCGTTCGTACGACATGCCGGAGAGCTTCTCGATGATCGCGCCGAGGAGGCTGTAGCCGGCGTTCGAGTAGTCGTAGCGGGAGCCGGGGGCGAAGGCCAGCGGCTGGGCGAAGATGCGCTTCACGAACTCCTCGCGGCCGATGGGGTCCCAGTCGCCGGCGCCGACCAGATCGACGATCCCGGACGAGTGCGTCAGGAGCTGATGCAGCGTGATCGCGCGCTTGTCCTCCGGCACGCCCTCGAAGTGCTTGGCCAGCGTGTCGTCGACGCGCAGCCGCCCTTCCTCGGCGAGCTTCAGGATCGCCGCGGCGGTGAACTGCTTGGTGATCGAGCCGATGCAGGACACGGTCGCCGGCGTCCAGGGGATGTTCCGCTCCCGATCGGCGATCCCGTAGCCCTCGGCGAGGAGCGGCGTGCCGTTCCTGGCGATGAGGACGACTCCCGAGAAGCCGAGCTTCTCCAGGCGCTGGAGATAGTCGCGCGTGTCGGCGACGAACCTGGCGTCGTCGGCGGGCTGAGCAGAAGCGGCGAGGGGGAGGAGGAGGGCCAGAGCGCACACCACCAGTCGCTTGTTCATCATCGGGTACTGACGCACGGGGCCCGGAATGGTTAACATGTCATCTCTCCATAACTCATGCGACGACTCGGCTCCGTATTCGGCGCAGTCCTGGCTCTCGCCCTTTCCGCGAATGCGGAGACCCGCACCATCGTGCAGGGCGACTCGCACGTCCACGAAGTGGACCTGTCCGCGGAGCACTTCGTCACCGTGCGCGTGACCGAGATCGACATCGACCTGAAGATCGAGATCGCGGACCCGACCGGAACGGTGGTCGCGAAAGTGCCCGCGCCCGCGCATCGCCCGCGACTCTCGTTCATCGCCCGCAACGCGGGACGGCATCGGATCACCATCGCGCCGTATCCGGAGTCCTCGCTGGTCGGCCGCTACGACTTCGAGGTGATCGAGAACCGCCCCGCCGTCGCCAGCGACCAGGAGCGCCTCGCGGCGCAGGCGGCGTTCGACGAAGCCGCGGCGCTGTTCAGCGCCCAGAAGGGCGCGTCGATCGCGGCCGCGGCCGAGCCGCTGCGCCGCGCGCTCGCGCAGTGGAAGGCGCTCGGCGACTGCGAGGGAGAGGCGGAGACGCTCTACGCCCTGGCGACCGTGCGGGCCTGGGCCGAGGATCCGGGCGCGGAGGCGATGCTCGAGGAGGCCCTGAAGCTCCAGCAGGCGATCGGGGACACCAAGGCGGCCGCGGAGACGCAGTACCAGATCAGCACGCGCCGCCGCTACGCCGGCGATGCCGCCAAGGCGCGCGAGCGCTCCGAGCAGTCGCTCGCCGGATACCGCGCCGTCGGCTCGGCGGCAGGCGAGGCCCAGGCCCTCAACTCTCTCGGACTCCTCGAAGGCCAGGCCGGAAATCATCGCGCCGCGATCGCGTACTACGAAGAGGCCCTGCGGATCACGCGCTCGGTGGGGACGACGTTCCAGGAGGCGCTGCTCCTCAACAACATCGCCGTGAGCCGCACGTCCTTCGGCGACTGGCGCGGCGCGCTGGCGTCGTTCGAGCGCGCCGCGGCAATCTACCGGCGCATCGGCGAGCGCCGGGAATTGGCCAACACGCTGATGAACATCGGCGGCTCGTACGTCTGGCTGGGCGAGTATCGCGACGCCCTGGCGATGCTCCACGAGGCCCTGCCGATCCTCGAGGACCTCAATGACCTGCGCCTCCTGATGTCGGCGCACACGAACATCGGCATCACCCATCTGCAACTGGGCGAGCTGAAGGAGGCGCGCGAGAGCCTGCTCGAAGGGCTGCGCCGCGCCAGTGCGGTGGACGACTTCAATCGCCAGGGCATGGTCCATCGTCACCTCGGGCGTCTGGCGGAGAAGGAGAACGCGCCGGCGGCCGCGCTGGAGGGCCACCAGCGATCGCGCGCCCTCTGGCAGCTCAGCGGCAACCGCCGCGGCGAGGCCTTCGCCCTGCTGAGCATCGAGGCGGTCCAGCTCCGCCGCGGGAACGAGGAGGAAGCGCGCGCAGCGGTGAACGAGGCCACGGCCATCATCTGCGAGATCGGCGACCCCGGTCTCGAGGCCGCGGCGCGGTACGCGCTGGCGCGCGTGGAGCGCGTGCGCGATCCGATGCGGGCCTGGCGCGAGATCGAGGCCGCGCTCGCGCATCAGGAGTCCGTCCGGGGCAATGTCGCCGGCCATCACCTCCGCGCCGCGCATCTCACCACCGTCCGCGATCAGTACGAGCTCGCCGTCAGCGTGCTCGTGCAGCTGCATCGGCTGCATCCGGGCGAGGGATACGACATGCAGGCCTGGCAGATCAGCGAGCGCGCGCGGGCGCGGGGCCTGGTGGACATGCTCACCGAGGCCCAGATCGACATCCGCAGCGATGCCGATCCCGCGCTCCTCGCGCGCGAGCGCCAGCTGCGCGACGCCCTCAACGACAAGGCCGCGCGCTTCGCGCGGCAGCCCGGCAAGCAGCCGAAGCTGGGCGAGGAGATCGATGCGATCGTCGCCGAGATCCGGAAGGTCGAGGCCCGGATCCACGCCTCCAGCCCGCGCTACGCGGCGCTGAAGGAGCCGCAGATCACGACCCTGCGCGAGCTTCGCGAGCGCGCCCTCGACGAGGACACGATGCTCGTCGAGATCGCCCTCGGCGACGAGCGCAGTTTCGTCTGGACGGTGACCACGACCTCGTCCGACGTGCAGGAGCTGCCGGCGCGCCGCGAGATCGAGGGGGTGGCCCGGCGCGTGTACGACGCGTTGACGGCGCGCAATCAGCGCCAGACCGAGACGCCCGCTGCGCGCGCAACGCGCCTGGCGGTGGCGAAGAAGGACTTCGCGCGCGCGTCGGCGGAGCTGAGCGCGATGCTGCGTCTCGACCGGCCGCACCCGAAGAAGCGCCTGCTCGTCGTCGCCGAGGGCGCGTTGCAGTACGTGCCGTTCGCCGCCCTCCCGGGGAGGAGCGGCCGTCCGCTGGTCGTCGATCACGAGATCGTGAGCATGCCCTCGGTCTCCGCGCTGCTCGCCCTGCGCCACGAGGTGGAGCAGCGCGCGCCGGCGCCGGGCGTCGTGGCTGTGCTCGCCGATCCGGTGTTCTCGAAGAGCGATCCGCGCGTCGGCGGACCCTCGCTCGTCTCTCACCAGCGCGACGCGCTGGCGCGCCTGCCGCTCACGCGCGACGAGGCGGAGTCGATTCTTCGCCTCGCCCGCGGCCGGGAGCGCGTCGCCGCCCTCGGCTTCGACGCCAGCCTCGATGCCGTCACCGGCGGCGCGCTGGGCCACTATCGCTATGTCCACTTCGCCACCCACGGCATCGTCGACAGCACCCGTCCCGAGCTGTCCGCGATCGTCTTGTCGCTCGTCGACGAGCACGGCGAGCCGCGCAACGGCTATCTGCGCCTGCACGACATCTACAACCTCCGTCTGCCCGCGGACCTGGTCGTGCTGAGCGCCTGTCAGACCGCCCTGGGCAAGGAGATGCGCGCCGAGGGGCTGCTCGGCCTCACCCGCGGATTCATGTACGCGGGCGCGGCGCGCGTGGTGGCGAGCCTCTGGAAGATCGACGACCGCGCCACCGCGGAGCTGATGAAGCGCTTCTACGCCAGGATGCTCGGCCCGGAGCGGCAGCCGCCCGCGGCGGCCCTGCGCGCGGCGCAAATAGAGATGGCGCGCAGCGCGAGATGGACCGATCCTTATCACTGGGCTGCATTCACGCTGCAGGGAGAATGGCGCTGATGAGCGAGTGGGGACTGACCCGTTCCAGGTTCGACCGGCTTCTGGGCTGGCTCGATACCGACGTGGAGCGCGCCGCGCGCAAGTACGAGCACACCCGCCGGAGCCTGATCAAGTTCTTCGAGAGCCGCGGCTGTCACGCCGCCGAGGAGCAGGCCGACAAGACCATCGACCGGGTGGCCAGGCGCGTCCGCGAGGGAACGCTCATCCACGCCCCCGAGCCGGTCATGTACTTTTACGGCGTGGCCCGGCACGTCCTCCAGGAGTACTACCGCAGGCCCAGCGCGACCACGCCCCCGCTGCTCTACGTGCCTGACGACCCTGCCAGCCGCCATCGCCGTATCGAGTGCATGGGGCGCTGCCTGGACACGCTCCCCGCCGAGAGCCGCGTGCTCATGACCGAGTACTGCACCGTGGAGAAGAGCCGCGCCAACGAGCTGCGCACGGCCATGGCCCGGCGGATGGGCATGACCCTGAACACCCTGCGCATCCGCGTGCACCGCATCCGCCAGCAGCTCGAGCGGTGCGTGCGGGGATGCATGGAGCGCGAGTCATGACCGCCGTCACGCGCTATCTGCTGCAGGACGTCTCCGCCGTGGAGCAGGAGGACATCGAGCGTCAATACTTCGCCGACCCCGACTTTCTCGCCGAGGTCGAGGCCGTCGAGGGGGACCTCATCGACGCCTACGTGCGCGGCGAGCTGACGGCGGCGGACCGGGAGCGGTTCGAGAAGTACTTCCTCCGCACCCGCGGCCGGCGCGAGCGCGTGCGCATCGCCGAGGCCCGGTTCGCTTGGATCGAGCCGGAGGGCGCGCAGGCGAAGCCGCGAAGATGGCCGATGCTCGCCGCCGCGGCCGCGCTGCTGGTGGTCATGGTCGGCGGGTCGTGGCTGTGGAGGGAGAACCGTCGCCCGCAGATCGAGTCGGTACGGACGGCACCCCAGCCGCCCGCGCCGGTCACGACTCCCACCGCGACCGTCGTGCCGGCGCCGGTCGTCGCCTCGATCGTGCTCATCCCCGGAGTCACGCGCGGCGACGAGCCGCCGCAGCGCCTGGTCGTGCCGAAGGACGCCGACTTCGTGCGCCTCCGCCCGCTCCTCGAAGTCGACGGCGACCTGCGCAACCTCTCCGCCTCGCTGCGCGGCAGCACGGGGGAGGTCTGGCGCGGCACGCGCCTGGTCCTGGAGCAGGACGGCGCGGCCCGCATGCTCACCCTCTTGATCCCGGCCGACCGTCTCGCCACCGGCCAGTATCTCCTCACCGTTTCCGCGGAAGGGGAGGGGATCGCCGACTACGCATTCGTCCTCGAGCGCTAGCCCCTGACACTTTTAATTTTTTTCGTCCCCCTCTGAAATTTCCGCCGAATCCGCGCACAACCGGTCGAGACCAACTCTCGATCGGAGGATTCGATGAAGAAGATCTTTCTGCTCTCTCTCTTGTTGTGCGGTTTCCCCGTTCTCGCCCAGGACGTCGGCAAGTGTCAGAAGACCCTTGGAGTCACGTGGGCGGACATCGTCGAGTGCATCGACGCCCTGCGCATCCAGTATCCGGATCAGTTCCAGGGCGCGGCCTTCGGCTACATCCCCAGCGGCGCGGTGAATCCGACCATCGCCACGGTCGGCCCGGCCTTCGCCGACACGTACGAGGGGCCGCGGATTCTCTGGCAGGGATCGGTATCGAAGCCGTTCACCCACCTCTCGTCGCTCATCGCCCTCGAGGGTGCGGGGATCCCCGTCGACACGTATCTCGCGAACGTCGGGGTGGCCCGGGACAACTTCATCAACGGCGACCCCTACGGCATTTCGCGGGCCTTCAAGGAGACGATCACCCTCCGGCAGGTGCTGACCATGACCGCCGGATTCGGAGAGTTCAGCTATGACTCCGTGAACGCGCACCCGTGGAAGCAGCCCTGGGAACCGGCGTTCTTCGACTCCGTGGCCTCTGGGTCGGCCGCGTGTTTCCAGAACGCAACGCTGCAGTCGGACCACAAGTTCTGGCTCATGGGCGAGCCGGGTCTGTACAACGAGTGCGTCTTCGCTCCGTCCCAGATCGGCAATCCGAGCTCGCCGTACGTCTGGAAGCACGCGCGCAGCGAGCCGCTGTTCCGGCTGGCGTTCTACATGATGCGTTATCCGCTCGCGCAGGCGCCGATCATCGACAACCCGTACGGTCCGGACATCTATCGCCTGGGCTACTCCAACGAAAGCTCGATCCTCGCCGCCTGGCTGACCGAGGGGCGGACCGGCCAGACGTACAACAACCACATCAAATCGAACATCTTCACGCCCGCGGGCATGACCGACAGCTTCTTCAACCCGGTCAATTTCTCGACCTCGCCGCTGTCGCTGATGAACGAGGGTGTCACCCAGGGACAACGCAATCGGGTCGCCCACATGATCAACAAGGCCAACGGCGTTCGGGACACGAACAACACCCCGCGCGGACTCGCACTCTGCAACGGCCTGTACTACTGGTGCGACATCCGGGATTGGTTCTTCACCTGGCCCGAGGGCGGGCTGTACTCGACCCCGCGCGACCTGATGACGTTCATGCGTCACGTGCGCGACCGTACGCTGCCGCTCAGCCCGGCGATCTACGACCTCATCACCACGGATCAGCTTCGTCCGGACCAGGCCACGGACGGAAGCCGCACCGCGGCCTTCGCCTACGCGCGCAACGGCCACGGCAACTTCATCGACATGAAGACCGAGGGCTCCTTCGGGCACAACGGCTATCCCGGCGCGTCGATGTGGTACGACAAGCAGCGCAACCTGATCTGGTACTTCGGCACGCAGCGGGTCATGCGCCATCACTCCGAGGACCCGGCCAAGAGGTTCTTCCAGGCCAACCCGGAGACCTTCGCCGAGGCCCGGCTGTACCACACCCTGCTCACGTCCATGCTGGAGAACGTGAAGCCCGAGAACCTGAACTTCTTCTTCGACGCCAACCGGGCCGTGAAGCGCAACCAGCGCGTGCTGCGCTACGCCTCCCGGCCGATCGACGCGAACGGCAATCCGGTCGGCGCCTACCAGGACGCCTACCGCGGCTGCATGAACGAGTCGGACGACTGCGATTACACGGGCCAGCAGGACTACGCCGTCTGCACCATCCCCGGCAGCAGCGATCCGGACGGCATCAACGACAACCAGTGGTACGACCTCTCCCCCAACCAGCGCACCATGACCGTCTTTCCGCAGAGCGCCTCGCCGGCCTGCCGCTGGGTCGGCACGGGCAGCGTCACCGACAACAACCCCGCCAACCAGCAGACCGGCCCCTTCCGCCTCGAGCTGAAGAACGGCGCCTCCGCGCGCGTGACCTCGAGCATCTATTCGAACTCGTACACCATCGCCCTCTGGATCCGCCCGCACTCCACCGCCGCGGCGAGCATCATCTCCCGCACCGGCTCCACCGGCGGCACCACCTACCACGTCGGCATCCAGAACGGCCGCTTCATCCACTCCAGCTGGGACGCCAGCGGGGCGAAGAAGACCGTCGTCGGCGATCCGGTCGTCGTGAACCGCTGGTACAACGTCGTGGCCAAGGCCACGAAGTTCGGGAACCTCTCCCTCTTCATCGACGGCCGCCAGGTCGGCGGCAACGTCCCCATCGGCGACTTCGTGAGCATCGCCAGCGGCGAGTACAAGCTCGGCGCCCCCGCCGACGGCCTCGGCGCCTTCAACGGCGACCTCGCGGTCGTCGGCGTCTACACCCAGGAGCTGTCCCAGCAGGACATCACGCGCAACTGCAATGGCCTGAAGTACCGCTACGGCATCACCTGCAACTGACTATAGGAGTGCGGTGGCGCAGCCACCGCTCTGTGATCCGGATCGCAGAGCGGCGGCTGCCGCCGCCGCACTCCTAGAATCGTTACCACCAACCCACCACTCCCGTCGCATGTTTATTTATGGTAGGCTCCCTCTAAATCGTCCGTATTTCGTTACCACGTCCGCGATCACAGGGGGCACCTATGCGCGTTTTCGCGCGCCGGTTGTTCGTCGTTCTTTGCCTAGCCACCGCTTCGCTTTCCGCCTTCGGCGCCGACCAGCCGCGCGCCGTGTTCGGGCCGGACAAGTTCGTCCGGACCGCGGGCGAGACGACGGTCGTGACCCGCAGCTTCCGCATTCCCCCGGCCGTCGGCGCGCCGTACGCGCTGCACATCGTCAACGGTGAGCCGAACGGGTCGAAGCCGGTGCCGAAGGCCGTGGGCTCGGCCTCGGTGCTGATCGACGGGCAGGAGGTCGTGCGCCAGAGCGACTTCTCGACCGCGACGGAGACGATCGACAGGACGCTCACGCTCGCGCCGGGCGCGCACACCCTGGAGGTGCGGCTCAACGGCGCGCCTGACTCGCACTTCACCCTGACCATCTCCGGCGTGATCCGTCTCGCCGACCTGACCCGCCCGCGCTCCGGCCACACGGCCACGCTCCTCGGCGATGACACGGTGCTCATCGCCGGCGGCGGCACGGCGGAGATCTTCGACGGCGCGGCGCTGACCACGTCCGCCCTCGCCGGACCGATGACCGCCAGCCGCAAGGACCACGCCGCGGCGACGCTCGCGCGGCCGCAGACGCTCGTCGTCGGCGGCACCGACGGCAGCGGCACGCTGAGCAGCGCCGAGCTGTACGACCACGTGAGCAAGGCTTTCACCGCGCTCGCGGCCACGACCCAGGTCACGCGCTCCGGCGCCACCGCGACCGTCCTCCCCGACGGCCGCATCCTGATCCTCGGCGGCATCGACGCTTCCGGGAACACCGTCGCGGCCTCCGAGGCCTTCGATCCGACGCGCGACCCGCTCACGGGCGCGATCTACGATCCGGCGGCGGCGACGTTCCGCTTCCTGCCGCATGCGCTGAGCGTTCCGCGCTCGAACCACACCGCGACGCTGCTCCCCGACGGCACGATCCTCATCACCGGCGGGCGCAACGCCGACGGCCTCCTCGCCAGCGCCGAGGTCTTCAACCCCGCCACCGGCACGAGCGCGCTCGCCGCGGCGGCGATGACCGCCCCGCGCGCGGAGCACACGGCGACGCTGCTCGCCGACGGGAGCGTGCTCCTCGCCGGCGGACGCGGCGCGGCCGGCGTGCTCCCGTCGATGGAGACCTTCAAGGCCGGCGCGTTCGCCGCGTCCGCGGCGACGCTCCTCGTCGCCCGCGCCAATCACACCGCCACGCTCCTCGCCTCCGGCGAGATCCTCGTCGCCGGCGGCGACACCGCCGGCGGTCCGACCGCGAACACGGAGCTGATCGGGCCTCCCGCGGAAGACACCGCCGCGCCGTCCGCGGCTGCGTTCGTTCCCGCCAGCGGCGCGACCGGCGTCGATCGCAACACCATCGTTGCCGTCCGCTTCTCCGAGCCGGTCGTGCCGTCTTCGCTGAGCGGCACGTCCGTGCGCCTGACCCTCGGCACCGCCGCCGTTCCGGCGACCGTCACCGTCGCCGAATCGGGCCTCTACGCCCTCATCGCGCCCGCGGCGCTCCTGCTGCCGGGCACGACCTACACCGTGACCGTCGACGGCGTCCGCGATCTCGCCGGCAACGCCCTGCCGGCCACGACCAGCGCGTTCACGACCGTCTTCCCGCCGGCGATCAGCAGTTTCTCGCCGACGCACGGGCTGCCGGGGATCAGCGTCACCCTCACCGGCACGCACTTCGACGCTGCCGGGACGGACCGCAACAAAGTCACCGTCGGCGGCGAGGACGCCACCGTCACCGCCGCAACCGCGACCTCTCTGACGATCATCATCCCGGAGCTCGCGGCCGGACCGCACGAGATCCGCGTCGAGACCCGCGGCGGCAGCGCCGTCGCCGCGGACGCGTTCCTCGTCGACAACCTCGTGCCCGTCCTGACCGCGGTCTCGCCCTCCGAGGTGCCGGCGGGGAGCCCGGCGACGACCATCGTCCTCACCGGCGCGAACTTCGTTCCCGGCGCCACGGCCGTCCTCGGCACGACCTCGCTGGCCACGCAATTCGTCAGCGCGACCCAGCTCTCCGCGCTCGTCCCGGCCACGGAGCTCGCCGCTTCGGCCACGCTCACCGTCAAGGTGATCAACCCCGCGCCGGGCGGCGGCGCGTCGAACGCGCTGCCGTTCGTGGTCAAGACCACCCGCGGCTCGATCGGCGACTACGTCTGGCGCGACGCCAATCGCGACGGCGTCCAGGACCTCTCCGAGCTCGGCGTCACCGGCGTCATCGTCCGCCTCCTCGGCGCCGGCAGCAGCGTGCTTGCCAGCACCGAGACCAACGCCGCCGGCGCGTACCACTTCAACGATCTCGATCCCGGCGACTACGTCGTCGAGTTCATGCTGCCGGACGGCTTCTCCTTCACCACCGCCCACGCCGTGGCCGACGACGCCATCGACAGCGATGTCGACACGCTCACCGGCCGCAGCGGCGTGATCTCGCTGACGGGCGGGGAGAAGAACGGCGTCGACGCCGGTCTGTACACGCCGCCCACGACCGTCACGACCTCGCCGAGCGACGGCGAGGCCAGCGTGGCCGTGACGCGCGAGACCATCTTCCGCCTCTCCGGCCCCCTCGCCGCGAACGAGACCGTCACCAGCAATGACGTCTATGCCGAGCAGGGCGGCGTGCGCCTCGGCGCGCGCATCCACGTCGGGCCCGACCGCAAGACCATCACCCTCTTCTACGACCGCGACCTGCCCGCCAGCGCGCGCGTGCGGGTCACGCTCGTCGGCGACAACCTGCGCGACGCCTTCGGCGCAGCCGTCGATGCCGACGGCGACGGCGTCGAGGGCGGCACGGCCTCGCTCGACTTCGACACCGTCACCCTCACCACGCTGCCGGACACGAAAGTGTGCGGGCGCGTCTTCGCCTCGCGTCTCGCGCCGAACGGCCTGACGTCGATCAACGTCCCGCTGCAGGACGTGACCATCACCGTCGACGGTCTGGAGACCACCCTCCGCACCACCACCGACTCGCTCGGCAACTTCTGTCTCGATCCCGCGCCGGTCGGCGACTTCTTCGTGCACATCGACGGCCGCACGGCCACGAACCAGGTCGATCCCGGCGACTACTACCCGACCGTCGGCAAGCTCTGGTCCTCGGTCGCCGGCGAGAGCACGAACATCGGCGACATCTTCCTCCCCCTGATCGTCGCCGGCACCCTCCAGCCGGTCAGCCGCACCAGCGACACCACCGTGGCCATGCCGCCGTCGGTGCTCGAGCAGTTCCCGCAGTTCGCGGGCGTGAAGATCGTCGTTCCCGCCGACGCCCTCTACTCCGACGACGGCAGCCGCGGCGGCCGGGTCGGCATCGCCCCCGTCCCGCCGGACCGCCTGCCCGAGCCGCTTCCGCCGGGCCTGGCCTTCCCCATCGTCATCACCGTGCAGACCGACGGCGGCGCGAACTTCGACGAGCCCGTGCCGGCCTGCTTCCCCAACCTGCCCAACGCCAACGGCGAAGTGCTCACCCCGGGCGCGGCCAGCGCGCTCTGGAGCTTCAACCACGACACCGGCCACTTCGAGATCGTCGGCGCCATGACCGTCTCCGCGGACGGCACCCTGGTCTGCACCGATCCGGGCGTCGGCATCCTCGCCCCGGGCTGGCACGGCACGCAGCCCGGCACGTCCGGCAACAACCCGCCGCCCGCCGAGGAGCCGGAGGACAAGGACAAGGACTGCGACGAGATCAAGAACGATCTGCAGAACGACTACAACAGCAAGAAGGGCACGGCCGCGGCGGTCCTGTCCCACCAGCTCTCCTGCCTGGCGAACAACGCCTGCCCCAGCAACCCGTTCGTCGAGAACATGCTGGAGAACATCGCCAACAACCTCGGGAACAACGTCCCCCAGAACCTCTGCCAGCACGTTCCGGGCTGGATCCCGGTGGCGCCGCCTCCCGGCATTCCGCCCAACCCGTTCGGCTACTTCTACAAGGCCTCGGAGATCTGCGCTCTGCCCGCCGGCGCGCAGCACTTCCTCACCGAGCTGCTCCCGGGCTTCATCGAGAACTGCCCGATCAATCCGGCCGATCACCAGCGGCTGATCGACACCATCCGCCCCTGCTTCAATGAGCTCTACAACGCCGGCGAGATCGGCCTCTTCGCCAACGCCGTGGCCCAGACCGTCGTCCCGCCGGCCGCGGCCGCCCTGCGCGGCCTGGTCAACACCTTCTGCCCGAACAACCTCCAGTTCAACAGCCTGGAGGTCCGGTCGGAGATCCAGCTGCGCCTCCTGGCCGGCGAGCCGCTCGTCTCCCGCGAAGAGCTGTTCATGGAGGACCTCGACACCTCCAGCCCGCTGCGCGTGCGCGCCGTCGACGAGCGCTTCTTCCTCGGCGTCGGCACCAACGTGCAGCTGCGCGTGACGCGCATCAATCCCGACGGCTCGGAGACCGACGTCACCTCCACCTCGCTGTTCTACGCCGCCGTCACCGACGGCAGCGCCGTGGTCAGCGAGAGCGGCCTGCTCTCGGTCCGCAAGGGTCTCCCGGTGGCCGGCATCCCCATGCCGCTCTACGTCATCGTCCGCAACGGCGAGGACTTCGCCACCGGCCAGTTCGCCGTCACCGACACGGACATGGATCTCGACGGCATCGTCGACTCCGCCGAGCGCCGGGCCGGCACGAACGCCTCCGTGGCCAACGGCTACACCTCCGACCTCGACGGCGACGGCATGGCCGACTTCGTGGAGATCGTCTCCAACCTGAACCCCCGCTCCGCCGACAGCGACGGCGACCGCATCGACGACGGCACCGAGCGCAAGTACGACTTCAATCCCCTCAAGTCCTCGACCCACCTCCTGACCCGCAGCCGGAGCGTGACCTACTACTCGCTCACCAACCTGAGCACCGGCTTCGTCATCCGCGGCACCACCACCGCCGAGGGAACGGCGAACAACATCATCCTCGGTGCGAGCCAGCGCTATCGCGGCGTCTACTACAACCCCATCCGGAAGACCATCGGCGCGGTCGACTTCACCACCGCCCCGAACGGCGCGCGCACGGACATCCCCATCGTCTTCCTGGCCGAGTCCACCGCCGGCGACTCCGACGACGACGGCATCCCCGATGACGGCGAGGGAGTGATCGGCACGAATCCGCTCAGCGGTGACAGCGACGGCGACGGCGTGAAGGACGGCGCGGAGCTCGACCAGGGCACCGATCCGCTCGACGGCCGCCAGGCCCGCACCGGCATCATCGCCACCGCCCCCACGCCCGGCAACGCTATCGACGTGACCGCGCTCGATGACCTCGTGGCCGTGGCCACCTCCGCGTCCGGCGTGGCTCTCTTCAACGTCTTCAACGGCATGACCCCGACCGTGGTCGCCCAGGTCGACACCCCGGGCGACGCCCAGCAGGTCGCCCTCGGCGGCGGCGTTCTGGCCGTGGCCGACGGCGCGCAGGGCGTGGCCATCGTCGACGTCTCCAGTCCGACCAATGCCAGCCTCGTGCGCCAGGTCCCGCTGACCGGCTACGCCCAGTGCGTGGTCGTCTCGGCGGGCATCGCCTATGCCGGCACGGACAGCGGCCGTCTCGCGGCCATCGACCTCGCCAGCGGCTCGGTGCTCCAGGAGATCGCCGGCCTCGGCGCGGTGCACGACGTGGCCATCGAGGGCGACCGGCTCTTCGTCGCTACTTACAACGAGCTGCGCTCGTACTCGCTCTCCTCGCTCGACTTCATCGGCAGGGTCACGCTCAGCTTCTACGGGCCGGAGGGCATCAGCCGGCGGCGGCGGGTCTTCGTCGGCGGCGACGTGGCCTACGTCAGCTCCTACCCCGGCTATGACACGGTCGACGTGAACGCCATGACCATCCTCGGAGCGGCCCGCGATGTCGGCGCGAACTCCTTCAAGCAGATCGTCTCCAACGGCAACGGCATCGGCGTGGCCGCCGTGGGCGTCAACCCGCGCGACGACGGCACGCACGACGTCTATCTCTTCAGCGTCCTCAACCCGGCGAACACGAACGTCCTCCTGACCGTCCTGCCCACGCCGGGCCTCACCCGCGCCGTCTCCATCTACAACGGTCTGGCCTACGCCGCGGACGGCAACGCCGGCCTGCAGGTGATGAACTACCTGCCCTTCGACACCGGCGGCACTCCGCCGTCGATCACCCTGATCACGAACTTCTCGGCCGACGTGGCCGAGGAGGGGAAGGCCATGCGCCTGACCGCGCGAGTGAGCGATGACGTGCAGGTGCGCAACGTCGAGTTCTTCATCGACGGCGTGCGCGCGGTGACGGACGGCAACTTCCCGTTCGAGCATCGCTTCATCACCCCGCTCCGCGCCCAGCAGCCGTCGTTCACCATGCGCGCGTGCGCCACCGACACCGGCGGCAACCGCGCCTGCACCGCGGAGACGACCATCCAGCTGACCGACGACGCCACGCCGCCGCGGGTGACGGCGGTGGCGCCGCCCAACGGCTCGGGCGCGACCCAGGGCACGATCTCCGTCGCCTCGGCGACGTTCAGCGAGCCGATCGACGCCGCCACGCTGTCCGGCGCCACCTTCCGCCTCTTCGGCGCCGGTCCCGACTTCGTCGCCGGCACGGCCGATGACGTCCTCGTGACCGGCGGCGTGGTCAGCTATCGCGACTCCAACAACACCGCCTACCTGACGTTCGCCTCGCCGCTCCCGGTCGACTCCTACCGCGCGGTGGTCAGCGCCTCGGTCAAGGACCTCAAGGGCAATCCCCTCGGCGCCGACCACGTCTGGACCTTCCGCGTCCGCGGCCCGCTGGCCTGGATCAACCCCAATGGCGGCGCCTGGGACAACCCGGCGAACTGGAATGAAGGCGTCGTTCCGGGTCCGGGCGACATCGCCCGCATCACCCTCGCCGGCACCTACACCGTCACCGTGAACCGCAACGCGGACGTGGGCCAGCTCATCGTCGGCGGCACCGCCGGCAGCTCTCCCACGCTCTGGGTGCGCGGCAACAACACCGGCGGGCACGTCGCCCTCAACGTGACCGACACGCTCGACAACGCCGGCACGATCCGCGTGGAGAGCATCGAGTCGAGCTGGAGCACGCGCCTGGCCCTGGCCACGGCGACGCTGCTCAACCGCGGCGTGATCCAGTTCAACCAGGGCACGGGCGGCGACCGGCGCATCGACGCGGCGCTGCTGCAGAACGCCGGCACCCTCGCCGTGAACTTCAACGGCACCATCGCCGGCCAGATCACGAACACCGGCACGATCACCGTCGCCGCGGGGCAGACCCTGCAGATGCCGAGCAACTCCACGCTCAATCACGACGCCGGGACGATCGGCGGCGCGGGCCTGCTCCGTCTCGACTCCGCGCAGTTCAACTTCGACGGAGGAACCACGACCACGGCGCCGCTGCTGGTCCACTCCGGCCTGGCCATCTCCCCGGCCGCGACCGGCGCGGCCAGCTTCATCCTCAACGGCAACGCCAGGCTCGCCGGCACGTCGTCGCCCGGCCAGACCATCTGGGTTCGCGGCAGCAGCATCGGCGGCCACACCACCGTCACCGCGGCGGCCGGGTTCGTGAACGGCGGCCTGCTGCGGCTGGAGAGCATCGACTCCAGCTGGACCAGCCAGTTCTTCGTCACCACCGGCCAGCTCCTCAACACCGGCACGATCGAGAGCGGCGTCGGCACGGGCGGCTCGCGGTCCATCAACGCGAACATCCTCAATCGCGGCACGATCAACACGAACCTCGACCTCAACGTCACCGGCGACATCACCAACGAGGCGACGGTGAACATCGCCGCCTCGCGCAAGCTCAACATCTCCGGCACGGGCCGCACGTTCACCCAGAGCAGCGGCACGATCAACAACGCCGGCGTCTTCGAGATGCGCAATTCCACCTTCCGCTTCAACGGCGGCACGGTGGAGAACGTCCCCCCGCAGCTCATCATCACCAATCTCGTGATCGGCCCCGGCTCCACCGGCGCCGGCTCGTTCGATCTCCAGGGCACCGGCGGCACGGTCACCGGCACGCTCGCCCCGGCCCAGACGGTCTGGGTGCACGGCGGCTCGGTCGCCGGACACACCACCGTCAATCTCGCCCCGGGCTTCGTCAACAACGGCCGCCTGCGCATGGAGAGCACCAGCTCGTCCTGGTCGTCGAACCTCAGCGGCAGCTTCACCAATGGCGCGAACGGCATCGTCGACTTCAACAACGGCACCGGCGGCCAGCGCCATTACGCCGGCACGCTCACCAACAACGGCACGATCAACGTGAACCTGAACACGACCATGAACGGCACGATGAACAATGCCGGCACGGTCAACATCGCCGCGGGACAACGGCTCACCCACCAGGGCGCGGGCGCGACCTGGAATCAGAACGCCGGCACGCTGGCCGCGACCGGCACGTACGAGCTGCAGAGCGGCGACTTCAACTTCGCCGGCGGCACGGCCACCGGCACCGACCTGTTCCTCGTCAGCTGCAAGCTCTCCCTGACCGGCAGCGGCGCGGCGACCTTCCAGATGACCGGCAACAACAGCCGCGCCTCCGGCACCATCGCCTCGAACCAGACCGTGTGGGTCAACGGCAACTCGACCGGCGCCCACACCACCTTGACCACAGTGCCGACGCTGGTCAACCAGGGTACCCTCCGCGCCGAGAGCACGAGCTCGAGCTGGTCATCCAACATCGCCGGCACGGTGACCAACGCCGCCGGCGGGACGGTGAACCTGAACGCCGGCACCGGCGGCACTCGCGCGCTCAGCGGCACGTTCACCAACAACGGCACGCTGAATGTCAACCTGACCGCCAACGTCGTCGGCACGCTGGTCAACAGCGGCACGGTCAACATCGCCTCCGGCCAGTCCCTCAGCATCAGCAGCGCCGGCAACGTGCTTCGCCAGACCGGCGGCACCATCGCCGGCCCCGGCGCGCTGTCGCTCAACAGCATCACCTTCGACTACTTGGGCGGCTCGATTACCGCCTCAGTGAACATCGTCAGCGGCATCCTCAACCTCGGCGGCTCGACCGATCCGGCCACGTTCGTGGTCACCGGCGCGCCGCAGGTCACCGGCACGATCGCCCCGGGCCAGCTGCTCTGGGTCCGCGGCGGATCGAGCGGCGGCCACACCACCATGAGCGCGCCGACGGGCCTCGTGAACAACGGCACGCTGCGGCTCGAGAGCGGCGACTCGTCGTTCGCGTCGCACGTGACCATCGGCAGCGGCGCCACGCTGACCAACGGCGGCACCATCGAGGTGCGTCCCGGCGCCGGCGGCACGCGCCAGTTCACCGGCACGGTCGTGAACAACGGCACCGTGGCTGTCACCCAGCCGCTCACGCTGGTCTCGCCGTTCACCAACAACGCCACGGTCAGCATCGCCGCCGGCCAGCGCATCACCCTCTCCGGATCGACGGCCGTGCTGCACAACAACGGCGGCTCCATCGCCAACAACGGCATCATCGACGTCGGAGGCGGTACGACGTTCAACCAGAACGGCGGGGCGGTCACCGGCAACGCCGTCTCCGTCGCCGGCGGCCGGGTCAACCTCGGCGGCACCGGCGCGGCGGCCTTCACCCTCACCGGCAGCGCCTCGCAGTTCACCGGCAACGTCGCCGCCGGCCAGAGCATCCTCATCTTCGGCTCCTCCACCGGCGCGCATACCACCGTGACCGCGCCGGCCAGCTTCACCAATGCCGGCTCGATCAAGCTCGAGAGCCAGAATTCCTCGTGGTCGTCGAACCTCACCGTCAACGGCACGCTCACCAACACCGGCGAGCTCCTGGTGCGCTCGGGCAGCGGCGGCACGCGCACGCTCACCGGCGGCGTGATCAACCAGGGCACGATCGAGGTCTCCACGGCGCTCTCGTACGCCGGCACCTCCTTCCAGAACGCGGCCGGCGGCACGATCGAGGGCGCCGGCTCGCTGACGTTCACCACCGGCGGGCTGTCCAACGCCGGCACGATCGCGCCGGGTCTCTCGCCGGGCATCCTCACCATTCAGAACGTGACCCAGACCGCGGCCGGCAGCGTCGACATCGAGATCGGCGGTCTCGCCGCGGGCAGCGCCTACGACCGCCTCGCGGTCACGAATGCCACCCTCGACGGCACGCTGAGCGTCACCCTCACCGGCGGCTACATCCCGAACCTCGGCGACGTCTTCGACGTCATGACCTGGACTTCGCGCACCGGCACGTTCCCGACCATCAACGGTCTGAGCATCGGCGGCGGGAAGAAGTTCCAGCCCACGTACGCAACCAACAAACTCACTCTCACGGTGGTCCCCGAATGAGCAAGATCGATCGGCGTTCTCTTCTCAAAGGTGCCGCGGCCGCGGCCGGTGGCGCGCTGGTGACGTCCGCGCTTCCGCTGGACGCGAAGCCGGCGACGACGACGGCCACGCGCGCGGACAAGGCGTACCGCATCCGCGTCGAGACCGCGCGCTGCAAGCGCGACCACTCGCTGCCGGGCAGCACCGGCAACGGCGACGAGGAGCGCTATCCGTCGCGCTTCGGCAGCTTCAGCAAGGGCCTGCCGCATGACGCGCGCGGCGAGGTCGATCCCGTCGCGTACGACGCCCTGCTCGCGGCCCTGCGCACCGGCGAGCGCGCCGACTTCGACGCCGTTCCGGTCGGCGGCGCGCTGCGCCTGGTCAACCCCCAGGCCGCGCTGGCGTTCACCCTCGAAGGCGTCGACCCGCACTGCACCACCTGCGCGCCCGCGCCGGCGTTCGCCTCCGCCGCGCAGGCTGCCGAGGCGGTCGAGCTGTACTGGATGGCGGCCACGCGCGACGTGCCGTTCGACCGGTACGACTCCGATCCCCTCATCGCCCGCGCGGCCGAAGACCTCTCGCGCCTCTCCGCGTACGACGCGCCGAAGGAGGAGGGGAGGGTCACCCCGCGGGTGATCTATCGCGGCGCCACGAAAGGCAATCTCACCGGACCGTACCTCTCCCAGTTCCTCTGGAAGGAAGTGCCGTACGGCGCCATCCGTCTCGTGCAGCACGTCCGCACGGCCACGCCCGGCCTCGACTACCTGACCCGCTGGGACGACTGGCTGGCCGTCCAGAACGGCGCCGCCGAGACCCTCAAGCACGCCTCCGCCTATCGCTACATCCGCACCCTGCGCGACCTCACCGCCTACGTGCAGCTCGACTTCACCTACCAGGCCTTCGAGACCGCCTGCCTGATCCTCTTCGGCATGCAGCGCACCACCGACGCGCAGTACGTCTACAAGGGCGCGCCCTGGGACCCGAAGAACCCGTACCGCGGCTCGAAGACCCAGACCGGCTTCGTCACCTTCGGCGTGGCCCAGGCCCTCGACCTCGTCACCCGCGTCGCCCACCACGCCCTCACGGCCAGCTGGTACCACAAGTGGCTCGTCCACCGCCGCCTGCGCCCCGAGGAATTCGGAGGGCGCGTGCACGCCCACCGCGCCGGCACCGCGCGCTACCCGCTCCACGACGAGCTCCTGCACTCGCCCGTCCTCGACCTCACCGCCGAAACACACGGCGGCACGTCCCTTCTGCCGCAGGCCTACGCCGACGGCGCGCCGCTGCACCCGGCCTACCCCTCGGGTCACGCCGTCATCGCCGGCGCCTGCGCCACCGTGCTCAAGGCCTTCTTCGACGAGAGCTTCCCCATCGACGACCCCGTCGTCGTCGCCCCCGACGGCAAGACCCTCCAGCCTTACAAGGGCGCGTCGCTCACCGTCGGCGGAGAGCTCGACAAGCTGGCCACCAACATCGCCTTCGGCCGCAACGCCGCCGGCATCCACTGGCGTACCGACGGCACCGCCGGCCTGGCCCTCGGCGAGGAAGTGGCCATCAGCGTGCTCGGCGACCTGCGCGCCTGCTGGCGCGAGGACTTCGACGGATTCCAGCTCACGCGCTTCGACGGGCGGGCGGTGGTGGTGTAGGGGGCTACTCCGATTTCCCCGGCCCCAACGGCGCCGTAGCCGGCCCGTTCAGCACCTGCCCCCGCGTGTCGAAGCGCGACCCATGGCACGGGCAGTCCCAGCTCTTCTCCGCCGCGTTCCAGGCCACCGTGCAGCCCATGTGCGTGCAGGTCGGATCGAGCGTGCGCAGCTCGCCGTCGATGCGCGCCACGGCCGCTTTCTTCCCGCCCGTTTCGACGATCTTCCCTTCTCCCTCTCCCACTTCCGCGACGCTCGTCGCCTCCACGTCGCGATGGGTCACCTTCTCGAGCATTCGCTTCGGAAACTCCGTGGCCTTGGTGACCAGGTTCTCGAGGATGGCCCCGACCTTCTTGCGCCCGGGATCGTAGAGCTCCGCGAAGCGGTTCTCCCGCTCCAGCGCGAAGTCAGCGAGCAGCATCGCCGCCAGCGTGCCGTAGGTCATGCCCGTGCCCGAGTAGCCGGTCGACATCCACACGTTCTTTCCGTGCGAGCTCTCTCCGATGAACGGCAGCATATCGGCCGGCTCGTTGATCTGGCCGGACCAGCGATGGGAGAACGTCTTCACCCCGAAGCGCGTGCGGCAATACTCCTCCAGGGCCTCGTACCGCTCCTCGTCATTGTCCTCTTTGCCGACGTCGCGATCCTCGCCGCCGACGATGAGGAAGAGCCCCTTCTCCGTCTCCAGGAGGCGCGTGTAGTGATACGGATACTCCGTGTCCCAGAACAGCGCGTCGGTCACCTGTCCCGGCTCGATCGGCGTCGCCACGACGTACGTCCGGGTGGCGTGCATCTTCATCCAGATCGTGCCGCGGTCGTTGATCGGCACGTGCGTCGCCAGCAGCACGTGTCGCGCGCGGATACTTCCTTCCTCGCTCTTGATCGTGCAGCGGCCGTCCTTCTCCGCGTTCTGCACGTCGCTCACGAGCGTGTTCTCGAAAATGCGCGCGCCCTTCTTCACCGCCGCCTCGGCGATCGGAAGCAGATATTGCCGCACGTGAAAGACGGACTGATTGCGATAGCGCAGGCCGCCGGCCGTGGGGAAGGGCAGCGGCACGCGATCGACCCACTCGCTCTTCATGCCTGCGCGGAGCAGATCCTCGTGCTGGCGCCGCAGGTACTCGAGATCCTTCTCTTCCTCGGCGTACAGGTAGCCGTCCACGGCCTTGAAGCCGCAATCGATGTCCAGCTCCCGGACCAGCGAGCGAATGAGGTCGACCGCCGATCGGATGGCCTCGGTATCCGTGCGCGCGCCCTCCTCGCCGTGAACCTTGATCATCTCCCGATAGTCGGCGTCCGTGGTCGCGACGATGTGCGCGGTCGTATGCCCGGTCTCGGACATGGCGATGCGGCCCTTGTCGACGAGCACCACGGACTGGCCCGCTTTCGCGAGCAGGTACGCCGCGGTGATGCCGGTGATGCCGGCTCCGACGATGGCCACGTCCGCGTCGACGTCGCCGCGCAGCGCCGGGTACTCCGTCGACGGGGTGGTGTCGATCCAGAGCGAGAGCGATTCGTCGGAGCCCGGGGGATGCGTCGTCATGATCGGAACTTATCCGGGAACTGTTTCACGATCCCGTCGGTGAGCGCGTCCGCCATCATCATGGCCTGGTCGAAGATCTTGTCGAACGTGGCCACGTCTCCGTTCCAGTCCTTCTTCAGACGAGCTACGGCCTCCTGGGTCGTCAGCGCGAGATGCTCGTTCATCATCGAGACCACGGCCTCGCGGGGCCAGTTCGGATTCGCGCCGCTGAGGAACGTGGCGATGTCGGCGGCATTCGCGTGCCAGCGCTGATCGGCGGCTTGCAGCTTCGCCTGATCGTTCGCCTTGGCTGCTGCGACGAGATCGACGGCGATGAGAATGTGATCCCGGAGCAGTCCGGCGAGCTTCGTACCGGCGGCCTGGCCGTAATAGGGAACGATGGCCTGACCGATCTGGTCCTGATTCGCGAGCAGGCGATTGGCGGCCGCCTGCGCGTCGGGCGAATCCGAGGTCGCGGCGATGATGTAGTTGCGCGTCCAGACCACGTGATCCGCCCAGAGGTCGCGCATGGCCTTGCCGAGAGCGGCTCGGCTGCCGTCCATGGAGCTGCCGGAGTGCATGTCGCCGGCGGCGGCCGTGGGCTGCGTGTCGTACGTCTGGGTGGCACACGCGAACAGCACCAGCGTGCATGCGAGGAGAACCCATCGAGAGCTGTGCATTGGAATGTCTCCTTTCGTGAGCAATCGGTGACGAGTGCGTGCAAGAGTTGCGCGCGATATCCAACTGATTGGTTGGGGAACCCGGTTGAGGCTGGTGTGGGGCACGGTTCCTGAAGCACGGGCGGGCGTGGCCACGAAGCACACGATCCTCGATGAGTTCCCCACCACCCGAGCGGCCATCTTCCGGCTGATGAAAGCCGAAGGCTTCGTCTCCATCCCTCGGATTGCCGAGGCCCTCGGGGTCAGCCATGAGGCGGCGCGCAAGCACGTGGTCGAGCTGCAGCGCAACGGCTGGATCGACGCCGACTGCGGGCCGGACGAGGCGGAGCGCCGCGAAGCCGCGCCCGGTCGGCCGCCGGTGCGCTACTGCCTCACCGAGGAGGGCGATCACCTCTTTCCCAAGAAGTACCCGGAGATGCTGATCCATCTCCTCGACACGGTCGTCGCCGAAGGCGGCGTGGACGCGGGGACGGCGGTGCTCGCGCGGATCACCGACGATCGCGTGGCCGGGCTCGAGCCGCGCATGCCGGCCAGGCCGATGCATCGGAGGATGGCGGCGCTCCAGGCCATCTACCTCGAGGGCGATCCGTTCGCCGGCGTGGAAAAGCGCGGCCACGACTACGTCGTCGTCGAGCGCAATTGCCCGTATCTGACCCTGGCCATGGAGCGGCCGGACATCTGCAGCACGACCGTCAGCACCCTGCGGCGGGTCACCGGCTGCGAAGTCGTGCGCGAGCGCCGCTTTCAGGACGGCGACGGCCGGTGCGAGTTCCACGTGCGCACGGCGACGGCCTCGCCGGACCGGAAGCAGGTGCGATTCGAGAAAGAGCCGCCGCGCGCGCGCTGAAGGGGCGTTCTCCCCGCTGGCGCGAATGCTTTATTCTTGATGCACAAAATGAAATCCGGCGCGCCTCATCCGGTATTCGCGTGGCTTCTCGACGTGTGGTTCCTGTCTGCCGTGATCGACATCGTCGAGAGGCTGTTGCCCGGGGCGACGTGTCTTCCGCGGACGTCGTCTGGTCTGCCGGCGTCGTTCTAGACCGGCCTCAGCGCGCCGAGGCGTAACAGTTCGGAGAGCTGGCCGGCGTCGATGCGATCGTTCTTATTGGTCAGCTCGTCCCGACCGCGCACGTTGCAGACAATCACTCGCTCGGCGTGATCGACAAGCAGATCGTGTAGCCATTGGGCCTGGGTTCCTTCCTCGAAGGCCACGTGCACGCGCGGTCCAGCGCCCCGGACCAGAGCGAGAA
>JBIOTX010000157.1:0-4129 GCA_044866315.1 Thermoanaerobaculia bacterium | reverse complement strand
AGTGCACGCCGGCGGATAGGAGGGTTCCGCCGTCAGGAAGCGAGTGCGCGCCGGTGGATGGGCGTGTTCCACCCGTGAACATGGCTGTTCACGCCCGCGTACGGGTCTCCTGCAGCCGTGAACATGGCTGTTCACGCCCGCGTACGGGTCTCCTGCAGCCGTGAACATGGGTGTTCACGCCCGCGTACGGGTCTCCTGCGACCGTGAACATGGCTGTTCACGACCGCGCACGGGCCTCCTGCAGCCGTGAACATGGGTGTTCACGCCCGCGCACGGGTCTCCTGCAACCGTGAACATGGGTGTTCACGACCGCGCACGTGTCTCCTGCACCCGTGAACATGGCTGCTCACGCCCGGACCTACGGGGTCGAGACGACGCGGTAGGGAGCGCCGGCCGGCCACGATTCACAGCGTGATTCGTTTGAGCCGCACGAGGGCCTCGTCTTCGGAGGTCGGCGCGCCGTAGAGATCGTAGTGCACCAGTAGGCGGCCGCCGCCGTCGTCCTCGACGGTCATGATCGCGAAATTGTGGCGGTGAAAAACGCTGAGACGCCGGAACGCAAAGCGGCCCTTGGTTTTCGCTTTCCCGTTCAGCGTTCCCGAGTCGGCCACGGCCAGCTTCAAGGCCACGCGCTTCGCGGCTCAAGCCGGCGTAGGTGATGCCGCTCGAGGTGAGCTGGTGCACTTTCGCGCCGGGATGATGGAGGTCGGACAGCTGGAACGAGGCGCCGAGGTGAACGTCGCCGCTGAGAAAGAACACCTTCTTGCCCGACTTCTCCGAGGCGTCGAACACGGCATCGAGAAGAACGTCGCGCTCCACCCAGTTCGACTCGTGCTCCCACTCGTCGCGCAGATCGTCGTGGATGCCGAACAGCGCGAGATCGAGCTTGTTGACGAAAAAGCTGCTGGCGTGAACGACGGGCACCGGCGTGATCACGAACAGGACGCCGTGGCCGCTGTCCCTGTCCTTTTCCTTGTCCAGCCAGGCCTTGAAACGCTTCATCTGGTCTGGGCCGAGGATGCGATCGTCGGTCTTCCGGTTGTAGTCGCGGTGCCCGCGCATGTCCAGGACGTAAAACGCGGCCGGCCCCCACTCGAACGCATAGTCGTACTGCCCGGCGGGCGTGGCGGGGTTGTGACCGTGCTGATACTCGGAATAGACGGCTTTTGCGGCCTCGAACATCTGGTGCGCCAATTGGAGGTTCTGGACCTTGTCGTCCTTCCCCCACCAGCGGTCGAGCTCATTCGACAGCTCGTCGTCGGTGTACGAGCCCCAGCCGTCCATGATCTCGTGGTCGTCCCAGATCATGTAATTCGGAAACGAGTGGAGGATGCGCCGCACGGAGAGGTGTCCCCAGTAGCCGCGGTAGATATCGCGATACCACGACAGCATGTGCTCGAGCTTCGGTTTCTTGTCCTTCACCTTGCGCAGCCATTTCCAGATGTTGATGTGGTCATTGCCGTCGACGTAGACCTGATCGCCGCCGCCGATGACGAAATCGGCTTTGCGCTGGGTCAGCTCGTGTGCTGAGCTTCGGCGCTTTGTGGCGATCGCCGACGGTAAACGGCTCTTTGCTCACCACCAGCCAGTACTTCGATGGCTGGAAGACGCGGATCCAGAGGCGGCAGGTGGTGTCGGTGATGTGGCCGACGATGCTCGCACTGGTCAACAACGGATTGGGCCACGGGCGAGGCTCCTTGTCGTAGAAGGACAGCTCGGACATCGTTTTCTCCTTTTTGCTGAAGCTCCGGAGAGTGTAGCGGCAGGCGGCCGGGCGCGCTGGCAGCGCGCCGGCCTCGGGTCATTCCGCGCGCATGGCCTCGATCGGAACCCCGAGGAGCTGAGCGAGCTCGGTGTGGAAACGCTGCACTTCCGCCGGCACCGGGCGGACAGGCAGAATCGAGCGCCTGGCCACGTGCAACCCCAGGTGCTGCATCGGCAGGTACTGATACTGGCCGATCCTCGGTGGAACAGCGGCGTCGTCGAGCAGCACGGGAATCAGCGATTTCTCGAGCGCGAGGGCCTGCTCGATCTCCCAGGCCACCTCCGCCGAGGCGCTGGCATGACTACACCAGAACAGCAGCACGTCCGTGGCCGAGCGGATGGCCTCCAGGACGACCTCGCGCCAGCGGCTGCCCAAGGGGATGGAGTCGCGGTCGAGAAACGCCGGCGCGGCGACGCGCAGCAACTGCACCAGCGGCGTGACCAGCTCGCGATCGGCCGAGCTGTAGGAGACGAAGAACGTCTTCACCCGCTACACCTCCTCGATGATCTTCTTCGTGAAGGCGGAGAAGGCGTCGCCCATCTGGAGAATCGACTGCGGATTGGACTGGCCGGCCACCTTGCGCAGCACGGCGAACCGCAGCTCCGCCGGCGGATGGGTTCCGAGCTCCACTCTTCCGCGCGTCTTCATCCGGTATTTCTCCAGCATGTCCAGGAGGATGAAGAAGAGCTCGGCCGAGCCGTAGGCGGTGAGGCGCATCATGTCCGACGGCTGCAGCTCCATGAGCAGGCGCAGTCCGATGATGTCCGCCGCGTATTCTTCTCCCCAGTCCTCCTCGTGCTCCCGGGCCAGGTCCTTCATCAGCGCCGCGATCGACCGGCCGGCGCGGAGGTCGTCGACGCGGCCGTTCAGGCGGCAGGCCACGTGGCCCAGCTCATGGCCGACCGCGTAGCGCTCCATGTTCACGAGCATCATCGACGAGAACAGGACCTGGTTCTCGGAGAGGTCCCCGAGCCAGAAGGTGAGGCCGGGCCGTAGCTGGTACGTCCAGAACGCCTCCATCAACGCCCTTGCCGCCTCCAGGGTCTTCGAGAACGGGATCTTCGTCTTCTCCTTGATCCCTTTGTCGTCCATCACCCCGACCACGGAGGAGGCCATCTTCGCCATCTGGTGGAGAAACATCATCAACCCGGAGTTGATGGTGATGCGGAACGTCTTCCACTGGTCGGCCGAAGAGACGTAGCCGTTGGGATCGTCGGTGAATCGCACGTCGATCCCGCGGAATCGCTTCGTGTACTCCCGCTCGCTGGCCCCGCAATACTGCAGCAGATGCGGGCGCAGCTCGCCCTCCATCTGGGTCAGGATCGTGCGCAGACCGGCGTCAGGATCGGTCGCGTCGAGCTTCACGCCGAAACGGTCGGCGAGCGCCTTCATGGACGGAGGGAGCTGCATGAGGACCTCCCTTGGACGCCATCAATGTAGGTCCGAAGGGCGGCATCGGCATCGTTGGCTCCGCGCCGAGCTCCGTTGACCCCGTTTCCCGTACAGCGTTAGCATGAGTCGAAAGTGAGTCACGGAGTGACTCACTTTTGACGGATTGGAATCATGGATCAGCTCTCGCTTCGTGGATTCGACAAGGAACTGGCGCGCCGGATCAGGGAGCTCGCACGGCGCGAGCATATCTCGCTGAACAAAGCCGCGCTCCTGCTCATGCGCCGCGGAGCGGGTCTCCTTGACTCGACGGCTTCCGAGGCAACTGTTGGCGACGCCCTGGACCATTTCATCGGACGCTGGTCGAGCGCGGATGAAAAGCGTCTTCTGGACAGCATCGCGCCGTTCGAGACCGTCGACGAGGCGCTCTGGAAGTGAAAGTCCTCCTGGACACCAACGCCTACACGGCGTTGTTCCGCGGACACGAAGGCGTTGCCGCACTGGTGCGACGGGCCACGGACGTTCTCATTTCGACGGTCGTCGCCGGCGAGCTTCTCTTCGGCTTTCGCAACGGAAACCGATTCGAGGCCAATCGCGAGGAGCGCCATGGAGTCCGGCGCCGACCTGCTGTCGTTCGACCGGCATTTCGAGCAGGTAGAAGGGCTGGCCTGGATTCAGCCGGAATGAGAGGCGCAGGGCAAGGCAGTGCGCACGGTGTAAACGGAGGCGTTCACTCGTGTCGCGCCAGCTCCAGCTCGATGTTCTCCCGCGCCCGCCGCTCGAACTTCTCCCGGAACTCCTCGGTCGCGTAGATCCGCGGCCGCGTAAGGAAGCGCCGCAGGATGGCAGCGCGGGCGTCGCGGAAGAGCGGCTCCGGGACGTAGCTGTACTCCTGGCGGACGCCCTGGACGTACGCGTCGTACCGCGCCGGGTCGGTGCCGAGGATGGCCAGGTCGGCATCGAGGAAGGGGCGGT
>JBIOTX010000156.1:0-41867 GCA_044866315.1 Thermoanaerobaculia bacterium | reverse complement strand
GCAACAGCTCGCGCCGTCGGGCGTCGTGAGCAGGAGCGACAGAGCAAGGAGGAGCTCGAACATGTGGGTGCGGGTCCTTTCTGTCGCTTCTAGGCGCGGCACGCCGGTGCCGTGACAGCCCGCGGATCAACGTTCGGTTACAGGAGGGAGGGCGCGCGTGGCTCGACGAGTCGCGCTCACGTGGGCAGGATCCGATCGCGCGCCTCTTCCTCAGGAAAAGCGTGCAACGTGAGCACGCGCCGGCTACGGCGGACCGTGGCCATCGCCTGTTCAGGTGACATCCGATAGATCGGGAAGAGAACGTTGGCTTGAAACGGAAGAGCCTGTGAGCACTCCAGCGCGAGCGGTGGACAATGAGATCTGGCGCGGCGCACGCAAGACACTGCCTGAACGTGCCGAACGACGACCGTACCGAATCGAGCGAGCTCGCCGCGCTGATGGTGCGCGCGGTCGCTGACCACGCGATTTTCTTCGTGTCTCTCGACGGCCGGATCGAGAGCTGGAATGCCGGAGCCGAGCGCATCTTCGGCTTCACGGCCGACGAGATCATCGGCGAACGGGTGCATCGGACGTTTACCGAGCGAGACATCGATGCCGGCGTGCCGGACCGCGAGCTGGAGAAGGCGCTCGCCGACGGCAAGGCCGAGGACGAGCGGTGGCACCGGCGTAAGGATCAGTCGAGCGTTTACGTCAGCGGCTCGACCATGAGGGTCACGGACGACCAGGGGCGGCCGATCGGATTCGCGAAGGTCGCGCGTGATTTCACCGGCCGCAAGAACAATGAGCGGCGCATCGCCGTGCAGACTGACGTGATGCGCGTGCTGGCCGAAGAGCGCACCCTCGCTGCCGCTGCGCAGCGCGTTCTGGCGGTCATCGGCGCCGGCTTGGTGTGGGACGCGGGGTTGCTTTGGACCGTCGATGCTCGCAATGAAACACTGGCCTGCAGGGCTGCGTGGACAGCAGATGCGGCGCTCACCGAACGCCACGCGGAGCTGATGCGCAGCCGGTTCAGGCGCGGTGAGGGTCTCGTCGGGAACGTCTGGGCGGACGACGCGCCGGCGTGGCTGAGCCACATCGATGATGCGGTCGAACAGCGTGAACGAGCTGCGACGCGCAAGGCTGTTTTCGCTTCCGCGGTCGCGTTTCCCGTTCGCGGCCACAGAGGCGCCATCGGGGTGGTGCAGTTCTTCAGCCGGGAAGCGCGGGACCGCGACCGCGACTTCCTCGCCATGTCCGAGACGCTCGGGGCTCTCATCGGGTATTTCATCGAGCGTGAGCAGCACGAGCGTGCGCTCGAAGAAGCGAATCGGGCGAAGGATTACCTGATCGCGCGCGTCAGCCACGACCTCCGCACGCCCCTGACGGCCATTAAAGGATGGGCGCAGATGCTGCGGCACGCCACCGCGGATCAGGAGACGTATCGCTCGGCTCTGGCAAGTATCGATGAGTCGGTTGCAGCGCAGGAGTCACTGATCAACGACCTGCTCGACGTGTCTCGCGTCGCCTTCGGTAAGATCCGTCTCGAGCGCGATGCGGTCGACTTGGCCGAGATGCTGGGCGGCATCGCCCGGACCGTGGGACCCGAAGCCGAGCGGCGCGAGGTGACGCTCCGGTGGCACGTAGAACGGCAGCCGGCGGGGATACTCGCTGATCCACAGCGCATCCGGCAGGCGGTCAACAATCTCCTCAGCAACGCGCTCAAGTTCACACCCCCGGGCGGCGAGGTGGCGGTGACGCTGACGCACGACGACCGTATCGTCACGATTGCCGTGAGAGACACGGGTGAGGGAATCGCGCCCGACGTTTTGGGGCA
This sequence comes from Thermoanaerobaculia bacterium, assembly GCA_044866315.1. Classification (GTDB taxonomy): domain Bacteria; phylum Acidobacteriota; class Thermoanaerobaculia; order Gp7-AA8; family Gp7-AA8; genus QHVT01. The sequence continues at coordinate 40,054 of JBIOTX010000156.1, read as the reverse complement.
CATCTTCGAGCCGTTCCGGCAGGCGCCCGCCGGAACGACGGAAGGAGCAACGGGCCTCGGGTTGGGGCTCGCGATCGTTCGCGAGCTCGTGGAGCTCCACGGCGGGAGCGTCCGTGCCGAAAGCGAAGGACTCGGCCGCGGCGCGACGTTCATCGTCGAGTTGCCGATGACGGGCACGGTGAGTTGAACGACGAGCGCGCCGGCCGCGAGCCTAGGCGCAGAGCGCCGGTGGTGTGACAGCCCGCGGATCAACGTTTGGTTACAGATGCCGGCGCTCACGCACCTCGTAGTGCGCGGAGCGCTCGTCGAATCGCGCGAGAAGCTTTCGCGCGGCATCGGGGACGACGGCAGCCTCGTAGTCCGCTCCGGCAAAGGCGCACACCGCGTCCAGCGAGTCGAACCACATCATCGTCACGAACTCGATCGTGTCTCCCTCCGGCCGGCGAAGGAGGTCGATTCCGCGAAAGCCGGCGATCTTCCGCTCGCCGATCGCGTGAAAGATCTCCGAGCGCAGCAGGCTCTCGTAGGCGTCGGCGTTCTCCGGGGTCGTCCAGCCGTGCCAGATGCGGCAGATCATCGCTGGAGAGTACACACCCACGTGGTAGAATCCATCGCGCGTTTTTGGAACGCGCTCCTTCGCAAGCGGGCGTAGCTCAGTTGGTAGAGTAGGAGCTTCCCAAGCTCTTGGTCGCGGGTTCGAATCCCGTCGCCCGCTCCAATCGAAATCACAGGGATTGCGCCTCGGTGTGGCGTCTCCGACGCCACACCGAAGAACGACGATGGCGCGTGGCCTCCCGCGTCAGGAGCGGATACAGGGGGTCGTGTGGAGCTGAATGATCTCGATTCCGGCCGCGCTCGTCGCCAGGAACACGCTGGTCGTGAGCGTCGCTTCGATGTAGTACGCCTTCCGCACGAAATCGAATGCCTCCGGACGCTTGCCGCAGTCGAATAAGGCGTCCACGGTGTGCACGCGGTACCCGCCCTGCGGGGGAAGGACGTCGCTGTCGAAGGTCAGGCGCGTCTCCTCGGCTCCGGTGGCCAGGTCCACCTCGATGAGCTGCGCGACGACCCGCGCGCCCTTGCCTTCGTCGAGAAAACGGATCGTCATCCCGAGCAAGTGCTCCACGAACAGTCCATCCACCGCCGTGACGTTGTAACGAATGACCGCGGAGTCGGTCAGTTCGACCTCGCCTTCGGCCCGCGGCTGGCGACTGGCCGGGGCGATGACGAGCGTGTCGCCCTTCTGCACCACGGCACGGTTGAAGAAGACTTTGCCCTCGGATTCTTCATCGAGGGTGCCGGCTGAGCCGACGGTCGTCCAGAATCGCTCGATGTCCGGCGTTTCTGCCGAAGCACCGAGGGAACAGAGCAGGAAGCATGCGGCGAGTAGAGTCCACGGAACCTTCGGATATCTCATAAATCCTCCTTGTCTCCGAAAGCGCAAGACGGAGAAAAAGAGGGCCACGCAACGCTTCAAGCGCAGACCACGCGATTCCGGCCTTCGCGTTTCGCGCGGTACAGCGCCTCGTCCGCCCCGCGCACGAGGTCGGCCGGTGCGGCGTCCAGGGTGGGAATGACCGTGGCCACGCCGACGCTGATGGTGACGATCGCCGCCGCGGAAGAGCTGCGATGCGGCAACCCCACTTCTTCGACGGCGCCCCGCAGCCGTTCCGCTAGTTGGTTCGCCTGGTCGGCGCTCGTCGAAGGCAGCAGGACCACGAATTCCTCGCCGCCGTAACGGGCGATGAGATCCGACACGCGGGTCACGGTCTGCTTCATCGCCCCGGCCACGTCGCGCAGGCACGCATCGCCGCCCTGATGGCCGTAGGTGTCGTTGTAAGCCTTGAAGTGATCGACGTCGACGAGGATGAGCGCCAGAGGATCGCCGGAGCGGCAGGCGCGCTTCCATTCGGCGGACAGGACGGCGTCGAAGCTGCGGCGGTTCGCGACACCGGTCAAGGCATCGGTCATCGACAGCGCTTCGAGGCGCTGGTTTGCCGCGTCCAGGTCCGCCGTGCGCTGACGCACTCTCTCCTCGAGGAGCAACGTGCGCGCAATGAGTGCGCGCTCGCGGAAACGCACCAGAGCGGCGATCGCGGCCAGGGCGACGGCGAGATAGCCGAGGATCGCCCACCACCGCCTCCAGGGCGCGGCGGGCAGGTCGAAGGAGACGCGCGCCTCGCGCGCGCTCGGAACGCCGTCGTTGTTGCGGGCCTGCACGCGGAACGTGTAGTGCCCCGGCGGCAGCGAGTTGTACATGGCGAAGCGGCGCCGCTTCGAGTCCACCCACTGGCGATCGAAACCATCGAGCTTGTAGCGGAAGTCGACGAGCTCCGGGACCAGCAGGCTCAAGCCGTCGAAGCGGAACTCGAAACGGCTGCTGTCCCATGGCAGTCTGGCTGCCGCCGACGAATCGATCCGCTGCGCATCCACCAGGAAGTCGGTGAGCAGCACCGGCGGCGCGACGCGATTCGGATGCAGGTCGCGAGGATCGACCAGGGTCAGGCCGCTGGCGGTCGGGATGGCCAGCAGGCCGTTCTGCAGACGGACGCCGGCCGGCTGCGCGGCCCCGTTGCACTGATCGCTGGCCAAGCCGTCCTCGCGAGTGAACAGCGTTGCCGCGACGCGCGGTGCCCGTCCGTCCATCACGGCCTGCACCGACGCGATCGAAACGCGGGTCAGTCCGCGGTTGGACGTCAGCCAGAAACTGCCGGCGCGATCATCGATCACCTGGAAAACGTTCCCCTGCGGAAGCCCTTCGCGCGGAGTCACGGTCCGGATGCGGCGATCGCGCATGCGCGATAGACCGCCGCGCGCTCCGATCCAGAGCGTGCCGTCCGCGGCCTGGTGCAGCGCATAGACCGCCTTGCCCGGAAGCCCTTCCCCGGTCATCCACTGCTGCACGATGCGACCGTTCTCGACGAGAAAGAGGCCGCGATCGGACGTGCCGATCCACAACCCGCCGCCCTTGTCTTCGAGGAGCACGCGCGCCGTGCGAAACCGCTCGCCATTGACGACCGCGACAGGGGAGAAGCGACCCCCGCGTCGAACCTGCAGGCCTCCCGTTTCGGTGACGACGAGGAGCGACCCGTCGCGCGAGACCGACAGCGCCAGGATCTTGTCGCCATCGAGACCGGCGCCGGCTCCGACGGCCTCCACCCGGCCCTCGCGAATCAGAAAGAGCCCGGTCCCGGTCCCTACCCATAACGATCCGTCCGCCTCCGCGGCCAGCGTGCGCACGAACAGATCAGCCAGACCTTCGCGTGTCCCGAACGTGGAGACGGCGCCGCGGAGGATGCGGTTGACGCCGCCGCCGTAGGTGCCGACCCACATCGCGCCGTCCCCGGTCTGTGTCACGACGCGCACGTTGTCTTCCGCCAATCCGTTCCGGCGCGAGTAATGGACGAACTTCAGATCCTTCAGCCGCGCGATCCCGCCGTTGGTGCCGATCCAGAGACTGCCCTCGCGGTCCTCGAAGAGCGCGCGTACCGAGTCGTTCGGCAGTCCGTGCTGCAGTGTGAGCAACTCGATGCGCCCGTCGCGCAGCCGAGCCAGACCGCCCGGCGCGAGCCCCAGCCAGATGCTTCCGTCGCGGTCCTGGAGCAGCGCGCCGATCGACCCGCCCGGCAACCCTTGCGCGCTCCCGTAATGCTGCAGGTCGTCGCCGTGCAGGCGGAGCGCGCCGCTGCTGAGTGTTCCGATCCACAATGCGCCGTCGGTCGCGGCGGCGAGCGACAGGACGCGCGGCTGCTTGTCGCCGAGGTCCACGAGTTGAAAGCGCTGTCCGTCGAACCGCGCCAGGCCGCCCTCCGTACCGGCGTAAATGGATCCACGCCCGTCCTCGGCGACGGCGACCACGCTCTCATGCGGCAACCCCCCGGCAGCATCCCATACGTCGACCTGCGATCCGCGGATGCGCGCAACCCCCTTGCGCGTGGCCAGCCACAACGAGCCATCGCGCGCCGCGGCGATCGAAGTGACGTTCTCGTTGGGGAGGGGACGCGAGCCGCGAAACGGCGCCGGTATCCCGTTGCGCAGCTGGAACAGGCCCGCGCCCGTCGTGCCGATCCAGAGCACCCCATTCCGGTCACGCCGCAACGCGCGGATCTGCGACGTGCCCAGCCCCGGAAGCCGCTGCTGGTCGAACACATCGAACCGCAGCCCATTGAACCGAACCAGCCCCTCGAACGTCCCGAACCACAGATACCCATCCCGATCCTGCTCGATCGCCTGAATCGTGTACTGCGGCAACCCCTCGCGCCACACATCGACCGGATACAAGTCGACGCGCCGCGATGGCTCGAGCGCGAGCGAGGACGAGCCGGCCACGACCAACGCAACAGAGACCAGGATGCGGAACCGGACGGGCATGCGGGCCGGGACCAAGGATACGACGGTCCTCCGCCGAAATCCCTTCACTTCGACGGCGACGCACAACGGGCGACGCCGCCAGGCCGATGGCCCGTGCGGTCGCAACGCGCAAATCGAGCCGGTTCTACGCGCGGTACCGCCGGCTCCGCAAATTGATACATACTTCCGTGGATTATCCGAGCATTTTGAGAAGTTGTAGAGCTGAAACAGAGAGAACAGGAGGGAACAATGATTCGAGTATCCACCAGTTATGACTTGGTTGCGGGCGCGGACATCGGGGAGTATCGGCGTCTGGCCGAGCGCGCGGTCGAGATCCTCCGGGGCTCGCCTGGATTCATCGACGCCGAGGCGGCGCGCAACGTTCTCGGGTCCCCGTACGTGAACGTTACTGTGCGATGGGAGAGCCTCGAGGCGTGGGGGCGAGCAGTGGAAAATCCGGACTGGATCAAGATCCAGGAGGAGATCGAGACGCGGTTCATCGAGAACGTCTGCACGACGATCTGGCGGGAGTCTCCGGTCTATCGCGAGAGGATCGCGAAGAAGTAACTCAGCGACGGGCGACGCCGCCGTACATGAACACCCGCTCCGCGTCGTACGGCGGCGGCGCCGCGTCCGGACGCCACAGCGCGACCGGCACCATTCCCGGCGGCTCGATGTGCCACGGCGCGATCAGCTGCTGGAATGCCGCGGGGCTGCGGAGGTGCAGCGCGCTCTCGCTCGCGCCGAAGCTCGCCCGCGCGAGGGCGAGCGCCTCGGTCGCGCCGGCGAGGGCTTCGCCATCGAAGTCGAAGATGAGGCGGCTGTCCGGCGGCGCCCATCGGGCCATGCCGGCCAGGGCGCGGGCGAGCCGCGCATCGTCGAGGAGGGCGGACAGTCCGACGAAGACCAGTCCGAACGGGCCGTCGCCGAGGAAGCGGTGCACGGCGTCGGTGTCGAGCGTCGACAGATCGGCGGCGTCGCAGGGGAGATACGTCGCCGAGGGGCTGTTCGCGAGGATCTCGCGGCCGAGACGGACGTTGACGGGGTCGAAGTCGGTATAGACCACGCGCGCCCGGGGCACGGCCTCGTGCACGTTGCCGCGCGTGGGGATGCCGGCGCCGAAGACGACGAAGCGCTCGATGCCCTGGGAAGCGACGTGACGGGCCGCCCGGCCGATGAAGCCGCGCAGCATCCGGTAGACGACGGCCGGGCCCGGCGAGGCATCCGCGGCGAACGCATCCGCGGCACGCACGTCGGCAGCGAAGTGATGGGTACCGCCGAGCCAGTAATCGATCATCCGCCCGGTATTCGGCACCAGTGGCTCATCCATCCAGTGACATTTCCATAGCGTAGAATAGCCGCCCATCCTTCCTGGTCGAGAGGACATAATGAGTGATGATGTGCGGCAATTCGTCCGCGCGGAAATCGGACGGATCTTCCATATCTCTCCGGACGCCATTGCGGAGGACGCGGAGCTCACCTCCCTGCCGGGGTTCGATTCGATCCGCGTCTACGAACTCGTGCTCTCCGTGGAGAAACAGTACGGCGTCATGATGCCCGAGGAGGAGACGATGAGCGTCCGCACGCTCGGGCAGTTCGTCGAGCTCCTGGACCGGATTCGCGAGAGCGCCCGCGCATGAACCTTCCGGCCGTCCCTCCCGCCGCCGCTTCCGCGGCCGCAGCAGCGTCTCCGCCGGAGGAGAAGCTGCGGGAGCTCGGTCTCTATCCGTGGTTCCGGGTGGTGGAGGCGAGCGACGGGCCGACCGTGACCATCGACGGCCGCCGCCTGGTGAACTTCGCCTCGAACAACTACCTCGGTCTGGCGAACGACGCCCGGCTGATCGACGCGGCGACCGCGGCGATGCAGCGCTGGGGCATCGGCGTCACCGGTTCGCGCGTCCTGAACGGCAATGCCTCTGCCGGCGCCGAGCTCGAGCGTCGCGTGGCGGCGTTCACCGGAGCGGAAGAAGCGGTGCTGTTCCCGTCCGGCTATCACGCGATGCTGGGCGCGGTGCCGATCGCCGCGCGCGACTGCGAGCGCATCGTGCACGCCTCCCGCGCGCACGGCTCGATCGCGGATGCCGCGCGCGCGGCATCGCGCGAGACGAGCACTTTCGACGACTTCGATGCCCTCGCGCCGCTGCTGCACGGCGGCCGGGCGCTGGTGGTCGTGGAAGGGGTGGCCGCGGCGGACGGACGCATTGCACCGCTGGCCGCGGTGGCCGCGCTCTGCGCGCGGCACGGACACCGGCTGCTCATCGACGACTCGCACGGCTTCGGCGTTCTCGGACGCAACGGACGGGGGACGCTCGATCACTCCGGCGTGGCCATCGGCGAAGACGTCGTGCTGGTGACGACGCTCTCGAAGACGCTCGCGTCGAACGGCGGCTTCGCCGCAGGCACGCGCAGGCTCGCGGAGCAATGGCGCAACGAGGCCAGGCCGCTGCTCTACTCGGTCGGCATCACCCCGGCCGCGGCGGCGGGCGCCCACGCCGCGCTCGATGTTCTGGAAACAGACGACGCGCTGCGGGCGCGGCTGGCGGCAAACGTCGCGTCCTTCGCGGAGGGACTGCAATCGCGCGGGATTCCGCACCGGCAGCACGGAACCCCGGTCTTCACCGTGGCCGCGGGCAGCGACCTGCGCGTCCTCCGGGCGACGGCGATGCTGTTCGAGCGCGGCGTGTTCGCGGTGCCGCTCACCGCCCCCGCCGCTGTCCCCGCGGTGCGCCTCAGCGTGATCGCCACGCACGACGCGCAGCATCTCGCCGGCGCGCTCGAGGCGCTGGACCACACGGCCGGCGCGCTGCGCCTGCGGGAGGTCCGGACGTGACGATCGGGGACGCGCTGGCACGCGTTGCGACCGAGCGGCCGGAGCGCGGCCTCCACTTCCGCCGCCGTGCCGTGCATCGCGACATGACCTGGGGCGAGGTGCGGGAATGCGCCGCCGAGGTGGCCGCGGGACTGCACGCCCGGTTCGCGCCCGCCCCGGGCGAGCGGATCGGCGTCCTCTATGCGACGAGTCCCGAGCTCGTGAGCGCGCTCTTCGGAGTAATCGCGGCCGGTTGCGTGCCGGTGGCGCTCGCCCCGCCGCCGCCGTTCGGCAGTCTCCGCGGTCCGGCCGAGCGTCTGGTGCGCTGCCTCGAGCAGTCGCGGGCGCGTCTGCTCATCGCCCCCGCGCCGGTGGCCGCGGCGATGCTGCGCGAGCTGCCGGCGGGCGCCGCCCCTCCCGCGCACATCGACGTGGCATCGCTCTCGCGCGACGGCTCGGGGCCGTGGGCCGCCGCGGCGCCGGAGGACGTCGCGTTCGTGCAGTACACCTCCGGCAGCACGCGCTCGCCGCGCGGCGTGGCCATCACCCACGCGCAGCTCCTGTTCTGCCTCGATCGCATCGGCCGCGCGTACGCATTCAACGCCGAGGACGTGATGGCCGGCTGGCTGCCGCTCGCCCATGACCTCGGCCTGGTCTCGATGCTCTTCGGAAGCGTGTACTGGGGCTTCGATCTCCATCTCATCGACCCGCTCGACTTCGCGCGCCAGCCGGCCGCGTGGCTGCGCCTCATCAGCGAGTCGGGGGCGACGATCTCCACGGCCCCGCCTTCCGCCTATCTGCACTGCGCGACCGCGGTGACGGACGATCAGATCGGCGGCATCGATCTCTCCGCGTGGCGCGGCGCGGCCGTGGGCGCGGAGATGATCCGTCCCGAGGCGCTGCGGCGATTCGCGGAGCGCTTCGCCGGCCGCGGGTTCCGCGCGGAGTCGTTCGCTCCCGGATACGGACTGGCCGAGGCGACGCTGACCGTATCGATGGCGCGGCCGCGGCAGGGGATGCGCAGCATCGCCGCCGAGCGCAAGGAGCTCGACCGCGCGCTCGTGCACGCGAGCCGCGGCGCGGAGGCGATCGAGCTCTGCTCCGTCGGCGCGCCGCTGGGCGACGTCGAGATCGCCATCGCCGGCGCGGTCCGCCCCGGCGACGTCGGAGAGATCCTCGTCCGCGGCGCGAGTGTGATGCTCGGCTACGAGAACGATCCGACCGCGACGGCCTCGGCCCTCCGCGACGGCTGGCTGCATACGGGCGATCTCGGCTGCTTCGATGACGGGGAGCTGATCGTCACCGGCCGCATCAAAGACCTGATCGCCGTGTCCGGCCGCAACGTCTACGCCCACGACGTCGAGGCCTGCGCGGCCGCCGCGGCGGGCGTCGCGCCGTGGTCCGTCGCCGCGTTCGGCTACGACGGCGCGGGGGCGGAAGAGCTGGTGCTGCTGATCGAGGGAAGCGAGGGCGATCCCGGCGCGATCAGCAGCGCGGTGTTCGCGGGCACCGGCATCGCACCCGTGGACATCGTCGCCATCCGGCCCGGCTCGCTGCCGAGGACGACCAGCGGCAAGACTCGCCGCGCTGCCTGCGCCGCACTCTACGAGGAGCTTCGCTCATGACCCGTGACTGGTCCGGCGTCGCCGACGCCTTCGCACCGCTCTTCCGCCATCCGCGCGGCGCCGCGCGCCTCGTCGGGCCGATGCTCCGGGCCGCGCTGCGCGACCCGCGCTCCGCTCCGCCGATGCCCGAGGGAGAAACGATCGACGTCGACTGGCAGTACGACGCCGCCGGCAGCGACGCCTACAGCCGTCTCTGCCGCGCCGCCGGACGCCGCCGCTGGACGGCGGAGGAGCTGCCGTGGGACACGGCCGTGGAGCCGTTCGATCCGGCGCGGCGGCTGTTTCCGGTCGCGCTCTCGCCGGCGTACGGCACGGCGCTCTGGGCAGGCATCGATCCGAAGACCCGCGAGACCATCGCTCTGGCCTCGGTCACGTTCCTGCTGTCGCAGATCCTGCACGGCGAGCAGATCGCGTTCGCCGTCGCGGGCAAGGTGGTGAAGACGACGCCGTTCGAAGACGCGCGCTCGTTCGGCGCGATCCAGGTCGCCGACGAGGCGCGCCACGTGGAAGTCTTCGGCCGCTACCTGGCGACGAAGATCGGGCGCCCGCAGTTCGCGCCGGGGCGGAGTCTGGTCGCCCTCACGCACGCGACCACGGGAGGCGAGGAGTGGGACATCTCCCTCTTGGGCATGGAGATCCTGGAAGGCCTGGCCCTGGGCACGTTCGCGTATCTGCATCGCATCACCGGCGAGCCGCTGCTGCTGGCGCTGCTGGGCAACGTGATCCGCGACGAGGCCCGTCACGCGGAGTACGGCGTGCTGGCGCTGCGCGACTGCTACGCGGGGAATCCGCGGCTGCGGCGCTCGCGCGAGGAGTGGGCGTTCGAGACCTGCGTGATGATGCACGAGCGCTTCCTCTTCCTGGACGTGCACGACCAGTATTTCGCGCATCGCATCAGCCGGCGCGAATGGGTGCGCGTCCTGCGCGAGCATCGCGCCGCGCGCGCCCTAACGGCCGGCCTGTTCGGGCGCGTGATTCCGAACCTGCGGCGGATCGGCCTCCTCTCCGACCGCATGCGCCCGCACTACGAGCGCCTCGGCCTCCTCGGCTTCGCGAACGCCCGGGCCGCGGACGAGCTGGCAGAGGATCAATACACGGAAGCGGGGCTGACCGGATCGTGAGCGAGATCCGCTTCGACGTGGAGCAGCCGTTCGTGGCGAAGGTCACGGTGCGTGCCGAGGACATCGACATGCTCGGCCACGCCAACCACAAGAGCTATGTCGCCTGGATCGAGGAGGCTGCCGTCGGCGACACGATCGCGCGGGGCTTCGGCATGGAGCGTTTCCGCACCCTCGGCGGCGTGTGGGTGTTGAAGCGGCTGCTGATCGAGTATTTCGCGCCCGCGTTCGAGGGCGACGAGCTGCTCGTCGGCACGTGGCCGTCGCAGCGGACCATCTTCACGCAGGTGCGGCGCTGCCAGATGTTCCGCGCGCGCGACGCGCAACTGCTCTGCCGCAGCGAGGCGCTGTGGGTATTCATCGATCCGGCCACGGGGCGGCCGACGCCGTTCCCGGAGGAAGTGCTGGCGGCGTTCGCGCCGATGGACTGACTCGAATGTTTGCAAAGGGAGGTGCGGCATCCGCTCAGGGCCCGGGAAAGAGACGGCGATGACGACGAGCCCGCCGGAAGCGGCGGCCGCCGGGCCGCGCGGGATGACCGGCTTCCGCGCGCTGCTCGACGAGCTCGAGGCGGCGGCGCGCCACGGCGAGCCGCTGCACGACGCCGTCGCACGCGTGCTCACCCTCGGCGGACGGCAACCGTTCGACGAAGGCGCGCTGGGGCTGACGCACTGGCAGCGCGAGGCGCTCGCCGTGGCCGGCTCGCTGCCGCTGGACGCCTCGCGGGCCGAGGCGGGCGGCGGCGAGACCTGGCTCGTCGGCGTGCACGACCACGGGCGGGTGGTGTTCGGCACGGCCATGCCGGCGACGGCGCATCGCCTCTTCGGGACCGTGCATGTCGACGCCGAGACCGCGGCCGAGGTGCGGCGGCGGGCGGCGGGGCGGCAGGCGGCGGAGGCCGACCTCGACCGGCAGGTGGAGGCCTGGCTGGCGTCGATCGATGAGGCCGAGGCCGGGCGCACGCTGGCCGAGGTGCGCTTCGCCATCGATCACGTCGACCCGGTGCTGCTGTACGTGCGGGACTCGACGTTCACGAACCTGTCGAACGGCAACAACCTGCTCCATCCGCAGAAGCACGACCCGCGGCAATACGTGTTCGACGCCATGGCCGCGATGCCGCGCCAGGAGTGGGGCAGGGACGAGCGGACGCTCGTGGCCTGCTTCCACTGGGCGCTGCGCGCGGGCGGGCGCGGCGAGGAATTCAACGGCCGGCAGCTCACGCCGGCCACGCTGGCCGCGGAACTGCGCGCGCGGATCGCCGCGACGGCGGCGGTCCTGGGCGAGGCAGCGGCCGACAGCCCTTCGCTCGCGGAGCTGGCCTCGATCGCACGCGGCCTGCGCGAGCGCGTGCAGCAGACGCACTTCGCCTGGCGCCGCATCAACGGCCTCACCTTCCGCAAGGCCATCGAGTGGCATCCGCGGCGCGGCGCGAAAGCGCGCATGGAGGACGTGCCGCGCGCGCTCGCCGATGCGGCGGCATCGCAGGGCGTCGATGCGACCGCGTTCGCGAGCGTCGACGCATTTCTCGGCGCCTGGACGAACGCCGCCATCGACGCGCAGGGCCGGGAAGGGCTCTACGCGATCTTCGAGACCATTACCAGGAGCGCGATCGAGGAGCTGCGCTCCGACATCGGCATGACTCGCGGCATCCGCGACTTCGGCGCATGGGAGCGGGCCATGGATGCGAACGACGTCGCGACGGCGTCGGCGTGGCCCACATCCGAGTACTACTGCGCGGTCTTCCCGAGCGCGGCGACGTTCGCGCGGTTCGAGAGCGACCGTCCGACGCTGCTGCGCATCCTGAACGCGATCTCGCGGCGCATGGAGTACAACAGCTGGCACTACATGCCGGGCCATTTCGATCCGGCGGTGGTTCCGCCCGGCCGGCACTTCTTTTTCCCCCCGCGCATGTCCGACATCACCGTGTGGGGGGACATGCATCATCCCGGACACGTGCTCGCGCGCGTCCGCTACAGCATCCGCGCGCCGGCCCCGGTCGTGTACGGCGATCGAAAGTTCTACGGGATGACCGACCTGCGGCTGATGCGCATGAGCGGCGCGCCCTACACCGTGGCGGAGCTGATGCGCGCGCGCACGTACGCGGCGTATCTGCGCGGCGCCGCGCAGGCGCTGGCCGCGCGCGTGGCCGCGGGCGAGCGGCTGGTGATCTCCGCGTTTCGGGCGGAGTGGTTCGCGGAGCGCTTCGGATGAGAAATGCGTTGCGCGAGGCGCTCGACCGTCATGGCCCGAAGACGGCGCTCCTCGACGCGGCCACGGGCGAGGCCGTCTCGTTCGTGCAGCTCGCGGCGGCCGCGGATCGCTTCGTGGCTCTGGGCGGCGGAGACGATCCGGTGACCATCGTGTCGGCCCGGCGGCCGATGCAGGCCGTGGCGATCCTGGCCGGTCTCGCCGCGGGCGCGCTCGTGCATCCCGTGGCCGCGGACACGCCGCCCGGGCGGCTGCGCGCGCTGATCGCGGAGGCCCGTCCGCGGCTCGTGCTCGCCGACGATCCCACGGCCTTCGAGAACGCCCGCCCCATCGACGGGCTGCTGCACGGCGACGCGGCCCCGTCTCCCGCGGAGAGCGCGGGCGGCCTGCTCATCTATACGTCCGGGACCACGGGCTCGGCCAAAGGCGTGGCCCTGCGCTGGCCGCTCCTGGAGACGAATGTCCGCTACTCGTCGGCGGCGTTCGGCTATGACGGCTCGTGGATCACGGCCAGCGTGTTGCCTCTGACGCACACGTTCACGCTCGTCAGCGACGTGCTCCCGATGATCCTCCTCGGCGGCACGGCCGTCATCGCCTCCGCATTCGATCTGCGGCGCGCGCAGGAGATCGTCGACGCGCTCACGCGCTACCGCGTGCAGTCGTACAGCGCCGTGCCGATCCTCTTCGAGGCCCTGACGGCGTTGCGCGCGGACCTGTCCGGCGCGGCGCTGCGCTTCGCGGTGGCGGGCGCGGCGCCGCTGCGCGAGAGCGTGCGCCTCGCCTACGCGGCACGCTTCGGCCACGAGATCCTTCCATGCTACGGACTCACCGAGACGGTGTGCTTCGCCACGCTCTCCCGTCCCGGCGGGATCCGCGCGGGCTCCGCGGGACGTCCCGCGGGCATCGACGTGCGGGTCATCGAGGCCGCGCCGGCCGGGGAGCCGCCGCGGTTCGATCGCCGGGTCCCACGCGGCGGGACGGGCGAGCTGGTGATGCGCGGTCCGTCGGTGATCGGCACGTATTTTCGCGACGGCGGCCGCCACGCCGCGGTCTTCTCCGAAGACGGCTGGTTCGCCACGGGCGACGTGGGCCACATCGACGACGACGGCTGGGTGTACGTCACCGGGCGGCGGAAGAACATGATCATCCGCGGCGGCGCGAAGGTGTATCTCGAAGACGTGGACCGGGCCCTGGCCGCCCAACCGGGCGTGCGCGACTGCTGCACGCTCGCGTTCGTCGAGGCCGACCGTCCCGATCGCGCCATCGCCTTCATCGCCGGCGAGGGCGACCCTGCCGCCCTCGGACGCGCGGTCGCCGCGGAGCTGGGCGCCGGGCATGTGCCCGACGCCTTCGTGTTTCTCGACTCCATTCCCCGCACGCCGACCGGCAAGCCGCGGCAGGAGGAGCTCCGCGCCCTCGGCGCGGCGTGGGGCACGGCATGATCGACTGCCACGTCCACGTCGCCAGCCGGAGCGTCCTGCCCGATTTCTTCTTCGACGGCTGGGCGGAGAACCTGGAGCGCCGCTATCCGCGCCGCGAGCGCGCGGTGCGGCGCCCGGCCATCGACGGGCTGCTGCGGCGGATCACCGACGATCCGTCGTGCACGCAGCTGCTCGCCGAGATGGACGACGCGGGAATCGAGAAATCGGTGCTGCTGGCGATCGACTTCGGCGAGCCGTTCCCTCTGCCGCATGCGCTGCATCGGCAGCTCGTTATGAATCATCCCGGACGTTTCCTGTGGATGGCCGGGCTCGATCCCCGCCGCGGCGCGGCGGCGGTGGGCGAGCTTGAGCGCGCCTTGGGGGACGGTGCCTGCGGCGTCAAGCTCTACCCGCCGTGCGGCTTTTCGCCGGCCGATCCCGCGCTCGCGCCGTGCTACGAGCTGTGCGCGAGCCGCGGCGTGCCGGTGATCACGCACGTCGGTCCGAGCACGCCCCGGCTGGCCTCGCATTACGCGGCGCCGTCGGAAGTCGAGCGCGCCGCGCACGCCTTTCCGCGGGTCGATTTCATTCTCGCCCACGCCGCGTTCACGCTGCACGAGGAGTCGGCGCTGCTCGCGGAGTACCGGCCCAACATCTATCTCGAGACCTCCGGCTTCCAGAATGCGGCCAGCCGCGGCGAGCTGGAAGGGATTCTCGGCTCGCACCGCCGGCGCGGCCTGGCGCGCAAGCTGGTCTTCGGCACGGACTGGCCGATCCACCGCCTCGCCGGCGGACAGAAGAGCGCCGTGGCGACGTTTCGCCATGCCGCCGCGGCCGCCGGCTTCGACGGGGCGGAGACCGAGGCGATCATGGGCGGGACGGCGGCGGAGCTGCTGTCGGGAGACGGGAAATGAGCAAGCGCGAAGCGGCGCTGAAGGTGCTCGAGGAGAACATGCGCGGCGGCGCCCTGTCCGAGGATGCGCCGCTGGACTCGATCGGCATCGACTCGCTGCGCTTTCTGATCGTCGTGCTGGCGATCGAACAGGCGGTCGGACACCCGGTGTATCAGCTGTCGGAGCTCGCGAACGTGAAGACGGTGGGCGACCTGCTCGCGCCGCTGCAGGAGGATTGATGGCGACGATCGAAGTGGCGCGTACGGACGAACAGATCCTGGCGACGTGGCCGGTGATGTCGCAGCTGCGGCCGCACATCGGGCGCGACGAGTACGTCGGCGTGGTGCGGCGCCTGGAGCGGGACGGCGGCTACACGGTCGTGTCGCTCTCCGACGGCGGGCGCGTCGTCGCCGCGGGCGGCTATCGCTTCGGCGAGTCGCTGGCCTGGGGACGCTATCTGTACGTCGACGATCTCGTCAGCGACGAAGCGCTGCGCTCCCACGGGCACGGGCGCGACCTGTTCGCGTGGATGGTCGAGCAGGCCCGGGAGGCCGGCTGCAAGGCCGTGCATCTCGACTCCGGCGTGCAGCGTTACGGCGCCCACCGCTTCTATCTGCGCGAGCGGATGGACATCGTCTTCTACCACTTCCGCCTCGACCTCTGATGGAATCGCGATCTCCCGTCGCCCGCGCCGCCGCATCGCTGCTTCCCGGCTGGCGCTTCGTCGAGCCGCTGCCGCTCCGCGGCGTGGCCCAGTCCGCGCCGTACGCGGTCCGTCCGGATGGAAGCACGATTCCCTACCCCCACGCATACGACACGCCCGCGGCGGTGCGGCCCGAGGAGAGCGGCGCCCTGGCCAATCTGATCGAGGCCATCCGCTCCGCGCGGGAGATCCTGCGCGATCGCGACGCGTCGCTGCTCGAGGGCGGGCTGCGCGTCGGGCGGCGCGATCGCGTCGCCCGGGTCGCGCGGCTGGCCGAGGTGGTCGCGTATCTCACCGGCG
Organism: Thermoanaerobaculia bacterium; assembly: GCA_044866315.1. Lineage (GTDB taxonomy): Bacteria > Acidobacteriota > Thermoanaerobaculia > Gp7-AA8 > Gp7-AA8 > QHVT01. The sequence continues at coordinate 24,627 of JBIOTX010000156.1, read as the reverse complement.
GCACGGCGCCGGATGCGATCACCGTCACCCTCGAGGACGTCCTGGCCTCGATCGAGGGCATGTCCGTCCTGGCCGTGGAGGAAGCGGAGCTCGACGACGCCGGCCGCTGGCTCGAGGCGCGGCTCGGGCCCGCGCTCGACGCATTCCTCACCGATCCTCCCGCACCGCCGGATGCGCGGGCGAAGGACGTGCTGGCGGAGGCCTGGAGTCTCTCGCGCCCGGACGAGTCGCGGGAGCCGAAGCCGGACGCGCCGCTGGTGGTCTGCGTCACCGCGTACGGCATCGATCCGGTGTGCTGGGAGCCCTTCGCCGAGGCGCTCGCGCCCGACTATCGGGTGGTCCCGTGGCGCTGCCGGGGTGTGACGGCGGACGAGTCGGAGCTGGGCCACGGCGTGGCCGCGCATGCGGACGACCTCGCCGCACTCCTGCAGCGGGAAGGCGCGCGCAGCGCACACTTCGTGGCCTGGTGCACCGGCGCGAAGCCGGCGCTGCTCCTCGCCGAGCGCGACCCCGCGGCCGTGGAGTCGCTCGTGTACGTGGCCGGAGACTTCGCCCCGCTGAGCGGCCTCGAGCACGTGGTCACGGGCTGGGACGACAATCTCCTCGCCCTGGCCAGCCTGCTCGAGCGCTTCCCCGAGGCGGCGACGCGCTTCGTGTCGGCTGCGGCGGCGGGAACGTTGAGCGCGAGCGGACGCAGCATGCGCGTCTTCCAGGTGGCCAGCGAGCGTTACCGGCGCATCGTCCTCGCCGCCTTCGACGACGAGCGGTCGCTGATCAGCTACTGCCGGATGTTCTCCGAGTACCGGACCCACGACGTGCGGGAGATGCTCGGCCGCGTGGACGTGCCGTCGCTCGTGGTCATCCCCGAAGGCGACGTGATCGCCAGTCCCGAGGTGATGCGCGCGGCGGCAGCGGCGATGCCGTCGGCGTCGACGATCGAGCTGCCCGCGGAAACGCACTGGGTGCTGTTCGAGGGAGCGCGCGAGCTGGCCATGCACGTGCGCGCGTTTCTGGCCGGGACGATCAGCGCCGCGGGCGATCGATCCGGCGGAACGTGATCCGGTAGAGCACCGTGCTGCCGAGGACCTCGAAGGAGACGATGAAGAGATTGAAGTACTTCTCGTAACGCTTGTAGGTCTCCTCGTCGGACGCGGCGATGGCGCGCTCCCGGCCCGCCAGGAGGCGCCGCCGCCACTCGCGCAGCGTGCGCGCGTAGTCGAGGCGGTCGTTGCGCACCAGGACGATCTCGAAGAGCCGGTCGGCCGCGCGGACGATCTCCGAGAGCTCGGGGAACTCCGACTCCGGGAAGATCTCGTTGGCCACGAAGTCGCTGGTCTCTTCGCGCCGGGTATTGCCGCTGCCGCAGGTCTGCAGCGTCATCCCGCCGCCGGGCACGAGCCACTCCCAGCAGCGCTCGAAGTAGCGCCGGTATCCGGCGATGCGCTCGCTCTCCGGGTCGCCGTGACGGGCGAAGTGCTCGAACGCGCCGATGGAGACGATGGCTTCGTAAGGCGCGGCCGGCTGATGCTCGGTCCAGCTCTCCTTCCGCACTTCGACCCGCGGATCGGGCTGCTCGCCGATGAACGTGAACTGCTGATCGCTCAGGGTCAGGCCGACGGCGTGCTCCACGCCGTGCACGCTCGTCAGCCGGCGGAGCATCGCCCCCCAGCCGCAGCCGACGTCGAGCACGCGCTTCTTCCCGATCGCGTTCGCCTGCGCCGCGTGCCAGTCGAGCTTGCGGAGCTGGGCCGCCTCCAGCGTATCGCCCTCGGCCCACATCGCGCCCGAGTACACCTTCTCCGCGTCGAGCCAGACGTCGTAGAAGTCGTTGCCGACGTCGTAGTGATGGCGGATGGCCCTGGCGGACGCGCCGATCCCGCTGCCGGCGCTCATGACTCCTCCGCCGTGGACAGGTGACGAGCCAGGCTGTCGATGGTGGAGTACGTGAAGAGCAGCGTCGGATCGAGGGTCCGGCCCAGCCACTGCTCCAGGTCGCCCGTGACGGCGACGGCGGTGACGGAGTCGACGCCGAACGAAGGGAACTCACTGGCGATGTCGATCTCGCCCGCCGGAACCTCGAGCGCCGAGGCGATGCGTCGCCTGAGCCAGTCGCGGATCTCCTGCTCGCCGGGTCGTGTTGCGGTCATGCATTCTCCCCCTGGCTCTCCCGCCGCTCGCGATCGGCGGCGGAAGGGCGATTGACGTTCCAGGCCAGGCCGAGCTTTTCCAGCACGCTGACGGCGATGCCGGAGGGATCGAATTGCAGGCGGCTGAAACGGAAGTCGGCCGCGGACGGGAACGCGTGATGATCGTTGTGCCAGCTCGCGCCCGCCGTCGGCAGGGCCAGCAGTCCGACGTTGCGGCTCTCGTCGCGGGTCTCGAAGCGGCGGCCGCCGAAGGCATGACAGATCGAATTGATCGAGAACGAGGCGTGATTCACCAGGAACATCCGCGCCAGTCCGCCCCACAAGAGGCCGGAGAGCACGCCGCGCAGATCGCCGGTGATCGCGCCTCCGACGGCGGTGGGGACGGCGATGCCGAGGAAGAGCCAGAGGAAGTAGCGGCGATTGATGGTGCGCAGCATCGGATCGCGCAGGATGTCGCCGGCGAAACGGGCGGTGTTCGGAGGGTCGGCGGAGAAGGTCCAGCCGACGTGGGCCCAGAGGAAGCCGCGCCAGCCGAGCTCCCGCGGTCCCTCCGGTGCATACGGCGAATGCGGATCGCCCGGCCCCTCGGCGTAACGATGATGAATGCGGTGATTGGCGACCCAGTAGGCGAGCTGTCCCTGTCCGCAGGCGCTGCCGAGGATGGCCAGCGCGGCCACGATCGCCGGACGGGTCTGGAACGAGCGATGGGTGAAATAGCGGTGCAGCCCGAGCTCGACGCCGAACGAGGTGAGCGTATAGGTCACGAACAGCATCGCCGCATCGAGGGGACGGAACCCATCGCGCACGGCGAGCGCGACCGCGGCGATGAGGCCGAGGGTCGGCAGTCCGTTCGTGACCACGAGCGAGTGCAACGCCTGCGCGCGTCGCAGGTAAGGGCTGGAGATCGTCACCGCGCTGGCGAAATCGGTCATCGTGTGTTCCTGGACCACTGAGCGACCGCCGCCGCGGCGATGGAGCCGTCGTCGTAGCGCTCGCGGCAGATGAAGCGTCGCACCTTACCGCTCGGTGTCCGTGGGAGTGTTCCAGGCCGGACGAACACGATGGCCTCGATGTCGATTCCGTGGGCCCGGACCACGCGGTCGCGCATCGCCGCCGCGGCCGTTCCGGCGCCGCCGGCGTCGAAACGGCGCGGCACTTCCTGCAGGATCACCAGCCCCTCCGCGCCGCGCGAGACGGTCGAGATGGCGGCGCGCGGCCAGCCCTGGAACAGCTCGTCGTCCGCGGCCGCCTCGATGTCTTCCGCGTGATGGTTGCGGCCGCGGATGACGACCACGTCTTTCGCGCGCCCGGTGACGCTCAGGCGGCCGCTCTCGATCGCGCCGAGATCGCCGGTGCGGAGGAAGAGCCCGTCTTCGCCAGGGATGCGGGCGCTCCAGACCTCGGGATCGCGCCCGCCCCAGTAGCCTCCGGCGACGCTGTCGCCGCTGACGCAGATCTCTCCGTCGTCGATGACGACGCGAAGCTCGGGCGCGGGCTCGCCGGCGTCGGCCTCCCCGCCATCCCACGGGCTGCCGCTGACCATCAGCGTGCACTCGGCCAGGCCGTAGCAGGGGAAGAGCGCGTTCGCCCGGAAGCCCGCGGGGGCGAACTTCTCCGCGAATGCGCGCAGCGTGGCGGTGCGCACCGGCTCGCCGCCGTTGAAGGCCACGTCCCACGACGACAGATCGAGCCCGGCGATCGCCTCGGCGGTGGCGGCGCGCAGCGCGAGCTCGTAGGCGAAGTTCGGGCCGCCGCTGGTGGTGGCCCGGAATCGCGACACGGCCTCGAGCCATCGCATCGGCCGCTGGGCGAAGTGCAGCGGCGGAAAGAGCAGCACCGGGAACCCGGCGAAGACCGGCTGCAGGATGCCTCCGACCAGCCCCATGTCGTGATACGGGGGCAGCCAGATCACGCCGCGCGAGGCGGAAGTGTGGCGGAAGGCGCGGCGGATGATGCCGAGGTTGTGCAGGACGTTCCGATGGCGGATGACGGCGCCGCGTGCGGTGGACGTCGAGCCGGACGTGTACTGCAGAAAGGCGATGCCGTCGGAGTGGTCGGCGACGTCGAAGTCCGGCGGCGCATCGGGCAGCCCGTCGATGGCGATGCGCTGGAGATCCGCCAGCGCCTCGGCGGACGAGGCGAGCGTCCCCGCCGTCGCAAGCGCCGCGCGGGGAGTGCAGTCCTCCAGGATCGACGTGACCCGCGCGCGCGTGTCGCCGCGCTGCGGCGGATGCAGCGGAACCGCGATCGCGCCCGCGTAGAAGCAGCCGAACAGCGCCGCGACGTAGTCGAGGCCGGGACGCTCGACGACCAGGACGCGCTCGCCCGCGAGACCGCGCCGGAGCAGCTCCGCCGCGATCGCGGACGCGCGGCGATCGAGCGCCCCGTAGGTCAGGCTCTCCTCCTCGCTCTCGCCCCGCGGCGAGAAGGAGAAACCGTGGCGGTCGGGATCGGAGTGGGCGCGCCGGCGGAGCAACGCGCCGAGGTGCGACGGCTCGGTCATTCGGCTCTTCGGTGCAGGGTCATCTTCAGCCCGTACTTGGGCCGCAATGTGATCGAGGGCAGCGGCTCGACCGGATGGTCCGGCACCAGCCGCAGGGAGAACCGCCTGGCGATGGCGGCCACCAGCATGACCGCTTCCATCATGGCGAAGGAGTTGCCGATGCAGCGGCGCGGGCCGCCGCCGAAGGGGATGTACGCGAACGCCGGAATGGTCTTCGCGAAATCGCCTTCCCAGCGGTCGGGATCGAAGCGCTCCGGATCGGAATACCAGCGCGGATCGCGGTGGACGACCCAGGAGAACATCGTGATGGTCGAGCCGGCGGGGATGCGGTAGCCGCCGATCTCGCAGTCTTCCACCGCCTCGCGGCCGAACCCGTACGCCGGCGGGTAGAGCCGCATCGACTCCAGCACCACCCGCTCGGTGTACGGGAGCCGCCTCACGTCGTCGGGGACGGGAGGCTTCCCCTGCAGGACCGCGTCGAGCTCCGCATGCAGCCTGGCCTCGACCTCCGGATGCTGCGCCAGGAGGTACATCGTCCAGGACAGGGAGAGGGCGGTGGTCTGGTGCCCGGCCAGGAAGAGCGTGACCGCCTCGTCCCGGACCTGCTGATCGCTCATCGGCTCGCCATGCTCGTCCTTCGCGTCGACGAGCATCGACAGCAGGTCATTCGGGCGCTCCGGCGACGCGCGGCGGGCGCGGATGAAGCCCTGGATGAGCCGGTCGAGCTCGCGCACCGCGCGGTTGAACTTCACGTTCGAGGGAATGGGAATCCAGTCCGGAATCTTCACCGGGCGCTTGAAGCGGATGGCGATCTGCTCGACGGCCACGTTGAACGCCTCTCCCACCGCCACCGCATCCGCGGGAACCACGTCCGAGCCGAACAGCGTGCGCACGACGATCTCCATCGTCACGTGCATCATCTCCGCCTGGATATCGCGCGTTTCCCCGTCGCGCCACCCGTCCAGCATCCGTTCCCCGGCCTCCGCCATGACCATGCCGTACGCATGGATCCGGTCCCCGTGAAAGGCCGGCTGCATCAACTTCCGCTGCCGCACCCAGTGAGCCCCGTCGCTGGTCAGCAGCCCCTTGCCGAACAGGGAGGAGAGGTGCCGCCAGAAGAAACGGTGCTTGATGAAGTTGCGGTGGTTCGTCACCAGCACCGCTTCGATGTCGTCCGGATGGCTGACCAGATACGACTTCCACCCCGCCATCGACAACTGCACGACATCCCCATACTCCCGCTGACAGCGCGAGTAGAAGCCGAGGACGTCCTTGAGCTCGGGAAGGTGGCCGAGGAGGAAGTGTCCCGGCGGAGAGGGAGGCGCGGCCGCGAGCGGCCGGGATTGGAGGTCGGTTGCCATAGGGGCGGAATTGTAATGTGGGCGGCCGGAAGGTGGGCGGGATGCATGGCAGCTCGTGAACCCAGGGAACCCTGAATCACGAGGCGCGCGGGATGCGGCCGAGCGCCGGCACTTTCATCGCTGCGGAGGCGATGTCTTTCCGGATCTGCAGCCACTCCGAGCTGGAGTGGGAGTAGTTGACGTAGATCGGGTCGATCTGTCGATGGTGGTCAGCAGCGTCGCGGCAGCCGCGCTCACGAGTGCCCCTTCGGGTGACCTGCGCACGACTCGCACGTCCAGGAGATCGGCGCAGTGACGGTCGTGTATCCCAGTGCGAGCCGCACGGCATCGACTCGCGCACGCGCCTGCGCCACATCCGCCTCGGCTGTCCGCCGTCGCGCGACCGCGGAGTCGGCCACGTCGACCCCGCCTTCGGCCTGCGGCTGGCGTCTAGCCGGTGGCACGCACTTCAAACCCGTCACTGGAGCACGTGATGTCCGGCACCGATGGACGTTTGTTTGGGCGACGAGCGAAACGCGTGGATGTGCCGCAGCACTACTTCACAGGACAACAGCGTTCAGCCGCGACAACACCACAGGCAAAGACGTTGTAACGATTTGAGTCACATGACTCAGGAGTACGCCATGAGTGAACGGAAAAAACAGATTCGCGCCGACTGCTCCACAGCCGGAGACGACTTTCGCACGCGTTACGACGGAGTGGAGAATATCGACCATCAGCAGCTCGAGGCGCTCTATCAGTTGGATCGTGAGTCGAAGACTGTTGTGAGCGGAGTCGTGCGAGATGGCCGGCTCATCGCGGCGCAAGGACGATTCCCTACGCTGACGCTCGATCCAGTCGCTGCGGCGATCGAGTTCCTTGGGAAACACGAAATCGCGTTCGGCTTCAATGCGGCCGGCAAGGATGATGCCTTTACCGCGCCGCGGTTGATCGAGGGCGACGAAGGGTCACCGCGGGAGATGAGCTCCGTCCTTTTTGCGCATCACGTGCAGGGAGTGCCCACGTACCGCGGCGGCGTTGCGGTCGGCGTGGACGGCGCCGGTTCCGTTCGCTTCGTCCGTGCGCTCATCCCTCCTCCTATGCGCGCGCCCGAACCGCGCGACGCCGCCGGAGCGCGAAACGTCGTTTCGGCACTCTTGGGCGACGGCGATCTGCCCGCCGCGACGTTCGAGGTGCTCGATCCGGCGCTCGTATTTGGCGAGAGCGGAAAGCCGGTCGGCGTGTGGGTGTTCGATATTCGCCGTGGCGCGCCGATGCACGTGCTCGTCCAAGACGGTAAGGACGAAGTCTTCCACATCGTCGCGAACCCTCTGCTACGTGTCGGTACGCTGCCGAGATATCACCTGAACCGAGTCACCGGCGCGCCGGACATGGTGACCTTTCCTGGCGCGGGACTTCTCCTCCCGGAAGCTTGCACACGCAATCCGGTCGCGGTGGCGCGCGCGGTGTTCGAGCGCTTTCCGAAGCTGTTTGGCACGGGCGATCCGGCCTCGCAACTCGCCCTCGGCGAGGTGCTCACTGGGCCTGATCCGCAGATCCCGACGACGACGGTGGTTTTCCACCAGCGGTGGGGTGCGCTTCCCGTCTTCGGGTGCCAGCTTCGCGTACACCTGTCCCGGGCACTCGCTGTGCGCTCGATCAGTGGGAACTTCTTGCGCGACCCTGGTATGGAAACCACGTCGCCGGCTGTAAGCGAGTCGGCGGCGCGGATCGCCGCGTCTACGACAGCAGCGTTCGATGCACCGGTCGTTCTCGACATACGACACGACAGTAGAGTGTCGCCCACTCCGCTCCCAATCGCCGGATTACGCGCGGCGATTTCCGTCTCGACTCTCGACCGGCCGGCACCGACGGGCAGCGAGCAGCCGTATACGGCACGAGACGCGCGCGCTGCTGCGCTCCGCCAAGCGACGAATTACCATCGAGGGGTAGAGCTCGATCCCCAACGCGCGCTCACTATGGGAGTGCCGGGAGTGGAGGATCGCGGACTGACGATTCTTCCAACGTCACTCATCCGCTCGGGTCACGAACGCAATCACCTCGCATGGTGGTTCCGCTTTCCGGATTCGGATCGTTTCATTTCGGCGGCGACCGGAGCCTCCATACTGACGCTGCCGCGCATTCCGACGGCCGAGCGTGTCTTCGATGCCGCAAATGCGACTGAGCCCGCAGCCGGAGTGAACCCGCAGTTCATCGATGGAAATCCGCAGGTACTCAGGACAGCACTCGACCCCGACGCGCAGGGAGCGGCTGGGGCGGTTGCAACTGTCGGTTCGTTCTGGCGCATCTTCCATCGCGATAGTTGGGACGGACGCGGCGCGGACATGGACGCGTATGTGGATTGGCAGGATCCGAAGGGCCGCGTTGCACAGTGGGACGGTTCGCGGACCATGTACAGGCCGCAGTGGGCCACCCCTGATATGGTCGGGCACGAGTTTACTCATGGTCTCACGCAAGCGACGGCGGGGCTCCAATACATGGACGAGTCGGGCGCAGCCAACGAGCACTACTCCGATCTATTCGGCAACCTGATCTTCCCCGACACGCCGCCGACGCAATGGGTGGTCGGGGAAAACGGTCCAGGCCTCCCACTGCGGGACATGCGGAACCCCGAGGTGCGCACGTATCAGGACTACAAGGTTAAGCAACCGACAGAGGCAGACGATTGGGGAGGCGTGCACACGAACTCCGGCATTCTGAACCGCGCTGCGGTGCTGATGTGCGATGGCGGTCCTTCGGCGCCGTTGCCCGGCGGCATCGGGCGTAGCCGGCTGGCGCGGCTGGCGTGGGAAACGCTGGTGTATCGCCTGCATCCGTTCGCGTCGTTTTCCGACATCTTGCACTTGACGTGGGCAGTCTCGCTCGAACTCGCGGAGGCGGGCTCACTCGGAGCGCCTGGAATCCCTGCCGTTAGTGAACTTCCGCCCGCCTTTGATGCGAGTGTGACCGACACGGTGGTGTGGGCATTCCAGCAGGTCGGTCTTCTGCTCGACGTGCAGAACGGTTGGCACGACGTCACAACGCCGGGTGAAGGCTTCGCGAAAACCGTAAGACTCTATCAAGGCCAGACGCTCAAGAACGGCCGCACACTCGCCGAAATGGAAGTGCACCTCTTCCGCCGATCCATTCTCAACGGTTCGATGCTCATGAGTACGGGAGGTACCTTCAACGCGCCAGACGGCTCGTTTACCGCGACGATTATCAGCGACAACCGCATCGGCACGGCCGATCTCGAAACGGAGGTGCGCGTGATATCACCGACAGCGCTCGACGTCTCGATTCAGGGAGTACCGACGATTGCCGAGCCGCCGGGGCTGATCCAGCCGCCGATTCAGCCCCCGGTGACGCCGCTGGATACGCCGCGCGTCGCCCACTGGCTCGACGTCGCACCATTCGGCCGCCGCTACAACGACATCGTCTACGAAGGGGCGCAATTGCCGGTCGGATGCTTCGTGACTAACGTCGAGCTTCGGGTCGTCACCGGCTTTGCCAACGTCTCCGATTTCAATGGCAATTTCGGCGAGCTGACCGTCTCGACCACCGCCGTCGGCGGCAACATCGGCAACGACCACACCGGCGCGCAGATTGTCTCGCGGACGCTGGGTGGGCGCTCACTGGAAGTGAAGGTCCATTCGTGGCACGACGCGTACACCTGCGTGCGCTACGTCCTGCGCTACTTTGTGGCAGGGAATGGATGCTCGCTCCCGCCGTTCACGTTGCGCGAGTTATAGATGTGGCGGCATCGTGGGTGACGACTTGTCCCGGTGAGTAGTAGCTGTTCGGAGTGAGGGCTCGGTGTGCCCCGCTCCAATCGAAATCACTCAGAACTTGACGAGACGGTCATCGGTGTGGCGTCTTCGAGAGGCGCCACACCGAAGAACGGAGATGCCGCTTTCGATGGCGCGCGGCCTCCCCCGTCAGGAGCGGATGCAGGTGTCGTGTGGAGCTGAATGATCTCGATTCCGGCCGCGCTCGTCGCCAGGATCGTCCACCGCCGTGACGTTGTAACGAATGACCGCGGAGTCGGTCACGTCGACCCCGCCTTCGGCCTGCGGCTGGCGTCTGGCCGGCGCGATGACGAGCGTGTCGCTTTTCTGCACTACGGCGCGGTCGAAGAAGACTTTGCCCTCGGATTTTTCATCGAGGGTCCCCGAGAGTGGGGATGGAAATCATCGGCGGCCTGGTTTCGTCGCCGCCGACTGTGATTTGCGTTTTGGCGCACGGTTCTGCTTCGATCGTGCGGGCCGCGCCACGGTCAGGTCCTCGGTGAGTAACACGATGCGCTCGATGATCGTGGAGACGCGCGGAAGAAGGTCGGGCGCCACGGTCGCCAGGCGATTGATGAGCGGCTTCAGATGGCCGATGTCGCCCAGGTCGTTCGGAAGCAGATTGCCGGGCTTCTCCCCGAGGGCCTCGGCGATCCTGACGAAGTCCTCGACGTACAGACCGCGCTGATTCGTCTCCAGCCTGGCCAGCTGGGCTGGAGAGATCCCCACGCTTCTGGCCACCTCGGCCTGGCCTCGATGCTTCGATTCGCGGAGGTGCCTGAGGATGCGACCGTACATGACGATGGATCATGCACGTGCCTCGCCAATTAGGCAATGTCTACGCCGATCGTTGCCAAATCGGAAATTATCGGTATACTGAATTCGTTTCATAAGACACGCCTGATCTGCCGGTCGCGACAGGCGCGCACGAGCCCGCTGCCACCGTGGCAGACCTCCTGTGCGTGCCGCCACCTCCCTCACTCTCAGACGGGTATCCCAGAAAGGATGCGACGGGTGGCTATCCGAGCTTCGTCCAGGCGCACCGACCGGCGAGCAGAGCCGCAGCCTGCGTCTTCGCTGCACAGGAACGTGTCCGAGGTGCGCGTGGTCGGGATCGGGGCATCGGCGGGAGGGCTCGATGCATTCATCGATCTCGTCTCCGCGATCCCGCTCGACACGGGACTGGCCTTCGTGCTGATCCAGCACCTCGATCCGCGCCACCACAGCATGCTCGTCGACATCCTGGCCGGCACCACGGCGATGCCGGTGCAGGAGGTGACCGACAAGATGCGCATCGAGCGCGACCACGTGTACGTGATTCCGCCCGATACGCAGATGACCATGGAACGCGACGTCCTCCGGCTGGCGCCCCGCACGCCGAAGGTGCCCCATCGTCCGCTGGACACGTTCTTCTGCTCGCTGGCGCAGGATCGGAAGGGCGGCGCGATCGGGGTCGTGCTTTCCGGCAACGACGCGGACGGATCCCTCGGACTGGAGGCCATTCACGACGCCGGAGGCATCACCTTCGCGCAGAGTCCGGAGAGCGCGAAGTTCGAGGTCATGCCCCGGGCAGCCGCGGTCGCGGCGGACTTCGTACTGCCGCCCGCCGGAATCGCCGGGCGGCTGGCGAGCATCGCCCGCCAGGACGGTTCCGAACACGAGCAGCCGGCCCCGGCTGCCGCGGCGGAGTTCGACCGCATTCACCAATTACTCCGCACCCACCACCAGGTGGATTTCAGCCACTTCAAACGCTCCAGCGTGGAGCGGCGCATCCTGAGGCGCGTGCTCCTCGGGGGCCACGACGGCCTGGGCAGCTACGCCGATGCTCTCGAAAAGGACAGCGCCGCGGTCGAGACGCTGTATCAGGATCTGCTGATCGGCGTGACCTCGTTTTTCCGCGAGCCGGACCGATTCGAGGCTCTGAAGACGGTCGTCTTTCCCGCGCTGATGCAGAGCGCGGAGAGCCGTGCTGCTCCTGACGCCGGTGAGATCAGCATCCGCATCTGGGTGGCGGGCTGCTCGACGGGCGAGGAGGTGTACTCGCTGGGCATCACTCTGCTGGAGTTCCTCGAAGGACGTGCCGGTGCGCCGCGGATCTCGATCTACGGGACCGACATCAACGAGCAATCGCTGAAGAAAGCGCGGGCCGCGTTCTATTCGAGCCGTGCCGTGAGCGGGGTGTCCGCACAACGGCTGGCGAAGTACTTCACCGTCGCGCCGGGCGGCTACAAGATCGCCAAGGGCCTGCGCGATCTCTGCGTCTTCGCCGCGCACGACGTGAGCCGCGACCCGCCCTATTCGAGGATCGATCTCGCGACCTGCTGCAACGTCCTGATCTACTTCGATGCGGAGCTGCAGAAGAAGGCGGTCGCGCTGCTCCAGTACGCGCTGGCGCCGGGTGGATTCCTGATGCTCGGAAGCTCGGAGAATCTCCGCGGCGCGACCAATCAGCTCACTCCCGTCTCGGCGAAGCCGTTGATCTACCGCAAGGCCGAGGTCCCGCGCGCGCTGGCCGCGTTCGACGTCGATCGCCGCTCCCCGCCTTCGAGCTTCGTCGCGGCCGCGCCGGTCGCCCGTCACGCCCGGGGCCCGGTCCACGACAACGACGATGCGTTCCTGGCCACCCATCTCGCTCCCTGCGCGGTGCTCATCAACGAACGGATGGAGGTCATCCGCATCCGCGGAGAGATCGCGCCGTTCATCGCCCTGGAACCGGGAGATGCTTCTCTCGATCTCTTCACCCTGATCCGCCATCACGAGGTCCTGGCGGTGCTGCGACCGGCCGTCCGGCGCGCGTTCCGGGAACGGACCACGGTGCGCAAGGAAGGCATCCTCGTGCTCGATGGCGACGCTCGCAGCTCCGTTGCGTTCGAAGTGATTCCGTACGGCATTCCTCCGCCGGGACACGACTGTTGCTGGATCGTGTTCCACGGCGGCCCGGCGCCGGCCAAGCGCAAGGCAGCGTCGGCGGGTGCGCGAACGGAAATCGACGGTCTGCGCCACGCCCTGGCCGCAGCCATCGATGATCGCGAGCTCCTGGCGGAAGAGGCCTCGGCCGCGGCCGAGGAAGCACAGTCCAGCGACGAGGAGCTGCGCAGCGCCAACGAGGAACTGGAGACGGCCAAGGAGGAGCTCCAGTCCGCCAACGAGGAGCTGAGCACGCTCAACGACGAGCTCCGCCTCCGCAACACGGCCCTGGTGCGGATGAACGACGACATCGAGAATCTTCTGGGCACCGTGGAGATCCCGATCCTCTTCGTCGGCGTCGACCTGACCGTGCGCCGTTTCAACAGCACCGCCGGATTGCTGCTCAACCTCCGTCCCGACGCGGTCGGGCGGCCTCTTCGGGAGGTGAAGTCGACCCTCGACATCGCTCTGCTCGAGAAGCTCCTCGGAGCCGTCATCGAGACGGACACCGCAGCCGATGTGGAAGTGCAGGATGCCGCGGGGGACTGGCGGCTGTTGCGCATGCGTGCGTACCGCACCAGCGAGGGAACGATCGACGGCGCCATCGTCGCCGTCCTGGACATCAACGTTCTCAAGCGAAGCGTGCTCGTCGCCGAGGAGGCGACGCGCGCCGCGAACATGCTCTCCCAGGCCAGCGCCCTTCTGGCGTCGTCGCTCGATTACGAGACGACGCTCGAGTCCCTCACCCGTCTGTCGACGGCGGCGTTCGCCGACTGGTGCGCCGTGGACCTCGTCAACGAGGATGGGTCGATCCGCCACCTCACCGTCTCGCACGCGAACCCGGTGCTGCGCGACCTGGCCCTGCAGTTCCAGGCAGTCGCCTTCAGCGAGCCGGAGCACGCGCCGGGCGCGCCGCAGGCCCTCCTGCTGCGCAAGTCGGTACTGCTCACGGACATCGCCGAGTCGGACCTCACCGGCCTCCAGCCGGAAGCGAGGATCATGCAGCTCATCGGCGCGCTCGGCGTGCGCTCGCTCATCAGCGTTCCCTTGATCGTCCGCGACAAGGTGCTCGGCACGACGACGTTCTCCTCGTCACGGCGCCGGTACGACGAGGTCGACCTGCAGCTGGCCGAGGAGCTGTCGCAGCGCGCCGCGGTGGCCATCGATACGGCCATGCTCTTTCGCGAGGCGGAGAGCGCGAACCGCTACAAAGATGAATTCCTCGGAACGGTCGCACATGAGCTGCGCACGCCCCTGACCTCGATCATCGGATGGGTGCAATTGGCGAAGAACAGTCCGGACATGACCAGGGAAGCGCTCGCCCGCGTGGATGAAGGTGCCAGCCTCCTGAGGCTCTTCATCGACGACCTCCTCGACGTCACCCGCATCCGCGAACAGAAGTTGAACATGAACATGGAGGACATCGATTGGGTGCCCGTCGTCCGCTCGGCGATCGAGATGACCGCCCTCAGTGCGAGCGCTCGCGAGGTCCAGATCCGTCTGAATCTCATCCTCAATCCGGCGCCGTTGCACGGCGACAGCGTCCGGCTGCTGCAGGTCGTGTGGAACCTGCTCAGCAACGCCATCAAGTTCACGCCGCCCGGAGGAGGGATCGACGTTCGGCTCGACCGCTACGGCAACGATGCGCGGTTGTCGGTCATCGATACCGGTGCCGGCATCAGCGCCGACTTCGCGCCGCATGTCTTCGAGCTGTACCGTCAGGGCAAGGAGAACGCGAGCCACATGCCGGGACTGGGGATCGGTCTGTCGATCGTCGCGCAGATCGTCAGACTGCACGGTGGGACGGTGCGCGTCGAAAGCGCCGGCATCGGTCACGGATCGACCTTTGTCGTCACCTTGCCGCTCGTGCCCGACCGGGCCAGCGTCTCCCGAACCGGGCGCCGGGCGAGCGAAGCCCGGAGGGCCCCCGGGCGGCGCATCGCCTCCGACCGAAAGGAGCCATCGTGAACAGAGACGTCGTCCGAGCGACGGCCGGGAGAGTTCTTCGCAGTGAAGACTTGATCGCCGATGAGAAGAACGTGGCCGCGGGCATTCTGAAAGCGAACCCTGACTTCGGCAACCCTCACGTCGTCCGATGCCCCTGGTGCCATGAGACCAGAACGCTCTTCCGCGACGAGAACGACGGCCCTTTCAAGCGGATCGCCCATGGATGGCTCTGCGAATCCTGCAATGTGAGAGCGGCCAGCCAGGAGGTGAAGTTCTGAAGAACGAGGCCGCTATCTTGCACTGGAGATGATCATGCTTTCCAAGCAATCGTTTGACGAGATCCGCGTGTATGGCGGCGTTGCCGAGCGCACCGGCGTGCAGTTCGAGCGGAGCGCGGTCCGTCGCAGCGCCGGTTGTTGCAGCAGCCTGACCGATCTGGCCAGGAAGGCCCGCGCCCTGGGCGATGGCTGCTTCTATCTGCCGCTCGCCAGCTGGCCCGCGGACAAAGAGCGAGTCGACCTCCAGAAGCAGTGGGTGGTCATTTCGTCACTCCCGCGCGAGCGGCCGGACCGCGGCTGATGCCGCGGCAGGCCGCCGTCGAGCCGAGCGTTCATCGCACCACCTCGAAGTGACCCATCATGCCCGCCTCGTGGTGCTCGAGGATGTGGCAGTGGTACATCCAGCTTCCCGGCCGGTCCTCCGGCATCCAGGCGATGCGCACCGTGCTGCGCGGCGGGAGGTTGACGACGTCCTCCCAGGAGCGGAACGCCGGCGCCTTGCCGTCGATCGAGAGCACCTGGAAGAAGAAGCCGTGCAGGTGGAAGGGGTGATCCATCAGCGATGCGTTCACCACGTCCCAGACCTGCAGCTCGCCGACCTTGACCGGGCGGTCGTGGTGGTGGGTCTCCCCGTTCACGAGAAAGTCGATGCCGCGCCGGAGGCTCATGCCGACGCTGAACGCGACGGTCCGGTTCGGCGTCGCGTCGGCCGGGGCGAGCGGCTCGATGGTCCGGAGCCGCGTGGGGATGGACGCGCGGGACGGCTGCGCCGGACCCACGGTCAGCGTGCCGAAGCGCTCCTTGCCGCGCATGCGAATGGTGCTGCGGAGATAGCGCAGCGAATCGATGGTCAGGGTCTGCCCTTCCTCGAACGGACCGACCAGCAGGTCGACGCGGTCCGCGGCCGGAAGCAGCACTTCGGTTGCCTCGACCGGCGTCTCGATCAGGCCTCCGTCCGTCCCGATGATCCGGAACGCCGCGCCTCCCAGCGACAGCCGCACGTAGCGGGCGCTCGAGGCGTTGATGATCCGCCAGCGCTCGACCTGGCCGGCGGCGATGGTCAGTTGCGGCTCGGCTTTTCCGTTGATCAGGCGAATGTCGCCTTCCCGTCCGTCGTGCCGCTCGCGGAAGCCGCCGAACTTCGCCAGGCGCCCCTGCCGGTCGGCGTTCACATCGTCGAAGACCAGGATCTGCTCGCGGTCGACGACCGGCTCGTCCGCGCCGCGGACGATGAAGGCACCGTAGAGTCCCTTCTCGAGCTGCTCGGTCTCGTTCGCGTGGGGGTGGTACCAGAACGTCCCGGCGTCCGGCGGCGTGAAGCGGTAGACGAAAGTCTCCCCCGGCGCGACCGGCCGTTGCGTGGCCTGGGTTCCGTCCATGGCCGCCGGGACGCGGAGGCCGTGCCAGTGAATGAGCGTCGGCTCCGAGAGGCGGTTGGTGAAGGCGATCTCGATCGGCTCTCCCTGCCTGGCCTCGATGACGGGGCCCGGAACCTGTCCGTTGTAGCCGTAGCCGGCGATCGTGACTCCTGGGGCGACTTCCCAATTGGTCTCGCGCGCCTCGAGGGCGATCCGGATGGTGGCGTGGTCGTTGTTTGCGTTCATGGCGTTTCTCCTTTTCACCCCTACTGACGCACCACCTCGCCGCGCCTTACACTCTCCCCATGCCCACCTGGCTGAAAGTCCTCCTCATCGTCTTCGCCATCCTCGCCGTCCTCCTCGCCGTCGGCGTCTTCCTCGGCATCCGCTGGTTCCAGTCCCAGCGCGGGCAGTTGCACGAGCAGGGGCAGCAGCTGATGGCCGAGGCGCGGGAGTTCGGGCGGGGGAAGGAGGCCAAGGCCTGCATGAGCGAGGCGTTCACGCGGCTGCGCGCGTGCGACGGGTTCATCTGCGAGGCCAAGGTGAACGTCTTCCTGAAGACCTGCCTCGATGTGGCGGAGGTGCCGCCGGGATTCTGTGACGGCGTGCCGCGGCGGGACGAGATCATGGCCACGGCGCGATGGACGATCGACCAGTGCACGAAGTACGACCTGGCCGGCCATCAGCCCTGCAACCGGCTGATGCGCGCGGTGCAGGAGCACTGTCACCCGCGCTAGGACGGCGCGCCCGCCCGGCGGCGCCAGAACTCCGCCTCCGGCCAGCGCTGCTCCAGGCCGTACCACTGCGCGAGGTGCGCGCGATAGGCCTCGGCGATGCCGTCGATGATGCCCCGGTAGCGCGGCAGCGCGCCCGCGTCGCCGGCCAAAACCGAGTCCGCTGCCTCGGCGGCGGCGAGGCCGGTGAAGAGGGCGTTCAGGATTCCTTGGGAAGACAGCGGATCGAAGGCCAGGGCGGCGTCGCCGGCCGCCAGGAAGCCGTTGCCGGCGGGAGGGTCGAGGGTGGCGCTGTTGGCGGCAGTGAAGCCGGCAGTTTCGTCGGCGACGAAGGCCGCGCTCGCGAGGAGCGATCCCAGTTCGGGCGTGGAGCCGGCAAGTGCGAGCAGCGCGTCGCGATCGCGGGCGATCCGCGCCGCCGGCAGATCGGCATCGGTGTGGAAGGCCAGGACGCGCCGCCCGCGCGCGAAGGGCGCGGTGTACCACCAGCCGTCCTCGGTGGCCTCGACGTAGGTGAGGCCGCGGCCGCCGTCGCCGGCGTCACGGCCGTAGAGCCAGCCGCACACGAGGCGGTCGTCGACCCGGGTCTGTGCGCCGAGCCTGCGCGCGAGGGGGGCGGCGCGGCCGGCGGCATCGATGACGATGCGAGCATGGAGCTGCATGGCGGGGGCGATCTCGACCCGCCAGCCCTCGGCGTCGCGCTCGATGTGCTCGACCACGGCAGGTGCAATGAGCTCCGCGCCGCGCTCGCGCGCGACGCCGCGCAGCCAGCGCTCGAAGGCCACGCGGTCGAGGTGCCATCCGTGGCCGTCGGGGTCGCGCAACGCGTCGAGCTCCTGCGGGTGCGGGTCGCCCCAGACGCTGCGCTGGCCGTAGCACGGCTCGTGATCGGCGGCGAGGAAGGCCTTGAGCAGGCCCATGTCCCGAAAGAGGCGGCGCGCGACGCCGGGCAGCGACTCGCCGATGCGCGGCGACGGCTCGGCCGCGCGGTCGACGACCGCCACGCGCCGCAACGGCGCCAGGTTGAGGGCGGCCGTCGCACCGGCCGGCCCTCCTCCGACGATCAGTACGTCGACGTCGTGCATCAGCGGCGCAGCGAGAACCCGTTCGGGAAGCGGTTCACCTTCTCGATGCCGGTCAGGTCGACGTCCTGCTCGACTTCCTGAATGTTCGGCGCGACGGCCGGCGTCGTCGTGTCCGCCTCCGTTCCCTGCAGGGCCTTGAGCAGACGGTGCTCGTGGTCGCGCGGCTCGAGCTGCTCCACTTCCAGCACGGCCGGGAAGTTCACGCGGTCGCTCGGACCCTCGCGGACCTCCACCACGCCGAGCTTGCCGAAGTGCTCGATCATGTTGTTGATCTGATCGGTGTAGCTGGTCGTGCCGAGGGGGCGGATCCAGAGCGAGCGCGCGGCGAAGGCGGCCAGCCGCTCGCCGAGGGGCAGGCTCTCGTCCATCACCTTCTTGTAGTTCTCCTCGGTCAGCACGTTGTTCGGCACGCGGGCGGGCCAGAACGACGGCACGTACGGGTCGTAGGTGCGCAGGTAGCCGGAGCGGCAGCTGGCGGTGTCGGTCTGCCAGGGGATGGCCATCCAGCGGGTGATGCCGCCCGGCAACTGCCCGGCCAGCGGTCCGTTCGGCAGGGTGAGCGCGGCATTGATCGGCTGCGCGTACTCCGGCTCGATCCATCCCTCCGGCGCGTGCAGGAAGCGGAACGGGGCCATGTACATCGAGCTGGCGCGCACCGGCCAGGTCATCTCGCAGCCGGGATGGAAGGCGTCGGCCAGGCAGTCCTCGAGCGAGGCCCTGGTCAGCGTGGCCGGCTGCTCGGCGACGGGCACGTCCTCGATGCGGCGCGGCGGCTTCGGGTCGGGCTGATAGTCCGGGTCGAAGTCGCCGTCCGCCCACTGCTGCAGGAAGCGCAGCTGCGTGTCGGTGAGCGCGGCGTTCTGGCGCGGCGTCTGCGCGGGCGGGATGTTCATCGCGTCGCCGTACAGCCACGGCCAGGGAGTGGGCGACCAGGAGTCGCGCTCGAAGACCCGGAAGTGATTGGCGATGGTGCGCCGCAGCTCGCGCTCGGTGTTGCCCGGACGGGAGAGGCGCTCGAGCCAGTACGGCTCGGTGAAGTTCTGCGGTCCCTTCCAGCCAAAGGCGGCGGCGAAGCCCGCGTTCACCCACTGCAGCCGGGTCATGCGCTCGAACAGCGGACGGATGTCGCGCTCGAACGACGGCCGCACCGGGCGGGGAAGCGTGCCCGCGGTGATGGCCACGTCGCGCATGAGGTCCCACATCGTGCGCACCGACTTCTGCATCGGCGCGTAGTTCGGCGGGGCCACGACCACCCAGGCCGGGTCGACGCGCAGCTTCTGGCCCTTGAACGTCACCGTGGCCGTGACCGGTCCGTCGGAGACGTCGTCGTGCCAGCCCTCGTTGTTGGCGAAGGTGACGGCCTTGCTGTCGTCATAGGAGGCGGACACGCCGCGGCCGCCGAGGACGATCAGGCGCCCCTTGTCGTCCGTGCGCAGCTCGCCGAGGTAGACCGCCGTGCCCATGAACAC
The DNA here is from genome assembly GCA_044866315.1 of Thermoanaerobaculia bacterium. GTDB lineage: Bacteria > Acidobacteriota > Thermoanaerobaculia > Gp7-AA8 > Gp7-AA8 > QHVT01. The sequence goes on along the minus strand of JBIOTX010000156.1, from coordinate 5,071 downwards.
GCCGTTGTCGAACTGGTACTTCTTCCCCTCCTGCTTCTTTCCGCTGATGCGCCGCGGGCCGGGATCGATGGTGAGGTCGGCGCGATTGGAGATGGTCGCGTTGCGCAGCAGCGTCGGCGGTGCATCGGCCGCCTCGGGGATGTCCAGGGCGAGCTGGAACTGGTACCAGGCCGCTTTCTTGTTCGCGAGATGGACGTGCCACTCGATGGTGGCGTCATCCGCGGTGAGCTCGCGCACGGCCACGCCGGCGGCGTTGAGGCCGTATACCCGGAAGCGCGCGGCCTGCCGCTTCAGCGCCCCGCGGGAGTCGCGGTAGAAGCCCGGCTTCTCCGGCAGCGGATCGGGCACTTCCGGCGCGAGGAAGAACTCGTTCTTGCTGTTGCCGACGCGGGCCACGCCGATCGGCGGATGGATGGCCGCCTTCACGATGCGCGTGTCGGGATCGGAGGGAATCGGATTGGCCGGACGGGCCGGGCCCGGCTCCTGGGTGGGGACGCCGTTGACGTTCCGCCGCTGCTGGGCGCTGGCGCGGTAGACCACCTTGCGCGCCGCGCTGATCGAGCCCTTCGGCTTGTGCTCGGCGAGCGAGTGCCATGGGTTGTACGACAGGTTCTCGCCGTACGCAGGCTGTCCCGGAGTCTGGATGTCCTGGCGCGGCAGGATCAGCGTGGCCACGTGCACCGGCGGGCTGGTCTCCTCGCTCCACGGCTGCGTGGCCTGCTCCTCGTTGGGCATGCCCTTCTTGTGGAACTGGACCATGAACCGGAAGCGCGCCTCGCGGGCGAGCATGCGCCGCTGGAGGTCGGGGCCGAGGTAGATCGACTGATCGGTGGGGGCGACCGAGTCGGCCTCCTGCTCCGGCACGAGGATGTACTTGACCATCCGCCGCGGGCCGAAGCCGTACGGCAGCACGCTCCAGTACGTGGCGGTGAGCACGCTCACCTCCACCTTCTTCATCTCCTCGAGGATCCGGGCCGTGTTCGGATGGTCGCGCAGGTACGGCGCGTAGTTGCCCTCCACCACGCCCGCGCGGGTGAACTCGCACATGTCCGTGGCCGTGTCGACGAAGAAGACGTCGTGGTTCTGGAGGATGAAGTCCTGGGTGTCGCCGCCGTCGATCAGCTTCGGCCCCTCGACGCCGAAGAGCTTGATGCCGATGCCGAGGGTGGTGCGCAGGTCGGGGCCGGACGGCGTGTCGCTGGAGAAGCGCACCCACGCGTCGTAGGAGTCGCCGGCGAACACGCCGACGCGCAGATCGTCGGGCAGGTCGGGCGCGATCTCGAACCGGCCGTGCACGACGCCATGAATGCGCAGGAAGACCGGCCGCAGCGCGGGGCTCTGCCCCTGCCGGATGCGCCGGGTCTGCACGATGTCCACGAACATTTCCTTGAGCTGCTGCGCCGGATCGGCGCAGTTCCACGACGGATCCGCCGGACGTTTGCCTGCCATGTTGTGTTCTCCCGTCTCTCTGATTTGGGGGTGGACCTCAGTGTAGTAGACGCGAGACCAGCATCACTTCGTGACCTCGGGGCGGTCTCTCGCGTCCGCCGATGCCATCTCGTGACATGGCTTCACCGAAACGTTGGGCGCTTCGCTCAATGAAGTCCAATCCGTGCAAGAGACTTTGACGTGCGTCGCCTACGTTGTGGTGCATGCTCCTGATGACGATGCTGCTCTACTCGATCGCCGCATCCGAGCCCGTGCGCATCGAGGACGTCGCGCCGCTGGCACAGGAGCTTCTGCTCCGGCACGGCGTGACCGAGGACGTCGAGTCCGCGGCATTCCTCGTGCGCGCCGCAGACCGGGCCCTGTCCCTCGAGCACTGGCCGCGCCTGCGCACGTTCCGTTCCTCGCACTGGAACGGCGCGCTCCCCGACGGGGTCGTGGGCGTGATCCATACCCACCCGACCTACCTGCCCTTCCCGTCCGAGCAGGACCTCAAAGAGGCGCAGCGCCTGGGGATGCCGTTCTACGTCGTCTCCCGCAACTCTCTCTGCGTGGCGCATCCGGCCGACGGCGTGAGCTGTACGCGCGAAGTGCCGTGGGTTCCCCACATTGGCCGGCAACGAAACGCCGAACAACGCGTCATCCGGTGATTTTCACGCGGATTGTGCTCGCCTTGGCGGGAACCTATTGCGCCGCCGAGCGAATATCCGTGTGGGAACCATCATGCCCAGCGCGATCCGGGAACAGGCGGTAACGCACTGCTTTCAGGAGACTGCTGCCCTCGGTCTGTGGAACGGCTGCGGCTTCTCCGTCCATGAGAACCTGCTCGCTCGCGGAAGCGTCGTGACGCGGCACCGGCACGAGCTGGCGTACGTTTCCCTCCAGGTCTCCGGAAGCTGCGTCGAGCGCAGCGGATCGCGCGAGCTCGCCTGCGCCGCCGGCAGCGCCTCGTTCCATCCGCCGTGCGAAGAGCACGACCTGGTCGTGGGAGAGCGCGAGCTGCGCTGCCTCAGCATCGAGATCCAATCCGACCTGATCGCCCGCCTGCGCGAGGGGCGCGGGCGCGATCCGCGGTTCCTGCACGACCGATGCGGGCCCCTGGTGTGGCTCACCGCCCGGATCCATGAGGAGGTCACCTCCTGGTCGGCGTCCTCCCCGCTCATCGTCGAAGGCCTGGTGCTGGAGATCCTCGGCTTCGTCTCCAAGACCCAGGACGAAACCCGCATCCAGCCGCGCTGGATGATCCTCCTCGAAGAGATGCTCCGCGCCGAGTTCCGGCGCGGCTGGACCGTGGCCGAGCTGGCCGAGCGCATGGGCGTGCATCCCGTCAACCTCTCTCGCACCTGGCGCCGCTTCCGCGGCTGTTCCCTCGGCGAGTCGCTCAATCGCCTACGCATCGAGGAAGCCTGCCGCCGCATCGCTGCGGGCTCGATCTCCCTGGCCGACGTTGCCTTGGAAGTGGGCTTCGGCGATCAGACGCACTTTTCGCGGGTGTTCAAGCAGGTCACGGGGACGACGCCGGGGGCGTTCCGGAGTGCGTTTGCGCGGAGGGGGTGAGGTCACTCCAGAAGTTCTGCCGGAGGAACATCACCGTGAGGTAGAACTGGTAATCGGAATTGCGTCGCTTTCGAAAGCCGTGACCTTCATCGTTGGCCAGGACGTACCACAAAGGGGTGCCATTGCGGCGGACGGCCTCGACGATCCGTTCCGTCTCGGCGCGCGGCACCGCGGGGTCGTTCGCGCCTTGAAAGACGAGCAGCGGCTTCTTGATTTTCTCGCTCTGATGCAGCGGGGCGATGCGCTCGAGAAAGGATCGGACGGCGGGATCGCGCTCGTCGCCGTACTCGGTACGCCGCAGGTCGCGTCGCCAGGGGGCGGTGGTCTCCAGAAACGTCACGAGATTGGACGGACCCACGGTGTCGATGGCGCCGCGAATGCGGTCGGCATAGGCCGCGGCGACGGACAGGCTCATGTAGCCGCCGTAGCTGAAGCCGCTCACCACGACGCGATCGGCGTCCAGGTCCGGACGCGTGGCAATCCAATCGAGAAGCACGCCCAGATCGCGGAGCGCGTCCTCGCGGCGCAATCCGTTGTCGAGCCCCAGGAAGGTTTTGCCGAAGCCGGACGAGCCGCGGATGTTCGGAAAGACGAGGGCGACGCCAAGGGACTGGAGCAGGTAATTCCAGCTGCCGAGGTGGTAGGGGACCCACTGGTTTTCGGGGCCGCCGTGAATGTCGATCAGCACCGGACGCTTCCCGGTGAACCGCGCCGGCGGCCGGTACAGAAAGCCGCTGATGCTGCGGCCGTCGAAGCTCGGCCAGTGGATCAGCTCCGGCTCGGAGAACGACGAAGTATCGATGCCGCCGGTCTCGCTGTAGGTCCAGCGGCTGACCGCATTCGAGGAGAAATCGATCGAGTAGACGTCGGTCGGCGAGCGGGCCGAGTCGATTCCGAAGCCCAGCTCCTGGCTCCGCGGTCTCCAGTGGACGCTGGTGACGTAACCGGCCGGGAGAGGGGGAAGCCCTCGCTCCTTTCCGGTGAGGACATCGAGCACGTGCAGCTTGTAGAGCCCCGCTTCATTGGTCACCACCGCGGCCCAACGTCCATCCGAGGAGAGATCGAATTCGACCACGTCCCAGGGGATCTTCGCGGCCAGCCGGGTCACCGCTCCGGTACGCAGATCGATGCGCACGAGCTCGCGGAACTCCGAGAGCTCCGCGGTCGTCGTGACGATCGCGTTCGGATCGCTGAACGCGCCGCCGATGTAGGACGGTGACGACGGCGCGGCGCCGCGCGGGGCGATCGGCGTTCGCTCGCCGGTCGCGGCGTCGACCAGCCAGAGCGCGCTCTCGCTGACGGACGTTCTCTGCTGCACGAGAATGCGCCGATCGTCGGGCGACCAGGCCAGGGGCGACCATCCGCTGCCCTCGAGCTTCGCCAGCAGTCGGTCCGTCGACGGGCGTGCCGGCTCGACGAGGTAGAGATCGCGGTCGCTGCCGTTGCGGCGGGTCGACGTGTAGACGATGCGTCGTCCGCCGCGAGCCCAGACCCCGGCGCCGTTGTTGGAGCGGCCGTCGGTGACCAGCGTCGTCGTCTCCGTGCGCGCATCGAGGCGGTAGATCTGATTCGCTCCGTCGCCGCCGACGTCCTTCAGAAACACGATCGATTCCCCGGCACCCGGTTCCCAGGAGATGCCTTGGCCGACGTTGTCGTCGAAGAACGTCAGCTGTCTCCGGTCGGCGCCGGGAGCGCGCAGGCGATGAATCTGGGCGGTATCGCCGAAACGGGTGACGATCAGGATCTCCCGTCCGGTCGGACTCCACGCCTGCAGGTCTGCGGCACGAGCCTTCTGATAGCGTCCGACCGACGCGGCCAGTTCGGCCGGAACCGGCGGAGCACCTTGAATGACGAGGGACTCGGGAGGGGCGAGGCTGCCGGAGAACGCCGGCGTCCCGATGGCCAGCATGGCGAGGAGAGCAAAGCGCAGTCTCATGCACACGTTCTACGAGTTCTTTCGTAGAATGGATAGACCAAAGCGAGCTTTTTGGAACGACCCATGCGCGAAGACGTCGGCGCCTGGAGCTTCGGCGCATTCCGGCTCTCCGAATCGGTGTACGGCGCGGAC
>JBIOTX010000155.1:0-14714 GCA_044866315.1 Thermoanaerobaculia bacterium | reverse complement strand
GGTCGTGCCCTCCCCGGCCCGCAGCACGTGATAGACGTAGCCGCCCGCGCCGCCGTCGGCGACGAGGTTGACGTTGCGGTAGAAGTTGAGCCACTGGCAGGCGCCCTTGCTCGGCGCGCCGCTGATCGCTGCGGCCTGCTTGCCGCTCTGCAGGGTGAAGCTGTCGAGGAAGAACTGCGTCGCCGGCGGCGAGCCCTGGGAGTTGACGTCGGTGATGCCGCCCTGGAACGACACCGCGGCGCCGATGAGCGAGGAGATCGGCGCGCTGCCGTCACTGGCGGTGTAAAGCTTCCCCGGCCCGGTCTCGATCCCGACCACGCTGGCCTTGGCCTTTAAGCCCATGTCGCCGTAGTAGTTCCACTCCGCCGGGACCAGCTGCTGGGTCTGTCCGGGCGATCCGACCACGTCGAACGTCTGCGGCTGCTGCACCCAGGCGACGAACTGCTCGTCCGACATCCCGTAGGTCCGGGCCTCGACGAGCTTCGACTCCATCAGCGCCAGCGGCGCGCCGGCGAACGGCCCCCAGCTCGCCGGCAGCGCGGCCTGTGGCGCAAAGTCGTCATTGTTGGCCGTGCCGGGATTGAGCTGGAGCGTGCCGGTGAAGTTGATGCGTGGGTAGTCGAAAAGGCTCACGAATACCTCCGGTCACGTGCCGTACTGCAGCCGGCTGGCGAGCACCTCGGGCAGGCCGGCTTTGCGAATCGACGACTGGGTCTTCTGGAGGTCGTACGGAACCCGGAAGAACTGCACGACCCGTTTGTCGCTGTCGAAGATCACGAACGAGGCGTCGGGGATGCGGTCGCGGGGCTGGCCGACCGAGCCGGGGTTGATCAGGTAGCGCAGCTTCGGGTCGAGGCGGACCGTGGCGTCGCCGCGCACGGCGAAGCCGCGGACGTTGTTCCGCTCGTCGATGGAGAACACGGCCGGCAGGTGGGTGTGGCCGAAGAGGATGAACGGGTTCTCGTAGAGCGCCAGCACCTGGGCGGCGTGGTGGACGTTGAACACGTACTCGTCCTCGTCGTACGGCGAGCCGTGGCAGAGCAGGACGTCGCGGTGCAGGACCGGGCCGACGGTGAGGTCGCGCAGGAAGCGCCGGTTCGGGGCGCTGAGGTGATCGCGGGTCCAGAGGGCGGCGGCCTTGGCGGCGTGATTGAAGCCGTTCGCGTCGTCGAGCCCCGAGGCCACGCGGTCGTGGTTGCCGCGGATGTAGACCTTGCGGCCGCGCAGGGTGCGCATGGTGTCCAGGATCTGGTTCGGCTGGGCGCCGTAGCCGACGAAGTCGCCCAGGCAGAACACGGTGTCGAACTTCTTCCGGCGCACGCGGCTGAGCACCGCCGTGAGGGCCTCGGCGTTCGAGTGGATGTCGCTGACGACGAGCGCTCGCATCGTCAGCGCTTCCACACCGTGCGGCGGGTGGCCTCCAGGACGCTCTTCGGCAGCTCCAGGAGGAGCCGCTCGACGATCTCCGAGGGGGTCTCGTCCTCGCGGATCTCCAGGGTGATGTCGGACATCCGGTAGTAGCGGATGCGGTTGGCGTAGAGCTCGTGCGTGGAGAGGTCGTCCCGGAAGAGCGGCCGCTCGCCGGCCTTGTCGTCGATCCGCGAGCGCAGGAGCGCGTACGGCGCGGACAGGTAGATGGACAGCCCCTCCCCCTGGATGAACTGGATGTTCTCGTCGAAGGTGAACGTGCCCCCGCCGGTGGCCACCACCGCGGCCTCCAAATGCTTGGTGGAGCGGAGGATGTCCCGCTCCCGCTTGCGGAAGTAGGGCTCCCCCCGCTCGGCGAAGAGGTCCTTGATGGACATCTTCTCGGCCGTCTCGATCAGCTCGTCCAGATCGAAGAACGGCGCGTCGATGCGCTGGGCCAGCTCCCGGCCGATGGTGGTCTTGCCGGAGCCCATGAATCCAACCAGATAGATCTTCATGTGCTGAAGGGGAGACGAGGGTAACACCGAACGCGTGAAGACCGAGCTCATCGAGACCGACATCGAGGGAAAGGAGCTCGACGTCGAGGAAAAAGAGCTCGTGCATGAGGCAAAAAGGGGCAATGGGTGAGGCAGAAAAGGCCGACGTCGAGCTTCGGGAGCTCGACGTCGGTCTCCGGACGCTCGACATCGGTCTCCGCGAGCTCGACGTTGCTCTCCGCCAGCTCGACGTCGGTCTCCGCGAGCTCGACGTCGGTCTCCCGGAGGCCTCAGAAGGAGAACTTGTCCATGAACCGGGTGGAAATGTCCCCCTTGATGAACTGCTCGTGGTTGACGATGGCCCGGTGCAGGGGAATCGAGGTCTTCACCCCCTCGATCACGAACTGCTCGAGGGCCCGGCGGGCCCGGGCGATGGTCTCCATGCGGTCCTTACCGCGGATGACCAGCTTGGCCAGGAGCGAGTCGTAGTGCGGGGGGACCATGTAGTCGCGGTAGACGTGGGTGTCGACGCGCACGCCCGGGCCGCCCGGCAGGTGCAGCTCGCGGATCTTCCCCGGGTTGGGGGCGAAGGTGACCGGGTCCTCGGCGTTGATCCGGAACTCCATGGCGTGGCCGCGCAGGCGGAAGTCCCCCGTGGGCACGGACAGCGGCTCGCCCGCAGCCACGCGGATCTGCTCCTTCACCAGGTCGATGCCCGTGACCTCCTCGGTCACCGGGTGCTCGACCTGGATGCGGGTGTTCATCTCCATGAAGTAGAACTCGCCATCCTGGTAGAGGAACTCGATCGTGCCGGCGTTGACGTAGTTCACGGCCTGGCAGAGGCGCACCGCCGCGTCGCCCATCCGCCGGCGCAGCTCCTCGGTGACCACCGGCGAGGGCGACTCCTCGATCAGCTTCTGGTGGCGGCGCTGGATTGAGCATTCGCGCTCGCCCAGGGCCACGATGCGGCCGTGCATGTCGCCGAAGACCTGGACCTCGATGTGGCGCGGGCGCTCCAGATACTTCTCCAGGTAGACATCGGGCACGCCGAAGGCGCGCTCGGCCTCGTGCCGCGCGGTCTCGAACTGCGTGGCCAGGTCGCCCGGCTCCCAGCAGATGCGCATGCCCCGTCCGCCCCCGCCCGCGGCAGCCTTGAGGATCACCGGGAAGCCGATCGACTTGGCCACGCCCTCCGCCTCGTCCGCGGTCTTGAGCGGCCCCTCGCTGCCGGGGATGATCGGCACGCCGGCCTTCTGGGCGGTCTCGCGGGCCTTGGCCTTGTCGCCCATGAGGCGGATGGCCTCGGCGGGCGGGCCGATGAACGTCAGCTGGCACTCGGCGACGATCTCCGCGAAGTGCGGGTTCTCGGAGAGGAAGCCGTAGCCGGGATGGATGGCGTCGGCGCCGGTGATCTCCGCGGCGGCGATGATGCTGGAGATGGAGAGGTAGCTCTGCTTGGAGGCCGCCGGGCCGATGCAGACGTCGTCGTCGGCGTAGCGGACGTGGAGCGAGTCGCGGTCGGCCTCCGAGTGCACGGCGACGGTCTTGAGACCCATCTCCTTGCAGGCGGCGATGACGCGAAGGGCGATCTCCCCGCGGTTGGCGATCAGGACTTTCGTGAACATAGGCCCGCAGCCGCTCGGGCTGCGGGCGCTACTCTCTCATGCGCCTCCACGCGCTCGCAACCCTGACCGCTCGCGGTCGATGATCACGCGAAAATCGGCGAAGAAATTCGTGGCGGGGACGAGCATTCCGTTCACAAAAAAGGTCGGGGTCCCCCGCACGCCCACCGCGTCCGCGACCGCCTGGTCGGCCTCGATGCGTTTCCGCGTGGCCTGCGACTCCATGCAGCGCGTGAATTCCGGCGACTTCAGTTCCAGGCGCGTCCGCGCCGCGGCGATGGCCTCGCTCGGTGAGGCCGGTGCCGCCGCGAACAGGAGATCATGGGCCGCCCAGAACTTCCCGGCGTCGCCGGCGCAGGTCGCGAACTGCGCCAGCTGCCAGCTGTCGGCATTGCGCGGCGCATGCTTGTAGACCAGTTTCACGTCATTACCGTAGGTCTCCAGCACGCGATTGACGGTCGGACTGGCAAGCGCGCAGAAGCCACACGAGAAATCGGAGAACTCCACGATGGTGATCGGAGCGTCGCGGCGTCCGCGAATTCGATCGCCCGGCCCGACGGGCACATGGAAACGCGGAGGCTCGAGCGAGATCCGCACGCCGTTGGCGGCCAGCAGTTCCTGAACCGCATTGCGCTGCGCCTCGTCTTTCCGATGAGCAGCGAGCAACGACCGCATCTCCTCGTCGTTCTGAACGTTGAAGAGCGACTTCGCCCTTCTGAGATCATCCTCGCCGATCGGACGCACCTGCATGCGGGCCTGGATGTACTCGTCGAGGGTCTTGCCGGCAGCAGCGGCATCGTCGCTGACGGCGTGCTTCACGAGATAGCCCTCCAGGAACGACATGACATTGCGATATTGCTGCTGGCGCATCTTCAGGAACAGGTCCGGCAGCTCGCGCTCGACGTCCGCGAGACGCACCGGCTTGTTCCCGATCCAGGCGATCGGCTCGTTTTCGCCGGCAAGGCCGAAATTCGCGTCCAATTGCACGCCGGCCTGCGCCGGCGATGCGTTCCGCTTCTCCTGCCGTGCATTGCAACCGATGACGACGATCACAACAGCCAACAACAAGAATCGACGAAGCATAGAAATCCCCTGTAGTGGCCGATCCCGGCCGAGAATTGTGATTTACAACGCTAGAGGTTGGTAATGCGGTTACGACCCGTAGAGGCAGCTGCCGAACGTGCGCCACACCCATGAAATGCCGCAGTCACCCGTATAAGTGCCGCGGCCGCTGCCGTAAATCGAGCCGATGCTGCACTGATAGGCGCCGTCAGCATCGAGATCGTCGGAGCACATGAGCTTGTGTTCGGTAGTACCGCACCTCGTGTAGTGATAATGCGTGGCGTAATAGGTCAGTGTCGGGTATCCGATCTTCGATTCTTCAATCGTGATATTGCAGGCCCAATTACCCAGCTGGTAATAGGACTGGCTGTACAGGTTGGTCACCCCTCCGAACAGCAGAACGGAGCTGAGACACAGAATCATCAGTCGTCGTTTCATGTCTGCCCTCCTGGCCGCGGGATCGGCACGGGCGGCATTCTAGATGGCCGCTCATTGGCCATATAGAGACACTTTTTGGAAGACGGAACCGTTCAGCTGGTCTTCACGGCGAACAACTTCTCGCCGTACTCGATGGGCTGTCCGTTCTGGGGGTAGATCTCGGCGATCACGCCGTCGACGTCGGACTCGATCTCGTTCATCAGCTTCATCGCCTCGATGATGCAGAGCACCTTGCCCTTCGTGACCTTCGAGCCCACGCTGACGAACGGCTCGGCTTCCGGGTTCGAGGCCCGATAGAACGTGCCGACGATCGGCGAGGTGATGATGTGCAGGCCGGCGTCGCTGGCCGGCTCCGCCCTGGCTTCGCTCTTCGCCGGCTCCGCGGCCCCGGGCAGGGCGGCCAGGGGCATGGCCGGAAGGGCGGGCGCCTCGGCCTTCATCTCCCCGACGGTGATGACGCGCGGGTGGCTGGGCTTTCCCTCGATCCGGATCTTCGTCCCGGCCTGCTCGATCTCGACCGAGCCGATCTCGCGGTCCGCGACCTTGTCGATGAGCTCGAGGATATCTTTGAAGTTCAACTGGCGACCCCTCAGATCAACTCGTCGCGAAGCAAAGACTTCGCCTTCGACAGCTCGAATCGGGCCCGGCCGTAGTTGCCGTCCGGACTGAGGACGAGAAGGATGTAGTACTCCGGCGTGACGGCGGAGAGAAACGTGATGTAGCGCTCGGTGACGAGCGAGAACTGCAGCACCTCGCCCGTGTTCAGCTCCGTGTTGGTGTGGCGGATGGACTTGATGAAGCCGCCGAACTCGGCGCCGAGGGTCTCCAGCGGGACCGCGCCGTCGCCGACGGTCTCCACGGCGATGCCGTCCAGCCCGATGAGACTCGCCGCCAGCGCGCCTTCCACGCGCTCCTTGAGCCCCGCAAGCGCCTCCTTAAACACCGTTCACCTCTTTGCGGGCCACCCGGGAGAGCCAGCCCTCGAGCTTGCGGATCTTGCGCGCGCGTCCATCCTCGTCGAAAGGTGGAGCGGGCTTCAGCCCGTCGAGGGCATCGAGCTTCTCGCGCACGCTCTCGTTCCCGGGATCGCGGGCAAGGATGTTCTCGTAGATCTGCCGGGCGTCGTCGGTGAGGCCCTGCGAGGCGTAGAGATCGGCCATGGTGATGGTATTGGCCACGTCGCCCACCGGCGACGGCACCGCGACCGTGGTCGGCGCGAACACGTCCGCCTCCTCCGGCTCGAACGGCGCGGGCACTTCCGCCGGGGAGGGGGCGGTGATGACCTGGAAGCCGACCGGCGCCTCCACCGTCAGCGCGGCCGCGGAGTAATCCGCCATCGGCTCCTCGAACGGGCTTTCCTCGTGGGCGACGCGCATCGGCTCGACGTCGCCGGTGGCCTCGTCGCGCCGCGCCTCTTCCTCGGCGAAAGCCAGGGCATCCCCGAACGGCGACTCCATGGTCGGGATCGGCGCCTCCTCGGTGGGCACGAACGTCTCGTCCCCCATGGCGGCGAGCGGCTCCGGCTCGGAGGCGAACGGCGCCTCCTCGGGCTCCGGCTCCGGCTCCGGCTCCGGCGCAGGCGGCGCCGGCGCGGGCGGATTCAGCTCCCGGTCGAGCTGCTCGATGGTGGCGTTGAGCTGCTCGTCGGCGGGGAGCAGCGCGTGCACGAGCTTGTACTTCTTGATGGCCTCGAGCTTGTCGCCGAGGGAGAGATAGGCGTCGGCGAGCAGGCGCGCGGCGACGACGTTGCCGGGATCGAGCGTCAGCGCCTTGTTCAGCGCGTCCACCGCGCCGGCGTCGTTCTTCTGCTCGCGCAGCACGCGCCCGAGGCTCACCCAGGCGGAGAGATAGGTGGGATGGGCGACCAAGCCGCTGCGCAGCACCTGTTCGGCCTCGACTGGCTGCCCCGCTTTGCGCAGCTCCTCGGCGAGCGGATAGAAGAGACGGCTCTTCGGGTCGGTCTTGACCCGGAACCGGAGCTCCTCGATCTTCGCGTTCGTTGCCGGTTGCGCCATCTCTCGGGACCCGAATTCTATCTACAACAGACGCGAACCGCCCCGCGAGGGGGCGGTTCGGTCGAAATCATTCGTGGAAAGAGCGGGACTACGGGGCGGCAGTTCCCTGCAGGCAGATCGAGATCGAGCCCTCCGCCGGGTCGGGATCATTGGTCGTGAAGTTGACGGTCGCGCTGCGCGGGCCCGGCGCGCCCGCCGCCGTGAACGTTACGGTGAAGGTCCCGCTCGCGCCCGGAGCGATGAGCAGGCTGGCCGGCGTCACCGTGAACTCGGCGGCGTTCGGGCCGGCGATCAGGGTCCGCACGACCGTCAGATCCTGGCCGCCGTCATTGCGGATCGTAATCGGAGCCGTGGCTCCCGTCGCGGTGGCCACGCTGTCTGGACCGGCGTCGGCGCAGGCCGGCGGGATGGGCGAGATCATCGTGACGTCGGGCGGCGGCGGCGCCGGCGGCTCCACGCACGGACACGGCAGCGGACTGCACGGATTGACCGTCAGGGCGCCCGGCGCGGTGTCGGTGCACGTCGACTCGACGTTCAGATAGGTGACGTCGACGCGGAGCGGGAGCTCGCGCTCGCCCTCGACGCCGCAGGCGTCGGTCGGGAAGTCGAAGTCATCGGGGACGGTCACGGTGAACGTGCCGATGCCCGTGGCCGGATCGAACGTCTGCGCGGTCGGGAAGACCGTGAAGGTTCCGAGCCGGATCCGGGTCACGCCCGGAATGGCGTTGGCAACGGTGATGACGGTGGAGCCGCCGGCCGTCACCACGGCCGGCTCGACGTCGACGATGGTCGGCTGCGGGACGAAGAACGTGAATCCCGTCCCGGTGGCCGAGTCGCCGTTGTTGATGTTGGTGACGACGATGGTGCCGGTGATGTCGTCGCAGGCGCGCAGAGCGACCACCGAAGTGCGGGCGATGATCTGCGTGCCGCTGACGTTGAGCGGCTGCAGGGGGATGTCCCCTTGTCCGGTGCGCACGACCACGGACACGGGCGCGACGAAGCCGACGCCGTCGATGGTGACCCGGGTCGGCTCGTTGAACTGCGCCCCACCCGGCCCGACCGCGGTGATGACCATGTTGGCCACGTAGCGGAATGGCGTCGGCGAGGTCGCGGTCCTGCCGGAGATCATGTTCAGCACGCTCACGGCGACCGGACCGGTGACCGTGCCGGAGCCGTCGGGAGAGGTATCGCGTCCCGCCGGCGCCTCGACGGTGATGGTGGCGAAGTTGACCTCGACCACCCGGGCCTCGGCGGCGCCGAAGAACACCTGCACCGGCGCCTGGAAGCCTTCGCCGAGGATCTGCACCATCGTCCCGCCGCCGATCGGGCCGGAAGCCGGCGACAGCGTGCGGATGATCGGCGTGAGCAGCTCATTGCGGAAGGTGAAGCCGTCCGGCGCGCTGACGCGCTGCTCGTTGGTCGTCCCGGCCTGAGTCAGGACGATGATGTCGGCGGCGAGCTGCTGCTCCGCGCCGAGGTTCACCGACGGGGTGATCACCTCGATCTGGTTCTCGGTGGCGGAGACCACCAGGGCCTCGACCGGCAGCGGTCCGCCGAGGTCGAAGAGCACCTTGACCGGGGCCTTGAAGTTCGTGCCGGTGATGCGAATGATCTGGCCGCCGGCCGGAGAGCCGATGGCGGGAACGATCGAGGTGATGGTGGGCGTGCTGGGCGGGATCGGAGGGGTCACCGGCCGGGCCCGGAACGTCACCTCGGTATTGCGGGAGACGTTGTTCACCACGACGGTGATGCGCGCCACTCCGGGAGACGACGCCGACAGAGTGGCCGTGGCCACGCCGTTGGTGGTGGTGCGGATGGTCTTCTGCGCGCCGGTGTCGGTGAAGAGGCCGTGCGTGGTCTCGAACTCCACGGCCGTGCCGTCGGGGACGATGGCGCCGTTGTTGGTCACCGTGGCGGTGATGACCACCGAGGAGTCGACCAGGGGATCGGCGTTCGACACCGAGACCACCACGTTGACGCCGGTGGGAGGCGGCGTGCCGCCCGGAGGTCCGCCCGGAGGCGGCGCGGTCGGAGTCTCGCCCTTGCAGGCTGCGAGCAGGAGTAGCAGCGCCAGAAGCGCGAACCACGTTTTCCGCTGATCTCTCTTGAACATGTAGAACCCCCTCTTCACACCCGTTCGTCCCCTACGAGCAGCCGTCGCAGTCGAAACAGAAGTCGAGCGGGAAGCGCGTCGCGTCGTAGACGTTGTCGCCGCCCAGAGTCTCGCCGAACAGCTCGACGATCACGTCCATCCGGACCACCGGACGCCCGGTCTCCGGATCGCGGCCGCCGTTGTTCGGCAACAGAGCCACGAACGGCGCCTGGGTGAGCGCGTCGCCCTGGAGGACGACGAACTCGCTCAGACTGGCGCTCCCGCCCACGTCGATGAGCGTGTCGATCGAGCGGACGAACGGCGCGGGCACGAGCCGGCCGCCGTCGGTGCGCTGGTAGGAGACGCGGTAGCGGGTGATCCGCACCTGCACGAAGTCGCCGGTGACGGTGTCGTTCTTCGGGATGACGCGCATGTTGATGGTGCCGACGTTCTCGTCGCACCCTTCCGCGTTCGGCTGGATGTCGATCTGCTGCAGGTTCTGGGTGTTGGTCACGATCAGCTCGACGGGAGCACCGTCGTTGCTCAGCTCGTTGCTGCACCCGAACAGCGAGGCCGCCGTCACGGCGGCGATGGCGATCAGTCTGTGCTTCATGGTGGTGGTCCTCATGGTGTCTCGCGCCCTCCCTCGCCTCAACCTCTCACGATCCGGGGCGTGATGAAGATGAGTAATTCATCGTGCGACGTGACGACGTTGTGCGACTTGAACAGATTCCCGATGATCGGGATCTGGTGGACGAACGGCACGCGGGTCACGGCGTCGTTGTCCTTGGTCTGGAAGATGCCGGCGATCACGGCCGTGCCGCCGTCGCGCACCATCAGCCGGGTCCGGGCCTGGCGCGTGGTCAGCGGCGTGCCGGCCGCGCCTTCGATGGTCAGACCGACCAGCGGCTCGTTCTTCTGCACCTGGATGTCCATGATCACCGTACCGGCCTCGGTGATCTGGGGGATCACCGACAGGCGCAGCGTGGCGTCCAGGTACTGCACGGTGGTGGTGAAGTTGATGCGCGTCTGATACGGGATCTGGAAGCCGCTGGTGATGTCCGCGGACTGGTTGTCCTGGGTGGTCACGCGCGGCGCGGAGATGATCTTGGCGTAGCCCTGGGCCTCGGCGGCATGCAGGGCGAAGTCGAGGTTGAAGGCCCCGAGGACGTCGAACAGCTCGAAGGACAGGATCGGGCCCGGACCACCGAAGTTGAACGGTCCGCCGACGAAGCCGACGCGGTTCGGGAAGACCAGTCCGGTGCCGGTACCGAGCGCCGGATCGAGCTCGCCGTCGAAGTTCCAGGTGAACCCGTAGGACTGCGAGAACGTCCGCGAGCTCTCCACGATGCGGGCCTCGATGGTCACCTGCCGCGTGGCGATGTCCACGGTGGTGATGAGGTTCTGCATCAGGGTCAGGTACTGCGGGATCTCGCTGATGATGAGCTGGTTGGTGCGGTTGTCGACGATGATCCGCGCCCGCGGGCTGGCGATGTCGCGCAGCAGGCTGGACACGTCGGCCGCCCGGGCATAGGAGAGCTTGAAGCTGAGCGTGGTCAGGGGCACGTTCAGCCGCTCTTCCTCCTGCAGCCGGCGCGAGGCCTGGGTCTCGGCGGCGATGCGGTCGATCGTGCCGATGCGCATCACGTTGCCTTCCAGGACGAAGGTCAGCCCGTTCTGGCGGAGGATGATGTCCAGGGCCTGGTCCCACGGCACGTCCACGAAGTCGACCGTGACCGAGCCGCCCACGCCGGGATCGATGGCCATGTTCAGGCCGGTCAGCTCGGCGAAGGTGCGCAGGACGTCCTTGACGTCGGCGTCCTTGAGGTTCAGCGAGATCGGCTCGCCGGTGAACGTGCGCGGGCCGCCGCTGAGCGTGCGCGAGCCGGACAGCGTGCGCGCGGTCGTGGTCGGAGGAACGGCGTCGTCGAAGACGTTCTCACGCGGCGTCGGCGGGGGCGGCGCCTCCTGCGGCGGGGGCGCGTTGATCACCGAGCGCGCGCCCTTCGAGGCCGGCTCGGGCATCTTCCACGGCTTGGCCGGAGCAGGGGCGACGTTCTCGGCGATGGTCGGAACCTGAGAGGGGATGTCGGCGGGTGTGGGAGCCGGTGCCGGTGTGGTGCGGGCCTCCGGCCTGCTTTCGGGGGTCACGGGAGGCAGGCTGGCAGCCCGCACCACACCGCCGAAGGCGACGCGCAACTGGTCGCCGGAGGCGTCGATGGTGTACTCGCTCTTGCGATTGAGGTCGATGACCACGCGCGCCACCGGCGGCGCGGCCGAGAACTGGGCCACGCGCACGCGCTGGACGAGTTCATCGCCCACGTTGACCGTGCTCTTGGGGACGGAGTTCTTCACGCCCTCGAGGTCGATGACCAGGCGCGTGGGGTTCTCCAGACGGAAGGCCTTGTACTTGAGCGCGCCGTCGGCGGAGACCCGCACTTCCACGGCGTCGCCGTTGGTGGCGGCGTCGATGCGGCGCACATTGCGCGCGCGCGGCAGGGACTCGGGCTCGGCGACGACCGCGGGGGCCGGTGCCGGCGCCGGGGCCTCGACGACGGGCTCACTGACCGGCTCGACGCTCGCGGTCTGCACGGGCTCGGGGGCGGGCGGGTCATTGACGACCGGAGCGACCACGGGCAGGGCTTCGACGATGGCAGGGGCGGTCTCGACCGGGGCGGAGGTCGACGGGATGGTGACGACGACGGCCTTGTCGATGGCCGAGACCTCGAGGCCGAGCTGCTGGGTGAGCCGGAAGGTCACGCGGGTGAGGGCATTGCCCATCTCCACCACTTCCTCGGCGGACATGGACACCACGGCCGGCGGGAGGGTGGCCGGGATCGTGGCCGCAACGTCCTTGGAGGCGCCGGTCAGGTCGACCACGAACACGCCCGGAGTGGGGCTGTAGGAGGTGTAGGCGGGTGCGCCGTTGGTGCGGAGGATGACCTGCGAGCCGTCCACCTCGATGGCGGTCAGGGCCATCACGTTCGTGGTCACCGGCGCGTCGGGCGTCTTCTTCGCCTTCCGACCGAACAACCCGGCGTCGGCGGCGGTCGTCCCCACCAGGAGGATGCCGGTAATCACCAGGATTCGCTTGGCTCTTCTCATACTTCCCACCTTCACCATCTCGCCCTCCCGTGCCTGCACCCGCTCCCTACTTCTTCGTCGTCGGCGCGATGTCCTTGACGACTTCGCGATAGCGCTCGATACGCGTCGGATCGTTCACTTCCTGCCGGAAGACCACCGACGTCGGCGTGATCCGGATGACTTCTCCGTCGAAAACTTTGTCTCCGATCCGAATGAGATATCCCTTGTTGTCGGCCCCCTGAACCATGGCGGAGAGGCCCTGGCGGGTCCTGAAGACGCCCTGCAGCTTCATCTCGTCGATCAGAAGCCCGCGCACGCCGGGAGGACGATCGCCCTCCAGCTTCGGCGCGGGACCGATCAGCGACCGGAAGGGATCGCGGCGGCCCTGCGGGTCGTAGCGATACGTATCGGTGGTGGTCGGCTCCTCGAGGATCTCCTCGATGGTCTTCTGTACGTCTTCCGAGGTCGCGGTCGTGGCCGCGGTGTCGGTGGTGGTGGCCGTCGGCGCCTGGGCGATCACGCTGGCCACGGCGGCGACCACCAGGAGCAGCGAGGCGAGGAGACTGCGGACGCGGATCATGTTCGTGCTCATTCCTCGCCTCCTCCCGGAGTCCCGCCGCCCGGCTTCGAGCCGTCCTTCTTCTCCTCCTCCTTCGGCTCGATGTAGACGAAGGTCTTGGCCACGAAGTCGGAGCTGATGGTCTTGGCCTCCTGGCTGCCCAGGGCGCCGATGTGGATCTGCTCGACGTTCATGATGCGCGAGAAGTTGCCGAGGCGATTGAAGAGGATGGCCAGGTCGTGGTAGCGGCCGTCGACGGAGATGGAGATCGGCCACTCCGAGTACGGGTCGCTGGAGTTGGTGTTGAGCGGGGGGAAGGACAGCCGCTTGAGGGTGAACTCGCCCTGGTCGACCAGGGACTTGATCTTCTTGATGATCTCCTCGGTGTTGCGGGTGGAGGGGAGGATGCGGCGGAGCTTCTCCAGCTCCAGCTCCAGGCGCTTCACTTCCTCGCGGAACTGCGGGAGCTTGCGCTCCGCGGCCTGGCCCTGGGCGATCTTCTTGTCCAGCTCGGCGATCTGCGCGTCGGCGGCGGCGATCTCTTCCTTGATGCCTTTGACGAGCGTGTAATCGATGGCCCACACCGCCGCCACGGCTATGACAAGCCCCACCAGCAGTCCCACCCACCACGGTTTGTCGTCAATCGTCAGAGCCATCGACCTCTCCTGCTACTGCGTGGCCGCCGCCGTCGTCGTCGCCGTCGTCGACGTGGAAGTGGCCGCGCCGCCGGCGGCGGCCGCCGACTTCGGCTGATACGTGAAGGCGAAATTCATGTCGAACGAGTACACCAGCGGGACGGTGGAGATCTGTGTCACCGCGCCCACCTGGGGCTCCTCGAAGTAGGGGTCGTTCTTGATGTTCTCGATGAACAGGGCGATGGCGTTCGGGTTCAGCCCGCGCCCGGCCAGAGTGATCCGGCCGCCGGCCACGTCCAGCGAGTCCAGCCAGACCAGGTCGGGCAGGTCGCGGCTGATCTGGTCCATGATCCGGACCGGCCCCTTCTGGTTCTGCTTGAGCTGATTGATGAGGTCGATGCGCTGCTGGAGGTTGTCCTTGCGCTTCTGGAACTGGTCGACCTCTTTGATGATCGCCTCCAGCTTCTGAGCCTCGGCCGACCGCTGGGCGACCGTCTCCTGCCGCTGGCTGAGCGTGCGCTTGTTCCAGAACCAGTAGCCCAGCGCCGCCAGGACCCCGAGCACGGCGAACACGGCGATGAGGACGTTGTTGATGTTCGCGCCGCCGACCGAAACCGCTGGCACTCCCGCCGTGATCGCAGCCGGAGCTGCGCCCGCACCGCGGACCGCCCGCCCTTCCCGCACCAGATTGATCTTGATCAAGCGTCCCCCAACTTCCTTATGGCGAGGCCGACGGCGATGGCCATGCTCGGCGCGATCTCGGCCAGCTCTTCGGGGTTGAATTGGCTTTCGTCGACGTTGATTTTCCGGAAGGGGTCCATGATCGACACGGGGATGCCGAACTTGTCGCGGAGGATCGCGTCGAGGTTCAGCACGCCCGAGCCGCCGCCGGCCAGGACGATCTCGTCCACCCGGTCGGCGCCGGAGGTCGCGGTGAAGAAGTCGAGGGTCTTGCGCAGCTCACCCGCGAAGTCCTCGGAGACGGAGTTGAGGATGGGGATGACCTGCTGGATGGTGTAGTCGGCCACGGCCTTGCCGCGCTTGAGCTCCTCGGCCTGCTCGAACGAGAGGCTGAGCTCGCGCTGGATGGCGTCGGTGTACTGATTGCCGCCGAACGTGATGTCGCGCCAGAACATCGAAGTCCCGCCCGAGAGCACGTTGACGTTCGTGACCGAGGCGCCGACGTTGACCAGCGCGAGCACGCGTCCGTCCTCGAGCTCGTAGTTCACTTCGTAGCAGTTCTGCAGCGCGAAGGCGTCGACGTCGACGAGCACCGGGAGCTTCCCGGTCTGGCTGATCACCG